>NZ_JAOCAT010000048.1:0-41843 GCF_029839485.1 Achromobacter sp. GD03932
CTGCCGGGCGGCCGCAAGCGCCGCTGGCATATGGCTGTCATACTCGCGGGCGATACTGGCGTTCGAATATCCGCCAGCCCCCGAATCCCGGGCGCGCGCCGGATATTCATATAAAAGGTAATTCGTTGGCCGCCACCCCCGGCCGCCTTACGATACCTGGCATCGACTGGGCCTGACGCCCGCAGGAATGCTCCACATGCAACGCTTGATATCCCCGATTCTTACCCGCCGCCCGGTGCTGCTGGCCGGTCCGCTCAGCGCGCGCCGCTACGACGCCGTGGTTTCCCTCAACGCCCACCGCGAAGCCCGCAGGCTGCGCGAATCCGCCCAGCGCATCCTGGCCGTTTCCGCCCGCTACATGCTGCCGGGCGCCTGAGCCCGTCCCCCAACGCCGCGGCCTGATCCTCTCCAGGCGCGCAGCGCCCTTCGCGTCCTGCATGCAGTTCCTCCAGCTGCCACCTGCGGTAGCATTGCCGATTCGGCCCGAGACCGGGCCAGGCAGAACAGGAGTCATGCATGCAGAAGGTGGTAATCGTCGGTGGCGGCCACGCGGCGGCGCAATTGTGCGCCAGCCTGATAGAAGGCGGCTTTCCCGGCAGCCTGACGCTGGTGTGCGAAGAGGCCTCGCTGCCCTACCATCGCCCGCCGCTCTCCAAGACCTACATCAAGGATCCGGAAGCTCCGATCCAGCTGCTGCGCCCCGAGGCGGTCTACGCCGACGCTGGCGTGCAGGTGCTGCTGGCCGATCCCGCGGTCGGCATAGACCGCGACGCGCGCACGCTCACGCTGGCTTCGGGCAAGCAGCTGGACTATGACGCGCTGGTGCTGGCCACCGGCACGCGCGCGCGGCGCCTGCCGGACGTGCCCGAAGAACTGCAGAACCTGATCTACCTGCGCAACGCCGACGACGCCGCGCGCCTGCGCGCCGCGATCGCCGACGCGCCGTCGGTCACGGTCGTGGGCGGCGGCTTCATCGGCCTGGAAATCGCGGCCACCGCGGGCGCCCTGGGACGCCCGGTCACCGTCTTCGAGTCCGCGCCGCGCCTGCTGGCGCGCTCCGTGTCGCCCGAGGCCTCGGAACACGTCGCCCGCGTGCTGCACGACTCCGGCGTCGACCTGCGCCTGTCCTCCGACCTGCAACACATCCGGACCGAGAACGGCCGCGTGCGCAGCGTAGTCGTCAACGAGGTGGAGCATCCGGTGGACCTGCTGGTCGCCGGCATCGGCGCCGTGCCCGAGATCACGCTGGCGCAGGCCGCCGGCCTGGACTGCCTGAACGGCATCGTGGTGGACGGGCTGATGCAGACCTCCGCGCCCGGCATCTACGCCATCGGCGACTGCACCTCGTTTCCGTATGCGCGCTGGGGCAAGACCCTGCGCCTGGAATCGGTGCAGAACGCCAACGACCAGGCCCGCACCCTGGCCGGCGTGCTGCTGGGCACGAAAACACCGTATCACGCCCTGCCCTGGTTCTGGTCCGATCAGGGCGCCTTGCGCCTGCAGATCGCCGGCCTGGCGCCGCCGGACACCGAGCGCGTCCTGCGGCCCGGCGCCAAGCCCGGCAGCTTCTCGATCCTGCACTTTGCCGACGGCCATCTGGTCTGCGTCGAATCGATCAACGCCCCGATGGACCACCTGGCGGCGCGCAAGCTGCTGGAGCTGGGCCTGAACCCGCCCCGCGACGTGCTGGCCGACCCCGCCGTGCCGCTGAAAAGCCACTATTGAAGCGGATAGGGATGATATCCGCGCCGGCGTGCCTCAGATAAAGCCGGCGGCGCGGAACATGCGTTCGTAGATCTGGCGCAGGACCGCTTCCTTGCGCTTGTTGTAATCCATGACCTGCATCATGCCGTCCGCCGCCATACGCTTGGCCTGGGCATACAGATCGCGGTCGGCCGCGTGCTGGCGCAGCCAGTCGCGGAACATCCGGTGCCGGATATTCTCGGGACAATCGGGGCCGAATACATGCAGGTTCACGCGCGGCGCGGCCAGCTGCAAAAGACGGTGCTGATGCCAGGACGGCTCGCGCAAGACCAGCACGTAACCGGCGGCTTCCAGCGCGGGGACATAGGCGTCCTCCTGCACGGGGTCGGCCACCGTCAGATCGATATCGATTACCGGCTTGGCCGGCAAGCCCGGAACCGCGGTCGACCCCATGTGCTCGACCGCCAGCGCGGCCGGCCCCAAAGCCTCGCGCACCTGCGTTTCAAGCTGGGCATAACGGGCCGGCCAATCGGGGTCATAAGGTACTACCGCGACCTGCTCCGGCGCAGGCTTGCCGCGAACCCAGGGATCCTCGTCCGGGTCCGAGTCGTAGTGCCGCATGATTTCTTCAGGCGTGGGCGCGCGCCGGTTCCCTGCCGGGGTCAATTGCCGAAAGCGCGGCGCAGGCGCTCCAGTTCGGCGATGTTCAGGCGCTTGGCTTCGGCTTCGGCGTAGTTCCGTTCCCCTGATTCATACGCGCCCTTGTAGATGCACTTGCCGCGGCTCGCGCACTCGCCGCCGGCGCGGGCAGTGGAGGAATACGACTTGGCAGCACCCTGCTCCGAAGTCTTGGGACCGCTGGAGGAGCAGCCGGCCATCAGCGCAGCCGCAAAAATCGCCACACCATAGCGGCTCAACGTTTGAATGGACATTTCCTGGCCCTACAGAAAAGCTGTAGCCGCTGTTATAGCAGGCTCTCGCAGCCCCGGCTCAACAGGCGATTGCTTCAAAACGTTGCCACGTAGCCAGCGATCCCGCGCTCCGGCGCCTAAACCATCAAATACTGCGTCAACTTCTCCAGCATGGCGTCGCAGGCTTGCAGCTGCGAAAGTTCGACGTACTCGTCGGCCTTGTGCGCCACCTCGATGCTGCCGGGGCCGCAGATCAGCACCGAGGTCTGCGCCCACAGCTGCTGGAACAGCCCGCCTTCGGTGCCGAAGGCAGCCTTGGTGAGCGGCGTGTCCGGCGGCAGCCACGAGGCCAGCAGCGCCACGGCCGCCGAGCCGTCCGCCGTGGCCAGGCCGGGATAGCTGTTGACCACTTCGACCCGGGGCGGTTCGGCCTCGGGCCGGGCGCCCGCGGCGCGCATCTTCGTCCGGGTCAGCTCCAGCACCCGCTCCAGGATCTGGTTAGGGTCGTCCTGCGCGACGTTGCGGATCTCGAAATTGACTTCGCATTCCGCGGGCACGATGTTCAACGCCGTGCCGCCCTTGATGGTGCCGGCATGCACCGTGGTGTATGGCACGTCATAGCCGGCCTCGCGCGGTCCGTGTTCGGCCAGGTCGCGCTGCACGTCGCGCAGCGCGCCGATCAGATCGCTGGCCGTATGGATGGCGTTGACGAAATGCGGCGCCAGCCCGGAATGGCCCGCCTGGCCGCAGCACACGGCCCGGTAGGCCGCCTTGCCCTTGTTGCCGGTGCCGATCTTCATCAGCGTGGGCTCGCCCACCACGCACAGCAACGGTGCAGGCTCCATGTCTTGCAGCGCGCGCAGCAGGTGGCGCACGCCGACGCAGCCGATTTCTTCATCGAACGACAGCGCCAGATGCAGCGGGCGCGCCAGCGGCAGGCGAGCCGCGCGGATCATGGCCATCACGGCGCAGGCGACGAAGCCCTTCATGTCGGCGCTGCCCCGACCATAGATGCGACCATCGCGCTCGGTCGCCTGAAAGGGCGGCGTGGTCCAGGGCTGCCCCGTCACGGGCACCACATCGGTATGGCCCGAGAGCAGGATGCCGGGTACTTCCAAAGGGCCGACGGAAGCGAACAGATTGCTGCGCCTGGCGTCCTGCGGGTCCGCCGCCAGCGTGGATGCGATGCCCGCCTGCGCCAGCAATTCCCGCACCCGTTCTATGAGGTCGATATTGGGCGTCAGCGTGACGGATTCAAAGGCGAGCAGTTCGCGCAATAGGTCTGGACTGTTGTCCGGGGTCGGTGAGCTCATGGCATGGACCTGCAAAAGACGGACGGCGCGCGCGCCGTCCATTCACTTGTTTTCAGGAGGCACGTAGGGATCGAAGAAGCTGCCTTCGCTCATGCCCGGAATGTACTGGTCCGAAATGTAGGCGCGGCAGCGCTGCATGAACACTTCAGTCAGGCGCGATGGCTTCATCGGTTTGTAGGTGGTTAGCCCGAGCAGCATGGGCCGGTGTTCGCCCACCAGGCGCAGCCGCACCAGGCGCTTGCCGTCCAGGGCCTGGGTGGACTTCGGCCGCACGTTGAACAGGGCGTAGCCGATGCCGTTGGCCACCATGGACCGCACCACTTCCTCAGAGCGCGAGCGCGCCACGATGTTCGGCTCCAGGCCGAACTTCGCGAACAGGGACATGAAGTAGTCGCGGCTCAGGGGCAGGTCCAGCAACACCATGGGCAAGCGCGCCAGTTCTTCCAGCGTTACCGCGATCTGCTGCGACAGCGGATGCAGCTCGCTGACCACCACGTGCGGCGGCAGGCGCGCCAGCGCCTCGAACGATATCTCGTCGCCCAGCCTCAGGTCGTAGCTGAGCGCAACGTCGATCTCCAGCGTATGCAGCTTGTCGATCAGCAACTGCTGATCGCCTTCGACCATGTGCAGCTCGACCTTGTCGAATGCGCGCGAGAACCCGAAGATCACCTCGGGCGCGATCATGGCCGTGAGCGACTGGAAGCAGCCCACGCGCAAGGTGCCCTGGATGGTGTTGCTGGAAACGGATGCAATCTTGTAGAGGCGCGACGCGCGCTCGAGCAGATCTTCGCATTCGCTCATGACCTGCTGGCCTAGCACTGTCAGCGCCAGGCCCTTGGACGGATGCCGCACGAACAGCTGCACGTCCAATTCGGTTTCGACATGTGCGATGGCAGCCGAGATCGACGGCGCCGAAATGTGGATCTGGTTGGATGCCGCGGCGATACTGCCATGCTTGGCAGTGGCGACGAAGTACTCCATCTGGCGCAGCGAAATGCGATTGAGCATAGTCCGAAGTGAGAAAACTGGAGCAGGCTGGAAGGAGGCGGCGGTCCGCTGCGCAGGCCGCCGGCGCGGCCCGGCGCCAGCGTCAACCGCACCGTGCAAAAGTGTATCCACTATGCCCTGACAGCGGGGCATGGCGCTCCTCGGGTTTTCTCGCACTCGCCGCAAGCCGCAAGCGCTCACGGATTGCCTGGCACGCCAAAGCTCGGCGCGGCGCGCGGGTCCCTGGCGCGGGTGATGTAGGCCTCGATCTGCGGCTCGTAGACCTGCCAGGCCTCGTACAGCCGTTCGACGGGACCTTGCTCGACCCAGTCCATGCGCAAATCGACGATGGGCCAATCCAGGTCCGCCACCACCAGCAGCCCGGCCGAATGCACCGGCCCTTCTTCGCCGCCAGCCGCCTGGCCCGCCAGCATGGCCTGCATCAGGCGCTCGGCCAACGAACCCGAGGCCTGCTCGAACGCCGACAACATGGCCGCCGGCACTTCCAGCGACGCCAGCATATTGCCCGCGCATGCGGCATGCTCGCCTTGCGCGTCGGCCAGGCGACCCAGCGCGTTCGAGCCCGTGAATATGGCCGGCGCCTGGGTGGCATCGATGGCCATCAGCTGCCGGTAGCTGATGAAAGGACGTTCGGCCAGCGCCTGCAGCGCGCCTTCGGGCGTGCGGCCCTCGGCCATCGCGTCGAGGATGAGCGGCCCCAGGGCGGGGTCGGTGATGTTCTGGCTGACCGCCGCGCCTACGCCCGCACGCGCACGGATGCAGCGCGCCGCGACCGCGGGCGACGAGGACGAAACAGCCGCGCCGAATTGGCCGGTGGCCGGGCAGCGGGCAATGATGGAGAAAGTCATGAGCTGGGCCTCCTGCGGCGTCAATCCGGAATAACGGCAGTCGCGTCGATTTCCACCAGCCACTCGGGGCGCGCCAGCGCTGACACCACAATGCCGGTGGACACGGGGAACACGCCCTTGAGCCATTTTCCGACCACGCGGTAGACCGGCTCCCGATAACGCGGGTCGATGATGTAGATCGTGATCTTGCAAATATCCTGCAGCTCGCCGCCGGCCTCCTTGAGCAACATGTCGATGTTCTTCATCGCCTGTTCGGTCTGGCCCGCCGCATCGCCGATGCAGACGCTCTCCGAGGTGTCCAGATTCTGGCCAATCTGCCCGCGCAAGAAGACGGTGCTGCCGCGCGCGACGACGGCCTGGCACAGATCGTTATCGAGGTTCTGTTCAGGGTAGGTTGCCTTGGTATTGAAGGTGCGTATGCGCTTGTGCTTCATGGCTCGTATCTGCATTAGGGTTTATCCGGAGACCCCGCGCCCGCCTGGCTGGCGGCATCGCACAAGGCCGTGACCTGCCCGCTGATGGTCGGTCCAAGCGGGAACGCAGCCTATTTGTTTTTTCCGGCGTCCCGTCTCGGAAATCCTGACGCGGGCGGCGCCCGCCGCCATGCGCATGCGCTCTGCCTCGGCGGCCTCGCGGGGCCATCAGGAAAATCGATCCATGCCAACGGAAAAGGCGACTTGGTGCCTCGGATGGCCTCTCGCATCATTGGTTTTCGCTGGCGTGGCCGGTGCGGCGGGCGGCGGCAACGCCCGGTCCCGGATCGACGGCCGACGTCACCAGATGCAATCCGCAGCAACCTCACCTTACAAGGGATCCGGATGAACACCGCCTCAACGCCGGCGCAAGCCGCCTATCCCCGATTCCGCTACGACGGCTCGGGCGACCTGGCCCGCATCGGGCTGATCTACATCGCTTCCAGCGTCGTGATGGAAGAAGAAATGTGGGCCATGTCCGCCCCAGGGGTTTCCACCCATACCGCGCGCATCAAGCTGCCCAAGGTCACGGTGCAAGGCATCGAAGAGATGATGAACGCGCCTGAACTCGAACAGGCCGCGCGCCTGGCCGGCGCCGCTCCCATCGACGTGCTGCTGTTCGGCGGCACCAGCGCCTCGTTCCTGCATGGCACCGCCTACGACCAGGCGCTGATCCAGAAGCTGCGGCAGTGGGTGCCGGGGCCGCAGATCACCACCGCCTCCACCGCGACGCTCGCGGCGCTGAAGAAGGTCAAGGCCGGCAAGGTTGCGCTGGCCACGCCCTATCTTCCGGAGATCCACGAGCGCGCCATCCGCTTCCTGCAGGAAAACGGCCACGAGGTCGTCAAGAGCGCCTGCCTCGGCATCTCTGACGATCACGCGCTGGCCGAGGTCTCGCTGGAAAAGGTCTACGACCACGTGCTCTCGGTCGATCACCCCGACGCGACGGCCATCTTCGTCTCGTGCACCAACTTCCGCACCGTCGGCGCCATCGAGGCGCTGGAACAGAAACTCGGCAAGCCGGTGATCTCGGCCATCCAGGCTTCGTTCTGGCATTGCCTGGATCTCACCGGCGCGGCGGGCGCCAAGCCCGGCTACGGCTCGCTGTTCAACGGCAACCTGAGCAAGGCCGCAGCGATGTAGACCATTCAACGAAGTGCATGACCAATAAATAAGCAAGGGGAAAATAATGCATCTACACCAAACCATCACGGCGCTGACGCTCGCAGGCGCCTCGCTGTTCGCTGTGACGCCCGCCCAAGCCGAGAAGCTGGTGCTGGGCAACGAAGGCAGTTATCCGCCCTTCAGCATGGTCGACCCGTCAGGCCGCCTGACCGGCTTTGAACCCGACCTGGCGCGCGAGATGTGCAAGCGGATGAAGGTCGATTGCGAGATCGTCGTCATGGACTTCAAGGCCCTGATCCCGGCGCTGCTGCAGAAGAAACTGGATGCCGTGGTCAGCCAGACCAAGCCGCTGCCGGAGCGCAAGGAAAAAGTGCTGTTCGGCCGACCGGTGCTGTTCAACCCGGACTCCTATGTGGTGCCCGAGGCCAAGAACTACACCTTCACGCCGGAGGGCCTGAAGGGCGTGCGCATCGGCCTGCAACGCGGCTCGGCCCAAGCCAAGTACGTGGGCGAGACATTCGGCAACGCGGTGCAGATCGTGTTCTACGACAACCCCGACCAGATCCGTCTCGACCTGGCCAACGGCCGGCTCGACATGAGCCTGGGTCCCAAGATCAGCTGGACCAATGAGTTCCTGTCCAAGCCCCAGGGCAAGGGCTGGAAGTTCGCTGGCGGCGATCTGTGGACTGGCGGCGGTGAAGCCGGATCGAGCTGGATCGCCCGCAAGGACGGCGGCGAACTGCTCAACCGCATGAACGTCACGCTGGACACCATCATCAAGGACTGCACCTTCACCAAGCTGCGCAAGCCGTACATGGAAGTAGAGCTGCTGCCCGAGGAAGCGGCCTGCCGCTAGCAGGATTCGCGCGCGCCGCCCGAGTCCCCGGCACGAGCTTGCCGGACCGGGCGGAACTCCACCCACGCTTGCCAGGAAGACCTCATGCCTTCGATGGGTTTCGTGCAGCAACTCGCGACCGGCGCAATGATGACGATCCAGGTCGCCGTCTGCGCCTACCTGCTGGCGCTCGCGATCGGGACGTTCTTCGCCCTGATCACGCTGCGGCCGACATGGCTGGCCAAGATCGTCTGGATTCCGTATGCCTCCATCTTCACGGGCGTGCCTTCGCTGCTGGTCGGTTTCCTGTTCTATTACGGCGGCTCGCAGATCGTCGCCAGCCTGCTCGCGCCGTTCGGCATCGACCAGCAGATCGACGTAACGCCGTTCATGGCGGCGGTAGCGGCGCTGGGCATGGTGTATGGCGCCTATCTGGCCGACCTGATCCGCAGCGCGATCCAGAACGTTCCCCACGGCCAGTTCGAGGCCGCGCGGGTGCTGCTGGTGCCGCGCACCGCCATCTGGCTCAAGGTGATCCTGCCGCAGATGCTGCGGCTGGCCCTGCCCGGCATGACCAATATGTGGATCGTCGTGCTCAAGGACACCGCCCTCATCTCCCTGATCGGCCTGAAGGAAATCATGGCCTACGCCAAGCTTGCCTCCGGCGTGACCAAGGAGCCTTTCGTCTATTACATGCTTGCGGCCGGCTTCTTCCTGATGATGACCTGGCTCACCTACTACGTGGCGCGCCGTGTCGAAACATGGGCTGCGCGCGGCTTTCATCCCGTCGTGACCAAGGGAGCGTCGCATGCACTTTGACTTCCAGGTAGCCTGGGACAGCCTGCCCAAACTGCTGGCCGGCGCCGGCACCACCTTCGCCGTGCTGCTGCCGGTGCTGGTCATCGGCCTGCTGCTGGCGCTGCCGGTGGCGCTGGCAAGCTTCCGGCCCGGTGCGCGCGCGCTCTTCGCCAGCAGCTACATCGGCTTCTTCCGCGGCGTCCCCAGCCTGGTGCTGCTGTACCTGATCTACAGCGGACTGCCGCAGTTCTCCATCGTGCGCGACACCCCCTTGTGGAGCGTCTTCTCCAACGCCTATGTCTGCGCTTGGCTGGGCCTGGCGCTGACCCATTCCGGCTTCATGGCGGAGATCATCCGCGGCGGACTGGCGGCGATACCCCGGGGCACGATCGAAGCGGCGCAGACCCTGGGCCTGAAGCCTGCGCAGATCCTGTTCCGCCTGCGCCTGCCGCTGGTGGCGCGCTATGTGCTGCGCGCCTATCAGAATGAATTGCTGATCATGGTGAAAAGCACGGCGGCCGTCAGCGCCATCACGCTGGTCGACCTCACCGCGGCCGCCAACACCGTGTTCGACTACACCTATGACCCGTTCACGCCCCTGATCACGGCGGCGGCGATCTACTGGTGCATCACCAACTGCATACGACTTGGCTTCTCGATCGCGGACCGCAAGTTGAACCGCTATCTCGCCAGGGCCTGAACCGCCCGGCCGACCGAACTATCAGAGCGCGAACCATCATGACTGCCATCCTGTCCAGCATCACGCCGCCTGTCTCCGCCACCCTGTCCGAGTGCGCGCCCGCGGTCTCCATCTCGGGTTTGAACAAGTTCTACGGCGCCTTCCACGCCCTGCGGGATATCCACCTGGAGGTCTCCAACGGCGAGATCGTCATCCTCTGCGGTCCTTCCGGATCCGGCAAGTCGTCCCTCATCCGCTGCATCAATCATCTGGAACAGCATGACTCGGGCGACATCCGGGTCAACGGCGCCGAACTGACCCGGCGTCCCGAAGACGTGGAGAAAGTGCGGCGCCAGCTCGGCATGGTGTTCCAGAACTTCAACCTCTTTCCGCATATGACGGTGCTGGACAACTGCACCTTCGCGCTGAAGATCGCCTTGAAGGTTCCAGCCCGCGAGGCCGAACAGACGGCGCGCGAATACCTGGCCAAAGTCAATGTGATCGAGCAGGCCGACAAGTATCCGATCCAGCTTTCCGGTGGCCAGCAGCAACGCGTGGCCATTGCCCGCGCGCTCTGCCTGCGCCCGCGCATCATGCTCTTCGATGAGCCGACCTCGGCGCTCGATCCGGAATCGGTCGGCTCGGTGCTGCGCATCATGGAAAACCTGGCGCAGACCGGCATCACCATGATCTGCGTCACCCACGAAATCGGCTTCGCCCGCAGGGTAGCCGACCGCTGCGTCTTCATGGAGCGAGGCGAAATCATCGAGACCGCGCCCACTGAACAGTTTTTTGGGGCGCCCCGCAGCGAGCGCCTGAAGAATTTCCTCGAGCAGGTTCTGTAGTCAACCATATAGACAAGGGGTTGTCATGATCAAGAAACTCATAGGCGCCGGCATGCTTGCCGGCGCGGCTCTCTCCGCCACGGCGCAGGCGCAGGATGCGCTGGTGGTCAGCACCTGGGGCGGCAGCTTCCGCGATCTCATCGACGAGAACATCGGCCGCGAATTCACGCGGCAGACCGGCGTGCCGGTGAAGTACATCACGGGCGGCACCATAGACCGGCTGAACAAGGCCAAGCTCGCCACCAAGCCGGAAAGCGACATCACGTTCACCACGTCGCATATCGGCTGGCTCTATGTCAACGCCAACCTGTACGAAAAACTTGACCTGAGCAAGATCCCCAACTACTCGCACCTGGTCGACCGGGTCAAGATCAGCCCGTACCATATCGGCAGCTGGGCGTACGTGTACACCATCGGCTACCGCCCCGACCTGGTTCCCGCGGGCGTCACCTTCAACAGCTGGAACGATCTGTGGAGCCCGGCGCTGAAAGGCAAGCTGTCCGCGCCCGATTTCGACCCCAGCCACATCATCGACATTTCGGCCTTGCTGTCCGGCGGCGACGCCAGCACCTGGGAAAAGGGGCAGGAAAAACTCAAGGCCCTGAAACCCAATTTCAAGGCTTTCTACACCAACGACGCCAACAGCCAGCAACTGATCGCCGCCGGTGAAACGCCGGTGCAGGTCGTGCTATCCATGAACGCGTACTACATGATCGGCCAGGGCGTGCCCATCAAGGTGGCGATGCCCAAGGAAGGCGCGGTGCTGGGTGTCGATACCATGGCCATCATGAAAGGCAGCAGCAAGACCGACCTGGCCCACAAGTTCATGGACATTGCGCTATCGCCCGAGGTGCAGGCCAAGATCGTGGCCGCCAAGAAGGCCAGCCCCGTCGTCGACAACGCCAAGGTCTCGCCTGAAGACGCTGCCCTTCCTGGCGTCTTCACGACCAAACAGCAGTGGGACACCCAGGCCATCGTCATCGACGACAAGCTGCGCGCGGAAAAAACGGCCGAGTGGCGCAAGTGGTTTACCGAGAACATCATGAATTGATAGCGCAAGGCCGCGGCCCCTTGGGGCCGCGGCGCCGCCACGTCCTCAACGTAAACCAAGGATGGGTTCACCATGGATGCGCGTTCCACCCTGAGGGGATGGCTGATATCCCCGGCAAGCTTCATCGCCCTGTGCATCTGCGTCGCCATGGCGGCCGTGCTGCAGTACAGCTTGCGCACCTTCATTCCGGGTTCGCTGGACGTCGGCGGCCTGACGCTGACGAACTTTTCGGGCATGGGCAAGCAGATCTACATCGATGCCTTCACCAACACCTTGCGCCTGAGCGTGGAGACCACGGTCTGCTCCCTGCTCGTGGCCTATCCGCTGGCGTATGCCCTGGTCCGGGTGCGCAACCGCGCCATCAAATCCTTCATCCTGATCGTGTCCATCACGCCGCTGTTCCTGGGCGAGATCGTGCGCACCTATTCCTGGATCATCGTGCTGGGCAGCACGGGCTTCATCAATTCGATGCTGCTCAAGACGGGCCTGATCGATACGCCGCTCACACTGATGTTCAGCCATCTGGGCGTGCTGGTGGCGCTGGTGCACGTCACCATCCCCGTCGTGGTGCTGATGCTGGCCACGGCCATCTCGCACATCGACCGCGACTACGAAAAGGCTGCGGAAAGCCTGGGCGCGGGGCCGGTACGCACCTTTCTGACGATCACCCTGCCGCTGTCCATGCCCGGCATCCTGGCCAGCATCACCACCTCGTTCGCCTGGACCTTCAGCGCCTTCGCCACGCCGCAGATGATAGGCGGGGGCCGCGTGCCGACGGTCTCGACGCTGGTCTACCAGCTGGGATTCTCGTCGATGAACTTCCCCCTCGCCGCCAGCCTGAGCGTCATGGGCCTGGGCCTGACGGCGATCTCGCTGATGCTGCTCGGCCAGGTCACGCGCCGTCTCAAGGTCATCGGAGGACATTGACATGAGCATCCGCAAATCCCTGCCCCTGTGGCTGCGCATCGGCGCGCCGGTGCTGATCACGCTGATCCTCGCCTTCGTGCTGCTGCCGGTAGTCGTGGTGATGCTGGCCTCCTTCAACGACAAGGCCCTGCTCACTTTTCCGCCGCAGGCCTGGTCCTGGCGCTGGTTCGAGCGCGTCTTCACCTACGCCGATTTCCGCGATGGCTTTCGCGCCAGCATGGTGGTGACGCTCTGGTCCTCGCTGCTGGCGCTGGTCATCGGCACCGGCCTGGCGATCGCCGTCAAGCGCATGGCGTTTCCGGGCAAGAACATCCTGCAAGCCATCCTGCTCTCGCCGCTGGTGATTCCCCATTTCACGGTCGGGCTGGGCCTGCTGATCCTGGCGGCGCAGCTGAACGTGGACCGCGGCTACGGGATCGTGATTCTGTGCCACGTCATCCTGGTCCTGCCTTTCGTGCTGCGCAGCGTCTATGTCTCGATGGAGAACCTGGACGAACGCCTGGAGCAGAGCGCCGCCAGCCTGGGCGCCTCGCCCGTGCGGGTGCTGTTCACGATTACCGTGCCTCTGCTGGCGCCCGGGCTGTTCGGCGGCTGGCTGTTCGCGGCCATCATGTCATTCAGCGAATTCACCGCCTCGCTGTTCGTAACCACCCAGAGCACGCAGACCTTGCCAGTGACCATGTACAACTATGTGCGCGAGTTCGCCGACCCGACCCTGGCTGCGCTGTCGGTGGTGTACATCGTGGTGACGGCCGCGCTGTTGATCTTCGCCAACCGTTTCCTCGGGCTGAGCAGGATCCTCAATATCGAGGACAACCACTAGAGAATTCTGGGGTGGAATGTTGCTGATTGGTTTGGTGAGATCAGGTTCTTGAGCCGCCGGCGTCCGGACTGCGGGATTCCGATGCTCGCCCCGATGGGGCTGCGCTTCGGATCCCTCCGCCCGGCCACCGGCTCACAATATCTACCCATGAACGGGGTCCAAAGCCGACGCATCAGGCTACTGTCAGCCGAGGTGGTCCGGAGCCATCCGAAGCGCAGCCCCATTGGGGCGAGCATCGGAATGGCGCAGGGCTGCCTCGGCGGCTAAAGAACGCTGACATCTGAGAGCTCGAAGCCCTGCCGCTTCGGTTTTGTGAGGCTGGGTTCTTGAGTCGCCGGCGTCCGGACTGCGGGATTCCGATGCTCGCCCCGGTGGGGCTGCGCTTCGGATCCCTCCGTCCGGCCACCGGCTCACAATATCTACCCATGAACGGGGTCCAAAACCAACGCATTAGGCGACTGTCAGCCGAGGTGGTCCGGAGCCATCCGAAGCGCAGCCCCATTGGGGCGAGCATCGGAATGGCGCAGGGCTGCCTCGGCGGCTAAAGAACCCTGACATCCGCAAGACCCAACGTCAATAGCCGCGCGCGGGATCTACGCGGTTGGCGGGCTCCAGGCCCTGGTTGACGCGCAGTATGTTGTCGGCGATCTGTCCGGCGGCCGATGCTGGAATGGCCACCGAAGCCAGGTGCGGCGTGATCAGCACGTTGTCCATCGCCCAGAGCGGGTCGCCAGTGGGCAGGGGCTCGCGCTCGAACACGTCCAGCGTCGCGCCGCCCAGATGGCCGCTGCGCAGCAGATCGGTCAGGGCGGCCTGGTCCACCAGCGCGCCCCGGGCCACATTGATCAGGGCTGCTCCGCGGGGCAGACGCTGCAAACGTTCGCGATCCAGCAGGCCGCGAGTCTGCGGCGTCAGCGGCAACATCACCACCAGGATGTCCGCGCGCGACAGCACCGTGTCCAGCGACTCCATGCCGGCGTGGCACTCGACGCCTTCGATGCTGCGCGGGCTGCGCGACCAGCCCAGCACCGTCAACCCCTGGCGGCGCAGCTCCTGCGCCGCGCAGGCGCCCAGCTCGCCCAGGCCCAGCACCGCCACACGCACGCCCTCGGGCGAACGCGGATGGCGGTAGGCCCACTCGCCGCGCCGCTGCGCCGCCTCGAAATACGGAATATCGCGCGCATAGCGCAGGGTGGCGAACAGCACGTAGCCCGCCATCATGCGCGCCATGTTCGGATCCGTGATGCGCGTGATGGGTACGCCGGCCGGCAGGTCCTCGCGGCCCACCAGCGAATCCACTCCCGCGCCCAGGGTCACGATAAGGCGCAGGTTCTTCATGCGGTCGAAGAAGCCCTGCGGCGCCTTCCAGGCCAGTGCGTAATGGATGCTGGCCGGGTCGTGCGCCTCGCTGCCGTGCACCATGCGCAGGTCCGGCAGGCGCGCCTGCATGGCGTCGCGCCAGGCCGTGTAGTCGTCGAACTCGCTGTAGAAAACCATCGTGCCCGACACGGCCGGGCGGGAGGATGCATGCATGGCGGGGCGACCTCAGGCGCTGCGGTTGATCAGGCGGGACATGGCCTCGATGGCCAGCTCATAGCCATCGCCGCCCAGGCCCGCGATGACACCGTCGGCGGCCTTGGAAATGTAGGAATGATGGCGGAAGGCCTCGCGCCGCCAGATGTTGCTCATGTGGACCTCGATGATCCTGCCGGGAAAGGCTAGCAAGGCATCGAGGATGGGCACCGACGAATAGGTCAGGCCGGCCGCATTGATGATGACGCCCTGCGCGCTGCCGCGCGCCTCTTGTATCCAGTCGACCAATTGGCCTTCGTGGTTGGACTGGACGAAATTCAACCGGATGCCCAGCGAGGCGGCCTTGCTTTCGCAACGCTGCTGCAACACGGGAAAGCTGTCGGAACCATAGGTCTTGTTGGCGTCCAGTCCGTAGAGATTGGCGTTCGGCCCGTTGAGAAACCAGACCGTAGAGGAGGAGGAAGGTGCGCTCGGCGTCGTCATGGCGGCGGTCTCAGGCTTCGTTGGGAAGGGTGGCCTGCATGGCAGGCAATTGATTGAACACGGCGAACCAGGCTGTGGCGCGCGGATGCGCGGCGCGCCAGTCCAGCTCGGGAAAGCGGAAATCCAGATAGCCCAGGGCGCAGCCTATGGTCAGGCTGCCGATGTCCGGATGCGCTTGCGGCAGCTCGTCTGCCTGCGCCTCGATTTCCGCGAGACAGGCCCGTACCTTGACCAGCTGCGCCTCGCGCCATTGCGGCCATTGGATTTCGGCCGGCCGGGCCGTGTGTTCGTAGCGCGCCAACAGCGCGGCATCCAGCAGGCCGTCGCCCAGGGCCTGGCGCGTCAATGCCAGCCAGCGCGCCTCGCCCGCCGGAAACAGCTGCGCGTCGCCGGCGGCGCCGGCCAGGTATTCGCAGATCACGCGGCTGTCGTAAAGCGCCCTGCCGTCCGGCAGGATCAGGGTCGGCACCTTGGCCAGCGGATTATGGGCGGCGATGCGCGCATCGCGGTTGACCGGATGCGCCGCGCTGGGCAGCCATTCAATCCGTCCGGCCTGGCCGGTCAGGTGGGCGCAGATCATCACCTTGCGCACGAAAGGGGACGTCGGGGCGTAGAGGAGTTTCAATCCAGTCTCCGATTGTCAGGGTTTGAGGACCAGCTTGCCGAACACCTTGCCGCTTTCCAGCAACTGGTGCGCGCGCACGGCCTCGGCCAGCGGCAGGTTTTGCGCCATTCTGGGCCGGATGCGGCCGGCGGCCACCAGGGGCAGCACGTGGCGCCTGAGCGCGGCGGCCATGCGGGCCTTCTCGGCATCGGTCTGCGGCCGCATGGTCGAGGAATGCAGGCTCAGCTGCTTCTGCATCAGGGTCAACAGCTCGACATTGACGGCCGATCCCTGCAGGAAGGAAAGACTCACGTGACGCCCGCCGAAGGCCAGCGCCTGCAGATTGCGGCGCACGTAATCGCCGCCGACGATGTCCAGCACCACGTCCACGCCGCGGCCCTCGGTATAGGTCTCGCAGGCCTGCACGAAATCCGTGTCATGAAAGCAGATCACCTCGGACGCGCCGAGTTCGCGCAAGGCAGCGCCGCGGTCGCGCTCGCCATCCGTCACGATGACCTTCGCCCCGGCCGCATGCGCCATCTGGATCGCCAGCGTGCCGATGCCTCCGCCGCCGCCGTGAATCAGCACGGTCTCGCCCATGCGCAGGCGGCCCAGCTCGAACAGGTTGTGCCAGACGGTGTACAGGCCTTCCGGCAGGGCGCTCGCCTCGGCGTCGCCCAGCGCCGGAGGCACGGCCAGGGAATGATCCACGCGCGCCACGCACCACGGCGCATAGCCTCCGCCCGCCAGCAGGCTCATGAACCGCTGTCCGAGCAGGGACTCCGGCACGCCGGGGCCGCAGGCGGCCACCTCGCCGCAGGCCTCCAGCCCGAGCACGTCCGTCACGCCCAGCGCTGGCTTGCTCAGGCCCTGGCGCTGCATGATGTCGGGCCGGTTGATGCCGGCCGAAAGCACACGCAACAGCACTTCGCCGGGGCCTGGCGTGGGGACCGGGCGCTCGGCCAGCGCCAACACCGTGGCGTCGCCGGGCTCGCGGGCGATGATGGCTTGCATTTCAAGGGGGATCTGCTTCATGGAGTTTTGCCTCGCGAAAGAATGGAAGCTGGGCGGCTGCGCTGGCGCGGCCGCCGTGCAGGATGGAACAGCGCGGAACCCGTCTTTCAGGACGACGCGTTGAAGACGCTGACCCCGTGACCGGGCAGAGCAAGTCCCGCCACGGCGCCCACGGGCCATTCATGGATGCAGTTCAGGTCGGAGGTGCGCACCATCACGTGCTGGCGTCCCTCCACGGGAATGTGCACCTCCAGGTACAGATCCACGTGGTCGCCCTGGAATACGTGGTTGACGACCGTGCCGCTCAGCACCGACCCGCTATGCAGGGTTTCCAGCTTGATGTGTTCGGGCCGCACATAAAGATCGAGCCGGTGCCCCTCGTGCGAGCCGCCCACCAGGCGGTGGCGGGGAATATGCGTCAGCCCCGCGCCCAGGCGCAGCTGGATGGTCTCCGCGCCGGAGCCGTGATAGTGCGCGGGCAGGATGTTGACGTCGCCCAGGAACGAGGCCACGAACGGGTCCTGCGGATTGCGATACAGCTCGTCGGGCGCCGCGACCTGCCGGATCACGCCCTGGTTCATCACCGCAATGCGGTCCGACATGCTGAGGGCCTCGCCCTGGTCATGGGTGACAAAGATTGTCGTCACCCCGAGCTTGCGCTGGATATCCCGGATTTCCACCTGCATGGCGCCGCGCAGGCCCTTGTCCAAGGCGGAAAACGGCTCGTCGAGCAGCAGCACCTTGGGGCGGATCACCAGGGCCCGCGCCAGCGCCACCCGCTGCTGCTGGCCGCCGGACAACTCGCGCGGCTTGCGCTCGCCCAGTCCATCCAGCTTCACCAGGGCCATGGCTTCGCCCACCCTGCGCTCGATCTCGGCGGCCGGCACGCGCCGCATCCGCAGGCCATAAGCGATATTGCGCGCCACCGTCATGTGCGGGAACAGCGCGTAGTTCTGGAACACGATGCCGATCTGGCGCTGATACGGCGGCAAGGCCGTGACCGGGGTGTCATCGATGAAGATCTCGCCCTCGTCCGCGTCGGCAAAGCCCGCGATCAGGTTCAGCAAGGTGGTCTTGCCGCAACCGGACGGGCCCAGCAGCGTCAGGAACTCTCCGCTCTCGATCTTCAGGGAGACCTTTTGGAGCACCGCATGATCGCGGTATTTCTTGATCACGCCCTCCAATCGGAGCGCGCTGGGAGTATCGGAGGCAAAGGGGCGATTCGGCATGGCTGCTGCACTCACAAAGTTCGACTTCCCGGCGTGTATTGCTCGGGAAAAGCAGGCGGTGGCCGCATGGCACGCAAGAGAGCGTCCTCAGCGTTCTGGTGCGTTCAAGAATACGGCAAGGCCCTTTTCCCAGTGCGTTGCCGATGCTGATGGGGGCCATCGGAAAAAAGAAATCGCGGCATCCCGGACGCCCCGAAGCCCCCCTTTCCGCGCAAACCTGCTCCTTTGCTTTTTCCTAAGTCAGCCGTCCGAAAAACGAAGTTATCAACTCGGGGCTTCAGGGTCACACTGCGTGCCTATCGTTCAGCGCGCCCTTTGATCAAGCGCGCGGTTCGCCGGTCTTCTGTTGCTTGATCTTCGTGTCAGCCTCGAGACGCACCAGGGTCTCGGTAATTTTTAGGATCTTCAAATGTCAATTGAAAAAACCAATACGCTGGTGATCGGCGCCGGTCAGGCCGGCATCGCAATGAGCGAACACCTCGGCGCCATGGGCATTCCGCATATCGTGCTCGAGCGCAAGCGGATCGCCGAACGCTGGCGCTCCGAACGCTGGGACTCGCTGGTCGCCAACGGCCCCGCCTGGCACGACCGCTTTCCCGGCCTGAAGTTCGATGACGTCGGGCCCGACGTCTTCCCGCCCAAGGAGCGCATGGCCCAGTACTTCGAGGACTACGCCAAGATGCTCAAGGCGCCGGTGCGCACTGGCGTCGAAGTCCTGCGCGTGCAGCGCAACGACAAGCGCCCGGGCTTCACCGTCACCACCTCCGCGGGCACCATCGAAGCCCAGCACGTGGTCGCCGCGACCGGCCCCTTCCAGATCCCCACCTACCCGAAGATCGTGCCGCAGGACGCCGGCATCCAGCAGCTTCACTCCTCGGCCTATAAGAATCCAGGCCAGCTGGCCGAGGGCGCCGTGCTCGTCGTCGGCGCAGGCGCCTCCGGCTCGCAGATCGCCGAAGAACTCCGCCAGGCAGGTCGCACCGTCTACCTGTCGGTGGGCGAACACTATCGCCCGCCCCGCTCCTACCGCCAGCGCGACTACTGCTGGTGGCTGGGCGCGCTGGGCATGTGGGATGAGGTCAAGAAAAAGCCCAAGCGCGAACACGTCGCCTTCGCCGTGAGCGGCTACGAAAACGGCAAGACCGTCGACTTCCGCCGCCTGGCGCGCGACGGCATCCAGCTGGTGGGCATCACCACCTCCTATGAGAACGGCGTGCTGCATTTCGCCGACAACCTCGGCCGCGACGTCGCCCAGGGCGACGCCGACTACTTCGAGGTCCTGCGCGAAGCCGACGCCTACATCGAGCAGAACGGCCTGGACCTGCCGCCCGAGCCCGATGCCTGGAAACTGCTGCCCGACCCGGAATGCCTTACCTACCCCATCCTCAGCCTGAACCTGGCCGAGGCCGGCATCAAGACCATCCTCTGGGCGACCGGCTTCAAGGTCGACTTCAGCTGGATCGACGTCGACACCTTCGACGAAAACGGCTACCCCATCCACAAGCGCGGCATTTCCGCCGAAAAAGGCATTTACTTCCTCGGCCTGCCCAACCTCACCAACCGTAGTTCCTCGTTCATCTGGGGGGTTTGGCACGACGCCCGCTATATCGCGGACCATATCGGCATCCATCTGGATTACCTGGCGTACGAGAAGGAATGAGGGAGGCGGCGCATGGCCGGCTTCCAGGTCAGCCAGAAAAAACCCGCACGCTCGTGGGAGCTGCGGGTTTTTTGCGGTCCTGGCCGGCCTACCCCATTCGGGCACTGTAGCTAGGGCTGGCTAGCGCTGGCATACCATTGCAGCAAGCGCTGCCGAAAACGCTCGTCCAGTTTCCCGTATCGGGTCTGCGCATCGCCCGCCGCGTGCGGCGTGAGAATCACGTTGTGCATATTCCACAAAGGCGACGCCGGCGGCAGGGGTTCCACTTCGAAAACGTC
The DNA here is from genome assembly GCF_029839485.1 of Achromobacter sp. GD03932. NCBI lineage: Bacteria > Pseudomonadati > Pseudomonadota > Betaproteobacteria > Burkholderiales > Alcaligenaceae > Achromobacter > Achromobacter sp. GD03932. Next base: position 20,142 of record NZ_JAOCAT010000048.1, read on the forward strand.
CAGGTAAGCGCAGCGGACCTGCTCCCGTTGCAACGCCTCGATCAAGGCGTCCTCATCGGCCACCGGTCCCCGCGCAACGTTGATCAGTCCTGCCTCGGCCTTCATCTTGCCAAAGGCATCGGCATCCATGAGATGAAACGTCTCGGGCGTCAGCGGGCATGCAAGGAATACCCAGTCGGCGCGGGGCAATACCTCATCCTTCCTGTCCAGGGTGACGACACTGTCAAAATTCGGCAGGGGGCCGCTGGAAGTTCGCCTCACGCCTATGGTTTTCATGGACACGGCCTTGCATAGCCGGGCGATTTCAGCCCCGATACTGCCGACGCCCACGATCACGGCCGTATTGTTTTCAATTCCCCTCGGCTCCAGCGGGCCAAAGCGCACCGGAAACCATTCAGTTTCGTACTGCTTGCGAAAATGGACATGCATGTTCCGGGCAAGCATCAGCATGCCAGTGAATGCGCTCAGGGCAACCGTCGTCCCCGCGATCCCCCGCGCATCCCAGATTTGCACGCCACGGGCGCTCAATTCGTCGTAAAACGGCCGATCCAATCCGGCGGAGGGAACCTGCAGGAACCGCAATCCTCCGCATTTCCGCATCAGGTCGCAAAAATCCGACATCTTCCTTGTCAGCTCCGTTTTGGAGGACAGTTCCAGAATATCTGCTGACAGATACGCCCCCACGACCCGGGCCCTGTCCTCCTCCGCAACACTGTGCGCGCCCTCGTAAAGCAGCCAGTCGAATACCTCGCCACAACGGGACCTGAGCAGGGCGTACCCGTCCACATCGCGCGCATGCACCTCGCGGGACAAAACGATAAGCGGATTCATGCAATGCCCCGGGTCAATCTTTGTAGTCCGGACATTTCTTATCCAGGAGCCGCTTCAAGGCAGGCCATTCCAATATTCCGTAGGGCTTTTGCTTGCCAGGGCTGTCTGCGCTGGGTTGCAGCTTCAATTGCTGTCCCGTGCGACGTATCACCTCGTCATTTGGAAGGTTGATCTCGGCGCCGGACGACATGACGCGCAGCTGCACGGCGCACGATCTTTCTAGCCTGTAGATATTGTTGAAGGCTTCGGGGATGGTCCGGCCAGTGGCCAGCAAGCCGTGATTCCGGAGAATCATCACGTCGGCCTCCCCCAGGTCGTTCACGAGGCTTTCCTGTTCCTCGGTATCGACCACGACGCCTTGATAGTCGTGGTAAGCCACATTCACGAACCGCATCGACGTCTGCGTCAAAGGCAACAGCCCGCATTTCATTGCCGACACGGCCATGCCGTCCAACGTATGCGTATGGATGATGCATTCGACATCATGGCGAGCCTTGTGTATGGCGCTGTGGATGACGAACCCCGCTTTGTTCACACCATAGGTTTCATGGGGGTTGTAGAGAACATTGCCGTCAACGTCCACCTTTATCAGCGACGAGGCCGTAATCTCCGAATAATGATATCCAAACGGGTTGATGAGAAATGAATCCTCGCCCGGCACTCTGGCGGAAATGTGGTTGTAGATCATGTCCAGCATTCCGAACATGTCCACCAGGCGATAGCAGGCGGCCAGATCGACTCGCAGTGCCCACTCTTCATCAGAGAACGTATGCATTGTGCCTCTCCCTTTATCGAGCCACGTTCATCGTGGCCAACAACTTCTCGATGCGCACTTTCTCGCTGGCCTGCAGTGCCGCCATCTCCTGCGGAGTCGACCCGACCGGCTCGCTGCCCTGAGCGATCAGCCGCTCACTGACCTCCTTGTCCCGCAAGGCATCCTGGACCGCCCGGGACAGTACGGCCGTCCGTTCATCCGAGACATCGGCCCGCACCGCGATGCCGAACCACAGCGGCAACTGATAGCCCTTCAAAGATTCATTCATTGTGGGTACGTCGGGCAGCACGTCCGACCGGACATTGGTGGTCACGGCCAGTGGCCGGACATTGCCTTCCTTGACCTGGCCGACCACCTCATTGATGCGCGAAAAAACGAAGTCCAGCTGGCCGCCAAGAAGATCCGTCAGCGCCGCGGCGCCGCCTTTATAGGGAATGTGCGTCATCTCGACCGACGCCATATCGGCCAGCAGGCTCGCGGACATATGTTGAACGGTGCCGTTGCCGGCGGAGCCATAGTTCAGTTTTCCGGGATTCTTCCTGGCGAATGCGACGAGATCGTCGACCGACTTGAAATCCGATTTCGCATTCACGACCAGCACGATCGGAAGATTCGTCAGCTGCGATACGGGACGAAAATCGCGCTGCATATCGTAGTCCACGGATTTGTCCATGACTTTATTCACGATATGAGATGCCGACGTCACCAGCATGATATAGCCGTCGCTGGGCGCGCGCTTGACATACAGAGCCCCGATCCCGCCGCCGGCCCCTGGCTTATTCTCGACGATGACGGGCTGCCCGATCTTCTTGCTCATGCCTTCGGCAACGAGGCGCGCGGTGGCGTCCGTGCTGCCTCCCGCGGAATAAGGAACAACCAGCGTCAGCGGCTTTTCGGGGAAATTCTGAGCCTGGGCGCCGACGGAAACGCCAAGCATGGACACCATAAAAACAAGGGAAGAGAACGGCACTTCCATGGAGCTGTCTCCTATTTTCTATGTTCACTCGCAACGGAATCCGGTATTCCGGTAAGCGTGCGTCGACGTATCGGCTATTTCTTCCGACAGCTCTCCTTACGTCGAACCGCAGCCTGGTCAGTCCAGCTTCTCGAGTTCCGAGCTTTTTATGACCTCTGCCCAGTGGTCCTGCTGCGCCTTGATGTAGTTGCTGAAATCCTGGCCTGAACCCAGGAAGGGATACTGGCCGTGCCCCAGCAGGGTCTTCTGCGACTTTTCGGTTTTCAGGATTTCCTGGACGGCCGTCTCGATTTTCCCGGCAATCGCGGGATCCATGCCGGCCGGGCCCACGATGCCGTTCCATGGCCCGATGAGGAAATCAGCTTGGCCAGTGGCCTCGATGACCGTCGGGACCTCCGGCAGAAAAGACACGCGTTCCTTTGTTCCCACGCCGATGGCGCGCAGCTTGCCCACCTGCACCTGCGGCAGCGCCACGGCGCCGCTGATCAGGGCCATATCGATGCCTCCGCTCAGCATGCCATTCACCAGGGCGGCGTCTCCCCCGCTATATGGCACGTGCAGCAAGGGCACCCCCATTCTCTTGGCGAACCACTCCCCGGCCAGATGATTGTCCGCCCCCATGCCGGCGGAACCGAACGTCAGCGGCTGTTTGGCCGCCTTTCCGGCCGCGACAAGATCGGGGATGGATTTGACGCTCGACTGGGCATTCACCGCCATCACATACGGATACTGCGCGACGGGAGCAATGATCGTGAAGTCCTTGAAGACGTTGTAATCGATCGATTTGCGGTACATGGGTTCGATAGCCAGGGACCCGCTGCTCGCCAACAGCAGGGTGTAGCCATCCGGTTTGGCCTTTTTCACATACTGCAGGGCGATCAGGCCATTCGCGCCCGGCCGGTTCTCCACCACCACGGCCTGCCCCAGCTTGTCGCCAAGCTGCTGCGCCACATACCGGCCAATCACGTCCGTGGGGCCACCGGCGCCAAACCCGATGACGAGCGAAACGGGACGAGCGGGATAGTCAGCGGCCATGGCCTGGCCGCCGCACATGGCCACCGACATCGAGGCCAGCAGCAAGAAGTTTTTGATCTTTTTCATTTGTCTTCCTCACCCTGGGAATCGCATCAGCGGATGATGCTTTCGAGGTAGTCCTCGCTCAGGCCCACGCTCTTGTAATGGGCGCGACATTTCTCAACACGATCGAATACGTCCGTGTAACCGGTCTGCTTGCCGTTCTCGTCCACGTATATCAAGGCGCCATTGACCAGAAACCACGTCAGCATCTCGCCTTCCTCTTCCGATACCAGCGTATGGGTCTCGCCAGGTGGCTCGAAGACATAGCTTCCTTCCTTAGCCGTCCAGTCATGCTCCAGATAGCGCCACGACCCCTTCAGCACATATCCATGCACCGTCGCGGGATGGCGATGACAGCTGACGACGCCCTTGCGCCGCACTCGCAGGACGCTGGTCCAGTACCCGTGCGTGATGTTGAGCAACAGCGGCTTGAACCACACGTTGTCATGAATCGGAACCCACAACCGGTCATCGCCTTCCAGCACCGGCGTCACGATCTCCTGGCGTATGCCCTTGGGTTGAAGTTCTTTCGGGAATGGCAAAACTGAGTTCATGGTTTTTCCTTCGGTTTTCCGTTTGGATGAAATTTCAGGCGGTGCGACGCTCGAGTTCGAGCATCGCCTGCACGATGTCGTCTTGGAATATCTGCTGCGCTCCACCCGCCAGATAGGGCGCGGTCAATGTCTGCGCCGCCACCTCCGACAGCCGCTCCTTCGAGATGTCCGACACGCCGAAATCCCGCAGGCAGGAGGGCAAGCCGACTGCCTTGACCACTCCCAGCAGTTCGTCGAATTCGTCGCGCTGGCGCTGGCAGGCCAGCACCTGGACCAGGGAGCCATAGGCCACCAGTTCGCCGTGCAGGAAGCATTCGGTTTCCGGCATGCACGTGAGCCCACGAAGCAAGCCATGCGCCAGCGACAGGCCGCCTCCCTCGAATGCCAGTCCCGAGTACAGGACACAGGCCTCCACCAGTCGCTCGAAGTTCTCGCCCGGCCGTTGCGCCTCGCATTCGCCAATGGCGCTTATGGCGTGGATGCGGATCAGTTCATAGCATCTGTCGGCCAGCGTTCGCGAAAGCAGCAGGCTTTGCATGCCGAAGGTATTCGGGACGGAATTCGCCACCGAGCAATCCACTTCGAATTTCTTGGACAGGGCATCCCCGATACCAGCGACAAGCAGCCGCCTGGGCGCCTCGGCCAGGATCGACGTATCCACGAGCACCAAGTCCGGATTTCGCGCCAGCACCCTGGAATGCTTGAAGACATGTTCTTCGTAGATCGCAACCAGGCGGCTCGTCGGAGCATCGTTCGAAGCCGCCGACGGCATGATCACCATGGGCAGATTCAGGTTTGCCGCTACGGCCTTGGCGGTATCCAGCGTTTTCCCCCCGCCGAAACCGATCACGCAATCCACGGCGATATTCCGGGCAGCTGCGGTCAGGTCATCGATGGCAGCATCGGAACAGTTTCCCGGGAAGATGAAGGCATGGATCGCCACGCCGGACTGGTTGAAACGAGGCATGTATTGCTCAAGTGCCGCGTCGTAGATCAATAGCGCCGAGTCCGCGCCCAGGCAGTCCCGGAGTATGCCTTTCAGTTCGTGCAACGCGGCAGGCCCCTGCACATATCGCGCAGGAAAGCCCGTCCCATATAGATTTGAGTATGTATTGGCCATGAGTAACGGAAGCAATGGTGTTCCGGGGCGCCTGCGGCCCGGCATCCACTTGGCTCTAGGTTCGCGACGAGACGCGCCTAGCCGAGCCTGGGTTTGGGGCAGTCGTTGATTTCGGCCCAGAAGTCAGTCAGGCTGGACGTGTCCTGCCCTGCCTTGCCCGCCGCCAACGCCATTCTGAAGATGTTCCTGGTCGTGTCGCACACGGGCAGAGCCACCCGACTGCTGGCGCCCGCGTTGGAAGCCAAGGAGATGTCCTTGTATCCCAGCGCCAGATCGAAGCCCGGCGACAAATCTCCTTTCAGCACTTTGTTCGGCCATTTCTCTTTCAGTTGACCGTTGCTGGCAGTCGTGCTGGTGAGCACATTGAACGTATTGTTCAGATCCAGACCCAACGATTGCGCCAACACCAAGGCTTCGGAATTGATTTGGCAATAGCAAAGGACCATCATGTTGTTGATCAGCTTGGTACGCGTGCCGTGGCCCGCCGCACCGCAGTGATAAACGGTGGTCCCCATCTTGTACAGAACGGGCTCGACCTTTTCGAGATACCGCGCGTCGATGCCCAGCATGAACAGGGATTCTCCCTTGTCCGCATGTGCGGCCAGCCGACCCACGGGAGCATCGCCGAACACGATTCCCTTTGCCGTGAACGCCTGGAACAGCGCATCGACGGTATCGACATCGACAGTACTCATGTCGATGTAGATGGCTCCGGGGGCAAGGTTTTCGAGGATGCCGCCCGAGCCGAGCGCCACCTCCTTGACTTGCCTTGGGCCAGGCAGCATCGTGAAGACGATATCGGCATTTCTGCACAGATCGGCCACGTCCGCCGACATATGCGCACCTTCGGCCTGGAGTCTTTTCGCTACCTCTTCGTTCAGGTCGAAAACCCAAACCTGCTCGCCCTTGCCGACCAGCGAACGTGCCAGCGAAAGTCCCATCCTGCCCAAGCCAATAAAACCGATCCTCATAGCCCACTCCTTTAGACGGGCAAAGTATATCGACGATCAAAAATGCCAGAGGACGACATTTTTTCTGGCAGATAGTCGTTTTAGGCATACATCCGATCACGCTCCAGCCGCCTGAAAAACAGCCGCGTTGATAGTCGAAAAACGCATGTTTGCCAGAGAAAAAGTGGACGCTCCGCACAGTCGTTGGTTGATAGACTGCGACGAACTCCCGCCCCGCGTTCAACCAGCTGGCCTGCTCGCGCAGATTGCCGGTGCCGCGGCGGGCAATTCCAAAAACCATATCGAGACGCGGAGATTGAGACATGAAGTATTCGCAATACATAGACGGCGAGTTCCGCGCAGGCACCGGCCAGGCAGAGCTGGTCCTGGTGTCGCCTGCAACGGAAGAGGAACTCGGACGCTACCGCGCCGCTTCGCCAGACGACGTCGAACGGGCGATCGGCGGCGCGCACCGCGCGTACGGCACGTGGCGCAGGACCAGCCCCACGCTCAGGTCTGAACTGCTGCGCAAAGTGGCGCAGGAAATGCGCGGAGACAGCGACAACTTGTCTCGCCAGATCACCCTCGAGCTTGGCAAACCCCTGTCCGAGGCGCGAAAGGAGGTCGACACCGCCGCGGAAATGTTCGAATGGGCCGCGGAGGAAGCGCGGCGCCTGTATGGCCGCCTGATTCCGGCCAGGACGCAAGGCGTGCAGCAGCTGGTCAAACTGGAGCCATATGGCGTGGTGGCAGGGTTTGCAGGATGGAACGCGCCTGCCATCACCCCCGCTCGCAAGATCAGCGGAGCCCTCGCCGCCGGCTGCACGATCGTGCTCAAGCCCTCCGAGGAAACAGCCGGCGTCGCCTTGCTGATTGCGCAGGCCTGCGAACGCGCGGGCCTGCCGCAAGGCGCTGTGAACATGGTGTTTGGCGACCCCGCGTCCATTGCTGATCAGCTGTGCGCCTCGTCGCGGGTGTCCATGATCACTTTCACTGGCGGAACCGAGGTGGGCAAGCAGCTGGGCGCAAAGGCGGCCTTGCACATGAAGAAAGCAACGCTGGAGCTGGGCGGCCACGCCCCCGTCGTGGTCTGGCACGATGCCGATATCGACGAGGTAGCCGCGGCAGGCGTCGCAGCCAAGTTCCGCAACGCCGGCCAGGTATGCACTTCGCCCACGCGCTTCCTTGTGCACAAGAACATCTTCGATGACTTCTGCGAAAGATTCGTCGCGCACACCCGCGCCTTGGCCGTAAAGGACCCTTTCGATCCCCAGTCGAGGATGGGGCCGCTGAAGAACAAGCGCCGCCTGGCCGCCATCGATGCCCTCGTGCGCAACGCGGTCGAATGCGGCGCCACGCTGCTCGCCGGGGGCCGCGCAATCGAGGGGCGCGGCTATTTCTATCAACCCACCGTCCTGGCGCTGCGAGACAGGCGCGCGAAAGTCAGCCGCATGGAGCCTTTCGGTCCTGTGGCCCTGATGATGCCCGTGGAGGACGCCGACGAGGCCATTGCCGAGGCAAATGCGCTGCCCTTTGGGCTGGCCGCCTATGCGTTCACCAACGACATGAAACTGGCGCACCGGCTGGTCAACGAGATAGAGAGTGGCGTCGTCTGCATCAATGATCTGCAGGCCTCGCTGCCGGAAACGCCATTTGGCGGCTTCAAGGACAGTGGATTGGGATCTGAAGGCGGCGAGGAAGGACTGCGGGAATTCCTGCGCGTGAAGTGCGTGCGTCAAGGCGGGTTGGCCTGACGCCTGATATGTTTTTTTGGCATGTTTGTCGGCGCGATTGGAAAAACTGCGCGTACATGCCCCGACTTAAGATCCCCGCACTAAATAGAAACCATTGGGACCGTCATGAATTTCAACCTTTCGGAAGAGTACCAGGCGTTTGCAGATAGCGTCGCGCGATTCGCGCAGGACAAATTGGCTCCTGGAGCGCTGGAACGGGCCCACTCCAATCAGTACCCCTGGGAAACCGCGGCGCTGCTGGCGGAACAGGGTTTGCTGGGCATTGTTTTTCCCGAGGAGGACGGAGGCCAGGGCGGCACCTTGATGCACGCCGTGCTTGCGATCCAGCAAGTGGCGCTGGCGTGTCCGAAAAGCGCGGATATCGTGCAGGCGGGCAACTTCGGACCTATCCGCACCTTCGTCGAGTATGCCAACAAGGAACAGAAGGCCCGCTTTCTCCCTGACCTGCTGTCTGGGAAGAAACTGATTTCGCTAGGCATGACGGAGCCGGGCGCCGGCTCCGCGGTGACCGACTTGAAAACATCGGCGGTGCTCGAGGGAGACCACTACGTCGTCAATGGCAGCAAGGTTTTCTCCACCCACAGTCCCGACGCGGAGCTCTTTCTTGTCTATGTGCGGTTCGGCCCTGGCGTGGAAGGCATCGGGTCCATTCTGATCGAACGAGGCGCGCCGGGTTTCGAGATAGGAAAGCCCTCAAGCTTCATGAACGGAGAGCAGTGGTCTCAGCTTTACTTCGAGCAATGCCGGGTGCCGAAGGAAAATCTGCTGTTGGGTCCGGGCGGATTCAAGAAGCAGATTTCCGGATTCAACGTGGAACGGCTGGGCAATGCCTCGCGCGCGCTGGCCCTGGGAAGGTACGCCTTCAACATGGCCAGAGACCATGCCACATTGCGCAAGCAGTTCGGCCGCGAGCTGTGCGAGTTCCAGGGCTTGCAGTGGAAGTTTGCCGATATGTGGATGAAGCTCGAGCAAGCTCAGCTGCTGCTCTACAAGGCCGCTCTCGAAGGCGAGCAAGGGCTGCCCTCGGCGCAAAGCACCGCCATGGCGAAACTCGCCTGCAATATGGCAGGCTGGGACACATCCAATGATGCCATGCAGATCATGGGTGGAATGGGTTTCAGCCAGGAAGCATTGGTAGAGTATTGCGTTCGCCGGACCCGCGGCTGGATGATCGCGGGCGGGTCCATCGAAGTACTGAAGAACCGAATTGCCGAGGGTATTTTTGGCCGCTCGTTTTCCCAGCGCGCGCCCAGAGCCTCGCATCAATGAGAGTACGCATGTCCATCATCGAGCATTCCGAGCAGTTGATCAGCCAGGCACTTTTGCATCCGCGCAGCATCGCATTGGTGGGCGTATCGGATGATCCCGGCAAGACGGGCGGCCGCCCCCTGCAATTCCTGCGGCGCTCGCGGTTCGCAGGAAAGATCTACCCCATCAATCCGAATCGCGATCAGGTCCAGGGTGAACAGGCTTGGCCCAGTCTCAGTGCCTTGCCAGAGGTGCCGGAGCATGTCTTCATCCTGTCCTCCACCGATACGGTGCTTCCCGCCGTCAGGGAATGCGCGGAACTCGGCGTGAAGCAGGTGACCATCCTGGCGACGGGTTTCTCGGAATCCGGAGAAGAAGGCTGCCAGCGCGAACGGGAACTTCGCGACTTTGCGCAAGCCTCGGGCGTCAGGATCCTGGGGCCAAGCAGCCTGGGCGTCGTCAATCCCCACAACGGCCTGGTCCTGACCGCGAACGCCGCGTTCGCGGAACCTGACCTGCCCAAGGGAAACCTGTTCGTCGCCTCGCACAGCGGCAGCATGATCGGAGCCCTGGTTTCAAGAGGCAAGGCGCGCGGCGTGGGTTTCGCCGGCCTGGTGTCCGTCGGCAGCGAAGCGGATTTGTGCGTGGGAGAGATTTGCCAGGCGACACTCGACGATCCGACGATCGCGGGCTACGTGCTCTTTCTTGAAAGCCTGCGTCACGGAGACAAATTGAGAGCATTCGCCGCCGAGGCCGCCCGCCGGGGCAAACCCGTGATCGCCTATAAATTGGGCCGTTCGAACGCCGCGGCGGAAATGGCCGCCACGCACACTGGCGCCTTGGCGGGCGAGGACGACATTGCGGACGCGTTCCTGAAAGACCTGGGCGTGGTCCGCGTCGAGATGCTGGAAACCCTCTTCGAAGCTTTGCCGCTGGCAAAAAGAATGCCCGCGCCTGATTCCCGCGCCAAACGGGTGGGCGTGGTTGCCACGACGGGCGGCGGCGCCGCCATGGTCGTCGATCAACTGGGCATTCGGAACGTGACCGTGCAGCCGCTGTCCGAAGCCACGCAGCGCAAGTTGAAAGAGGCACAGATTCCCGGCTCCGCCGGCCGCGTGCTGGACCTGACCTTGGCAGGAACGAAGTACGAGGTCATGAAGAAGGCGCTGCAGATCATGCTGGAAGCGCCGGAGTTCGACCTGGTGGTCGCGGTCGTGGGCTCATCCGCAAGGCTGCAGCCTGAACTGGCCGTCAAACCCATCCTGGAATTCACCAGCGCGGACAAGCCTCTAGCCGTGATGCTGGTACCCGACGCCCCCGAAGCTCTGGGCACGCTGACGCGTGCAGGCATCCCCTGCTTTCGCACGCCAGAGACGTGCGCTGACGCCATTTCCTCGGTGTTTGCCCGACGGAAACTCTCTACCGCCGCCGCGGCCGGATCGCCCCAATTGGCGCAAGCGCAGGCCCTGAGCGAGGCGCAAGCCTATGACGTGCTGGACCGCTTGCAGGTGCCTCATGCCGACTACGCAATCTTCCCATTGAACGGCCAGATCCCGACGCTGCCTTTCGAGTATCCAGTGGTGGCCAAGCTCTGTTCGGCGGAAATTCCCCACAAGACAGAAGTAGGCGGCGTCGTGCTCAACATTCAGGATCCCGCGCAGCTGTCCCGGGCCTTCGAAACGTTACGCACGAATCTGCGGCAGAAAGCGCCGCAGCTCGTGTGCGAGCACGTGCTGGTTCAACCTCAGTTGCAGGGAATGGCAGAGGTATTGATCGGCTACCGGGTCGACCCCGATGCAGGGCCCATCGTCATGTTGGCCGCCGGAGGCGTCTGGGCTGAGGTCCTGCGCGACAGGAGCATCCGCCTGGCGCCGGTATCGGTCGAAGGCGCACGGGAAATGATCGAAGAGATCCGAATCCTGAAAACCGTATCGGGTTTGCGCGGCAAACCAAAGGGTGACCTGGAGGCCCTGGCACACGCCATCTCCAAGCTGTCCATGCTCGCGCAACGACCCGAACTGAAGCTACGGGAGGCCGAAGTCAACCCGATGCTGGTGTTGGCCGAAGGACAAGGCGTCCTGGCCGTGGACGCCCTGGTCATGCAAAGCGCGTGACCAGCATGGATCGCCGTCAGCAATCCGGCAACAGGGGCCGGGTCGCTGCGGCTTCCGACAGAATCCAGTCCCGGAACAGAGTTATCTTCCGGGCTTCGCGACGGACCTTGGGTCGCAGCAGGTAGAAGGAAAGGCCTGTTCTTACCGGCTGCTTGAACGGATACAGCAGGCTCCCTTCTTCGATGTCCCCCATCAAGAGCGCCACCTGACCGATCGCCACGCCCAGGCCGTCCATGGCGGCCTGCCACGTCAGCACCGAGCTGCTGAAATTCATCTGGTGGGTATCGGCAATATCGGCCAAGTGCCCGTGCGCCTTTGCCCACATCTTCCACTCCCCCTTGGGCCGATAGTGCGAAACCAGTAGCCGCGTGCGCAGGATGGCTTGGGGATACGCGGTTTCCGGAGCATGCTTTCTCAGAAACGCGTTGCTGCAAACCGGCTCGATGATGTCGTCGAACAATAGATCGGCTTCGGTGTCGGGGTTGCCGCCGCTACCCAACTGGATGCTGAAATCAATGCGGTCCCGCTCGAAATCAATGTCCTTGACCAGATTGATGATCAGGACTGAAAACTCTGGGTATTTCTTCTGGAAGCTTTCCAGTCGCGGGATCAGCCACTTCGCGGCAAACGTCGTATAGGTATGCACGCGTATCTTGTTGTCGTTGCCCTGCTCCATGATGCTATGGGTCGCATCCGCGATCTGGTCGAAGGCCGGAATGATCCGCTCTCCGAGCTCTTCCCCGATATCCGTCAGACTGATGCCCCGCTGTTCGCGCCGGAACAGCTTTACCCCCAGATACTTCTCCAGCACGTCCAGCTGCTTGCTGATCGCCGACTGGCCGACGTGAAGCTCCTTGGCGGCCTTGGTCAGACTCTTGGTGCGCGCGACGACATAGAACGCGCGCAGAGGATTCATGGGGGGAATTTTCTTTGACATGGAATGACTACTGACGATTCACATGGAATGGACGGCCCGCCCAGCTATCGTGAAAAGGTCAGAGACGCGCATGCGATCCGTACCGGCCATGGAGCGCGTTGCGCCCGGCACTTTGCGAGTGGTTCGCATTTTGTCTCCGTGAGTTTTGTTTTGCATGGCGAGCACGAATCATACACAGGGGCCCGGAGTCTTTCGTCGTCTCCCCTCTTGACGTCCGCCCCATGACTTTCCGGCGCAGGTGCGCTGCCGCCAGCAAGCGTGCAAATGCAACATTCTTGGCTCGCCGCCTGTCCACGATCGGATGAAGCAAGCGACAAAAAGCCCGTAAGAAATGGATTCTTACGGGCTTTTTACTTTCCAGGCGTATGCCTGGAACAAATTCTTGGTGCCGACGGCGAGACTCGAACTCGCACAGCTTTCGCCACTACCCCCTCAAGATAGCGTGTCTACCAATTTCACCACGTCGGCTAACTTCAACCAGAAAAGCGTGCTTTCCTGGAAAGTCGAACATTCTATCACGCAAATCAGGAATCGGGTGGTTCCGTGCTGCTTTGTCGCTGCAACGCCACCAATCCGTCCCCAAGAACGCTTCTGAGGGGCCTCGGACGGCCCCATCCCCAGCCTATCAGTTGATCTGCAGGTTGGTCGCCTTGACGACCTCGCCCCACTTGCGGGTTTCGCTTTCCATGAAGGCCTTGAACGCTTGCGGCGTGTTGGGCGGCGGGGGCATGAGGAAGCCGTTGGTCTGGTAGCTGGCGGCCAGCGCGGCGTCGGAGGTCAGGGCCTTGTTGATGGCGGCGTTGACCTTCTGGACGATTTCCGGCGGGGTGCCAGCCGGCGCATACACGCCGAACCAGGCCGCCACGTCAAAGCCTTCCACGCCGGATTCGGCGATGGTGGGGATTTCCGGGGCGAACGGCACGCGGCTGCCGGTCGTGACGGCAAGACCCGTCAGCTTGCCCGCGCGCACGTGCGGCAGCAGCGGCGGCAGGTTGTCGAAGATCGAGTCGACTTGTCCGCCCAGCAGGTCGGCCACGGCCGGGCCGCTGCCGCGGTACGGAACGTGCAGGATGTCGATGCCGGTCTTCATCTTGAAGAGTTCGCAGCCCAGGTGCGCGGACGAGCCGTTGCCGGGCGACGCGCAGGTGAGCTTGCCGGGGTTCTTCTTGGCGTAGGCGATGTATTCCTGCACCGACTTGACCGGCACGCTGGCGTTGACGGCCAGGATGTTGGGCACCACGTTCAGCAGGGCGACTGCGTCCAGGTCCTTGAGCGCGTCATAGGACATCTTGGAATAGAGCGACTGGTTGATCGCGGTGGAAATCGATCCGACGAACAGGGTGTAGCCGTCGGGCGCCGAACGGGCGACGGACTCGGCGCCGATGTTGCTGTTGGCGCCGGGCTTGTTCTCGACCACGAAGGTCTGGCCGAACTCCTTGCCCAGCACGTCGGCGATCATGCGCGCGCTGATGTCGGTGGTGCCGCCTGGGGCGTAACCCACGACCAGCCGCACCGGCTTGGTCGGATAGGCGCCGGCCTGGGCCTGCGCCGGTCCGCTGGCGAGGCACGCCAGCACTGCCGCCACGCCGGCCAGTTTGGTATAGATCTTCTTCATGTTTCCTCCTGTCGAAAACGGATGGGCGCGCATGGAAATGCGCGCTTTTTTTTTGTTGTTGTGCGGGTGCTCCTGCCCGGGGTGGCTGGCGCCGCCCGCGTCAGGCGGTCGCCGCCGGCCGCAAGGGCGCGATCAGGTCCGGTGTGAGGTCGGCCAGCGTCGCGCAGCCGAGCAGCGCCATGTTGGTCGAGATCTCGCTGCGGAATATGTCCGCGACTTTGCGGATGCCGGCGCTGCCGGCCACGGCCGCGCCGAACAATTGGGGCCTGCCGGTGAAGACCATGCGCGCGCCCAGGGCCACGGCCTTGAGCACGTCGGAGCCGCGGCGAAAGCCGCCGTCCACCATGACCGGGAAGCCGGGCGGCACCGCGGCCACCACGTCGGGCAGCGCCTGCAGGGGCGAGATGCAGCCATCCAGCTGGCGTCCGCCGTGGTTCGACACGATCACGCCGTCGGCGCCTGCCGCGCAGGCCAGGCGCGCATCGTCGGGATGCATCACGCCCTTGAGCACCAGCTTGCCCGGCCAGTTCTCGCGGATCCAGCGGATGTGCTCCCACGACAGCTTGTCGCGTTCGCCGCGAAAACCGTTGGGCGGGTCTTGCGTGATGGGCGGGCCGATTTCTTCGTACAGGTTCGAGAACCTGGGGATGCCGCTGCCCAGCAGCGTGCGCACGAAGACGTTGAAGCTCCAGCGCGGATGGCGCATGCCGTCCAGCATCACGCTGGGGCTGAGCTTGAAGGGCACGGTGAACGAGAGCTTCTGCAGGTTCTCGCGGTTGGCGCCCACGCAGGTGTCGATGGTCACCACTAGCACCGGGATCTCGGCCTGGCGCAGCCGCGCCAGCAGCTTGGCGATGCGCTCGGTATTGCCTGGCAGATAAGCCTGGTACCAGCAGCGCTTGCCGGTGGCTTCCTGCAAACGTTCCAGCGGTACGCTGGAAGCGCCGCTGATGATGAACGGAATCTCGGCCTGCTGGGCGGCCTGCGCCAACGCCAGGTCGCACTCATGCATGACGATGGCGGAGAACCCGGTAGGCGCGAACCCCAGCGGCATGGCGTAGCGCTGTCCGTAGAGTTCGACCCGGCTGCTGCGCTGGTCGACCACGCGCAGGCCGCGCGGCCGGAAACCCACGTCGCCCAGCGCGCGCACGCTCTCGGCCAGCGAAGCGCCGTCCTCGGTGCCGCCGCAGACGTAGCCTTCGACGCAGCGCGGCATGATGCGCCGCGCCTCGCGTTCGAAGTCGCGCACGGACAGGCAACGGTCCAGACGGCTCATGCGGCCACCGGCGAGCCGGCTTGCTCGCGCAGCGCCTGCATGCAGGCGGCCAGCGAACGGTCCTGCGTATCCTGGTAAAGCGCCAGTTCGTCCCGCACCTTGGCGCCCAGGGCCTGCTCGAAAGCGGCCTGGCTGGCGTTCTGCGCGTATTCGGCCTGGGCCTTGTCGCCCAGGTTCGACTGGAAGATGCCGGCCGCGCTGACGGGCAGGAAGTCCTCGTACACCAGCGGCTCGAAGCGGATGTGGCCCTGGGCGATCAGGTCCTGCAGGCCGGCCTCGGGATCCGCGCCTTCCTTGCCGGTCAGGAAATAGCGGAAATAGGCCAGCCCCTGCGCATGCAGCGCGTCGTAGTCATCCGGGAAGGCGGCGAAACAGTCCTGCAGGTTCTGCATGTAGGCCGCGGCGTTGCCTTCGTTGGGCGCGCCGCTGATGCGGCTGCGGGCCAGGTCCAGCAACTGGTCGTACAGCGCCCGGCCCTTGCGGGTCAGCGCGACGCCGCGCTGCTCGATCTCGCCGAAGCGCGCCGTGTGGCTGCCGGCCGCGGACTGGCCGTCGGCGCCGGCGAACAGGACCGCTTCCTCCAGCGCCTTGAAGCTGGTCTGGCGCAGCAGGATCGGGCACTTGCGCGGCGGCGGGCCTTCGATCACGGCCTTGGCGGACACGCCGCGGCGGGGCATCTCGGCCTGGGCTTCATCGATGTCCAGCGTGCGCGGGGTCAGGTGGTTGATGTGCGGGCCCTTGAAGGCCACCACGTCGGCGATCAGGCGATGCTGACCATGCAGTTCCTCGTAGTCTTCAAGGCTGACGGTGGCCTCGCTATGCCAGCGGAAGGTATGCAGGGCTTCTTCCACGAATTCGCGGGCCGCGGCTACATCCAATCCGCCCTGCGCCTCGAAGCGGGCCGCGAGTTCCAGCGTGCGCGCGGTGAAGATCTGGCGCGCGGCCAGGATGCGGGCCGCCTTCTCGCGCAAGGTCTCGTCAGCGATCAGTTCCAGCCGCAGCAGCGAAGTGAAAACGCGGAACGGGCTGGCCTGCAACGAGGCTTCGTGGGTGGCGCGAAAGGCGGTGGAATGCACCGGCACGCCGGCCGGCGACAGATCGTAATAGCCCACCGGCTGCATGCCCATCACGGCGAACACGCGCCGCAGGTTGGCCAGTTCCTGCGCGGTGCCGACGCGGATCGCGCCGTGGCGCTCGATGTCCAGGCGCTCGATCTCGCCGGTGCGCGCCAGCTGCGCGGCCAGCTCGGGCTGCTCGGCCAGCGTCTTGGCGTTGACCTGTGCGACCAGGTCCAGCAGCGTGTCGTACAGCGGCACTTCCGACTTGTACATGTCGGACATGGCGCGGGAGAACCAGGCGCGGATCTGGTCCGGATTGACGAAATTCTGACTCATGGCGGGCTCGGCACATCGGTAAACAAGGATGGCCGCATGAAATCATGCGCTGCGCGCGCAATCAAATGAAAAAAATCGGCTTAATCAGTCCGTTTTTTCATGGATCGCGCGCGCTGGGCGTCGCGCTCGCGCTTGCGCGCGGCCTCTTGTTCCACCCAGGCGACGAACTGCTTGATCTTGGGCACTTCGGCCGAATGCTCGGAGTAGGCGACGAAGTACGCGCCGTCGCTGGGCTGCACATAGTCCCAGGGAATCACCAGCTTGCCGGCCTGCAACTCCTCTTCGGCCAGCAGGCGCGGCGTCAACGCCACGCCGCAGCCGCCCTCTGCCGCACGCACGCACATGTAGAAGGTATCGAAGCGGGGACCGTGGTAGCTGCGGTCGGACTGGAACTGCTGACGCGAGAAGTAGTCGTGCCAGGCTTCCGGGCGCGAAGCGCATTGGATCAGCGCCTGCGCGCTCAGCGCCTCCAGGCTGTCGACCCTGTCACCCGGAAGAAAGCCGGGCGCGCACACCGGCACCACCTCTGCACCGAACAATTCCCGGCACTGGGCGCCCGGCAAGGTGCCATGCCCGAAGAAGAAGGAGATGTCGATCTTGGCCTGCATCAGGTCGAAGGGCCGGGTTTCGCTGCGCACCTTGACCTGGATGTCCGGATGCGCGGCCATGAAGCCTTGCAGGCGCGGGATCAGCCAGCGCGCGCCGAAGGTGGGCTGGGTGCCGATGGTGAGCACCTGGGTCTCGCTGCCGTAGGTCAGGATGTAGCGCGAGGACATGTCCACCTGGTTCAGGATGGCCCTGACCTCGGACTGGTACAAGGCTCCCGCAGGCGTCAGTTGCAGGCGCCGCCGCACCCGCAGGAACAGCGGGTTGCGCAGCAGCGCCTCCAGCTGCGCGATCTGCTTGCTGATCGCGCTCTGAGTCATGTGCAGTTCCTCGGCGGCGCGCGTGAAGCTCATGTGCCGCGCCACCGCCTCGAAACATTGCAGCGCCATCATCGATGGCATCAAACGCTTTTCCATGGGGCCGATCCGGGTATGCCTGTGCTGGCCGCGGCCGGCGTCCCATCGCCGGCCGCAGCGCTTGCGGCATTATCGCAGGCCCAGGCTCACCACTGGTATCCGACCCCCGCCGCGCCGCCGAAATCACCGCGGGACGTGCCGTTGGCCGATACCTTGTAGACCCAGCGCCCGCCGCTGGAAACGCGCGACAGGCCCATGGCGTAGCCCGATTCGCCATTCCAGGTGCCGCCCGCCATGGACAGCATGTTGCGGCCCGGCAGATAGGCCTGCGGCAAGGAAGCCGTCGCCATGGCCGCGGCCACGCCCGCGCTCAGCATGCGCTCCTGGGAATCCAGGTCGTTGCGCAGGTTCTGCACGGAATGCTCGACGGCGCCCACGCGCGCCTCGCTTGCGCTGCTGGCGGCGCGCAGCTGACCCACATTGACGGCATCGGTGTCCTCGCTGCCTGCCGCCACGCCCGTCATCTGGCGTCCGCCCACGTTCACCTCGCCGGTGGAGTTTTGGGGCCGCGCCATGCCGTAGGCCTCGTAGCCTTCCTGCGCGCCGCGCGCCGCCGAGGACCCCGCCCCCAGCGCCACGCTGTTGCCCGCGCTGGCTACCGCGCCGGCGCCGACCGCGACGCTCTGCGTAGCCGCGGACGAGTCCGCGCCCACCGACACGCTACGTTCCGCCACGGAACCGCGTCCGGCATTCGAGCCTATCGATACGTTGTCGCTGCCGCGCACGCCCGACCCGGCGGCCGTGCCCTGCGCCACGTTGTTGTTGCCGACGACGTCGCGGCCGGCGGCCAGCCCGCTAGCCGTATTGCCGTCGCCCTGCACGCCGTAGCCCGCGTAGGCGCCGGCAGCCATGTTGTTGGCGCCGGTCACGTTCTGCCCGGCATTCTTGCCCTGCGCCAGGTTGCCCTCGCCCTCCACGTTCTGGCCCGCGTTCTGGCCCAGCGCCAGGTTGCCGTCGCCGACGACATTGCGGCCCGCTTCCTGGCCGAATGCCGAGTTGCCGTTGCCGGTGACGTTGCGGCCGGCGTTGGTGCCATAGGCGGCATTGTTGTTGCCCACCGTGTCCGTGCCGGCCCAGAAGCCAAAGGCATCGTTGTAGTCGCCCGTGACGTTCTGCCCGGCGCTGCGGCCGAACGACTGGTTCCAGCCGCCCTGCACGTTGGTGCCGGCGTAATAGCCGATGGCCTGGTTGGCGTTCTTGCCGCCGACCTTGGAGCCCGCGCCCTCGCCGATCGCGAGGTTCCAGTTGGTGCTCACGTCCTGGCCCGCGCCATTGCCCAGGCCGATGTTGTTGCTGCCTTTCACGTTGACGCCGGCGTTCTTGCCTATGGCGTGATTACCTTTGCCCGTCACACCCTGGGCGGCGCCCGGTCCATAGCCGAGATTGCTGCCGTCCCACATCACGGGCGGCGCGGTCTGCGCCTGCGCGGCCGATCCCCCGGCCAGCGCACCCACCAGAACCGCCACCGACAAGCCGTTGGCGGCCAGAATTGCGTATGTGTTCTTCATGATCATGTTGGTAGTTTTTTGTTGCGGACGGCCAGGCGCGCACCCCGATGCGCGCCTGGCCCGCTCATGCCTGGGCCATCACAGATGCAGCGCCATGGCGGGGTCGCTGACGCTCGCGCGGCCGTTCTCCATGCGTCCGGCGAAGCGGCGTTCGAAGCCTTCGGCGGTGACGGTGAAGTCGTACCAGTTGCCGCTTTCCTTGATGGACAAGTGGTGTTCGGCGACCTTGCCCGGCTCGACCGCCAGGGTCCAGGGGCCGTCCTTGCGGTAGGCGTTGGATTGCAGGTTCGCCTGCAGGCTGGCCGTGCCGCGGTTGGACACCTTCACGTAGAGCGCGCTGCCGGCCGGCTCGTAGCAGACCTGCACTTCCAAAGCCGCGCCGCGCTGGGTGTTGCCGGAGAAGGTCCGCACGAAGCCGTTGCTGCTGTACACCCACAGGTCATAGTCGCCGCCGGTCCAGGTGTCCGACAGCGTCTTGCCGGCTTCGACGGTGTAGCGCCGCGGGATCAGGTCCAGGTTGCGCTTGTCGTACACATGGAACACCGCGCCCGCTTCGCCCGTGTTGCTGAACAGCAGTTCGACGGCGCCGTCCGCGCCCAGCCGGGCGCTGGTGTGCAGTTCATAAGGCAGCGCGCGCGACAGCCGCGTGCCGGTCTCCTGGAACAGCGGCTGGGGGATGGCGGGCGCCTGCGTCACGGCAGTGGTGGGCAACAGCTTCTGCGCCGCGTTGATCGCGGGATAGTTGCTGGTGTCGGGCAGCGTGGGCACGCGGGGATCGTTGGGGCTGACGAAGTCGAAGCAGGAGGTCAGGTCGCCGCAAACCGCGCGGCTCCAAGGACTGATGGCGTCGACCTTGATGTCGAAGCGCTGCTCCAGGAACCGGCCCACGGAGGTGTGATCGAACACCTGTGAATTGACCCAGCCGCCCTTGCTCCACGGCGACACCACGTACATGGGCACGCGCGAGCTCAGGCCCCACGGCCGGATGTTGCCGGTGATCTTGTCATCGGCCTTCAGGTAGCTGCCCACCGAGGCATCGAAGTACTCGCCGTCCAGCGGCACGGTGGACTTGCCCATCAGCACGCCGTTGGCGTCATAGGACGGCACTGCCGGCATGGCGGCGTGATCGAAGAAGCCGTCGTTCTCGTCGAAGGTCACGAACAGCGCGGTCTTGCTCCAGACTTCCGGATTGGAGGTCAAGGCGTCCAGCACGTCGGCAATGAAGTCGGCCGCGCCGGCCACGCCTTCGCTGCTACCCGGATGCTCGGCCAGCGCCTGGGTGGGCAGCACCCAGGACACCTGCGGCAAGGTGCCGTTGGCCACGTCCTGCTTGAGCTGCGCCAGGAAATTGACGGCGCCGTCGTTCTTCTCGGGGCCGCCTGTCAGGCCGTGTTCATAGATCGGCGAACCCGGCTGCGCGGTGCGGAAGCTCTTGAAGGCCAGGCAGCCATGCATGGCGCCCGTCCAGTTGTTGTTCATGTTCTGGTAGATGTGCCAGCTGACTCCGGCGCGCTGCAGCAGGTCGGGCAAGGTGTCCCACTTGAAGGCGCTGTTCTTGTACTTGTAGTTGTAGACGCCCGTCACGGGGTCGACCTGGCCCGAACCGTCGGCCAGCTGCGCGCGGCCCGCGACCCAGTTGGACGGGCTGGGCCAGCAGCGCGAGTTGACGGGCTCCGAATCGGTGTCGGTGCTGTTCACGCCCAGCTTGCGCAGTTCGGGATTGGCATTGGCGCCCGACCAGAACACGATGCGGTTGGGATCGGTGCCGGTCAGGATGGAACAGTGATAGCCGTCGCAGACCGTGAAGGCGTCGGCCAGCGCGAACTGGTACGGAATGTCCTCGCGCATGAAGAAGCCCATGGTGGCCTGGTTCTTGTACTGGATCCACTGGTCCATCTTGCCCTGGTTCCAGGCCGCCTGCTGGTCGGGGAAATTGTGCGGCGTGCCCGATCCGATCAGCGCGTTGCTGGTCCTGGAATCGCGGCGGAAGGGCTGGATATCCTGGCCGCCCTTGGGGTCGGGCTGGAAGAACACCGACTTGCCGCTGGCCAGCGGAATCGGGAAGCGGTCGCCGAAGCCGCGCACGCCGCGCATGGTGCCGAAATAGTGGTCGAACGAGCGGTTCTCCTGCATCAGGATCACGATGTGCTTGATGTCCTTGATGGTGCCGCTTTCGACCGCCGCGGGAACCGCCAGCGCGCGCTGGATCGAGGCGGGCAGCAAGGCCATCGCCGACAGGGCGCCGGCCGCCTGGGCCGAGGCGCGGAAGAACTGCCGGCGGCCCGGCAAGGCCGGGGACACGCTGGCGGAATGCGAGGGGTAGGTCTTGGTCATGGGGCTACTCTTGCGTTGGGTTGAGCGGATCGGGCGTTCAGGGCGCGCAGCGCAGTTGCGGCGCGGGCGGCGGCGTCTCGGGCTGTCCGGTCTCGGGCGGCGCGGTCGCGCCGTCATCCGAGTCGTCATCGCCGCCGCAGGCGGCAAGGGTCAAACTCAAGGCGATGGCCGCAACAAGGGCGCGGCCCAGTGCAAAGTACGGGGTCATGAAAACTCC
>NZ_JAOCAT010000049.1:0-41350 GCF_029839485.1 Achromobacter sp. GD03932
GGACACTATGCCAATTAATGTACCCATTATCCTGACATGGCTGCGCATCGCCATGATTCCGCTGGTGGTCGGGCTGTTCTACCTGCCCGAAAGCTGGATGTCGGTCCCTGTACGCGACACTTTCGCCGCCTGGGCTTTCATTATTGCGGCGTTGACCGACTGGTTCGACGGCTGGCTGGCCCGCCGCTGGAACCAGACCTCGGCGTTCGGAGCCTTCCTGGATCCTGTCGCCGACAAGCTGATGGTCTGCGCGGCCCTGATCGTCCTGCTGGACCTCAGCCGCGTCGACGCCTTTATTTCCCTGATCATCATCGGCCGTGAAATCACGATTTCCGCGCTGCGCGAATGGATGGCCAAGATCGGCGCCAGCGCCAGCGTGGCGGTGCACCGGCTGGGCAAGTTCAAGACCGCCGCGCAGATGGTGGCGATTCCGTGCCTGCTGTACAACCAGCCGATCTACGGCATCAGCGCCCGCCTGCTGGGCGATGTGCTGATCATCGTGGCGGCGGTGCTGACGGTGTGGTCGATGCTGTATTACCTGCAGCGCGCCTGGCCCGCCATCCGCGAAAAGGCCATGTAGTCCAGAGTCCGATTTATTGTTTGACAGAACGGCGGCTCGGCTCGCGCAAGGCGGCCGCCGTTGAATACCAAGAGCGATCCACCGGCGTGTCCGGCACGGCGCCTCAGAGTCCAACGCCCGGAGCATCCGGACGTTGCCGGAGACAACCCGCGCACCGCCCCATCCGGCGCCGCGCTACCTGCCGCTGACCGCGGCCGCCCGCAATGAACACCGCTGCGAATACCCTGGCCCTGGACGCCGCCGCCCGCCGGCGCGACTGGAAGATCATCCTGCTGATCGGGGTGGCCCACGCTTCCTCGCACTTTTTCCAGCTGGTCCTGCCCTCGCTTTATGTCTCGCTGGGCAATGAGTTCGGCCTGGACTTCGCCCGCCTGGGGCTGCTGGTGTCAACGTTCTACGTGGTGTCCGGCATCGGCCAGGCCTCGTCGGGTTTCGTCGTGGACCGCATCGGCGCGCGGCCGGTGCTGTGGTTCGGGCTGACGTGCTTCGTGCTGTCGGGCGTGCTGATCGGGTCGGCCAACGGCTATGCCATGCTGATCGCGGCGGCAGTCGTGGGCGGCATCGGCAACTCCGTGTTCCATCCCGCCGACTATTCCATCATCAACCATCGCATTTCCGCGCCGCGCCTGGGACACGCTTTCTCCACGCACGGGCTGACGGGCAATCTGGGCTGGGCGCTGACGCCGGTGTTCATGACCAGCATCACCTTGCTGGCGGACTGGCGCGTGGCGGCCTACAGCGCGGCCGGCCTGGTGGCGCTGGTCCTGCTGCTGACGGTGCTGGGCCGCGACCTGATCGGCGGGCCTTCGCCTCTGGAGCACCATGCGGACGCGGAAGCCGGCAAGGCTGCCGCCAAGCCCGCGGCGAAACCACAGGAAAGCGTGCTGACCACGCTGGCCACGCTTTTGTCCAAGCCTGCGCTGTGGGGCGCGTTCCTGTTCTTTGCGTGCACCTCCATCGCGCTGTCCTCGGTGCAGAACTACACCATTCCCTTGCTGGGCCAGCTGTACGACCTGTCGAAGGTCGCGGCCAGCTCGGCGCTGTCCGGGTATATGGTGGCTTCGGCCGTGGGCATGGCCGCGGGCGGCTTTCTGGTGTCGGCCAATCCGCGCACCGAACGCACCGTGATGGTGGCCCTGATCCTGGCGGGCCTGACGCTGGTGGTGCTGGCGCTGGGCCTGGTGCCCGCGGTCCTGGCCGCGCCTGTGGTGGCGCTGGCGGGATTCTGCTCGGGCGTTGCGGCGCCGTCACGCGACATGCTGATCCGCCGCGTCACGCCCAAGGGATCGACCGGATCCGTCTACGGGCTGGTGTATTCCGGCATGGACGTGGGTTCGGCGCTGGGCCCGCTGGCATTTGGCCTGCTGCTGGATGCCGGATTGCGCCAGGGCCCCTGGGTGGGCGCGGGCGTGGCATTCGCTGCCGCCGCCTTCCTGGCGCAATGGATCGCGGTGCAGGCCCGGCGCGCGGAACCCGCGGCCGCGGCTTCGGCGGCTGCGCGCTCCTGATTCTGGCGGGCCCCAGCACGGGGGCCGGCTGTTTGACCCGCCGCAAGGTTCGACCCGCTTCCCTCTGATGTAATAACCCTTACAGGAAAAAGGTTATTCACAGGAGAAGCGAAATGAGAAGGGCAAGCGCGTTGCTGGCGGCGGGAGTCGCCTTGGGCGGTTGGATCGGTCTGGCCCACGCGGCCTCGCAAGAGCCGATACAGCCGGTGGAGCCGGCGGTCATCAAGGAGCCGGCCAAGGTCGAGCTGGGCAAGAAGCTCTTCTTTGACCCGCGCCTGTCCCGCTCCGGCGCGATTTCCTGTAATTCCTGCCACAACCTGGGCATGGGCGGCGCGGACAATCTCAAGGCCTCGATTGGCCACAAGTGGCAGCAGGGCTCGATCAATTCGCCGACAGTGCTCAACTCCAGCCTGAACATCGCCCAGTTCTGGGACGGCCGCGCCAAGGACTTGCGCGAGCAGGCGGGAGGTCCCATCGCCAATCCCATGGAGATGGCCTCCACCCACGAACTGGCGGTGCAGGTGCTGAACTCCATCCCCGGCTATCGGGCGGAATTCAAGCAGGTCTTCGGCAAGGACGACATCACCATCGACGAGGTCACCGGCGCCCTGGCCGCGTTCGAGGAAACGCTGGTGACGCCCAACTCGCGCTTCGACCAGTGGCTGCGCGGCGACCAGAAGGCGCTGACGGTGCGCGAGCTGGCCGGCTATGAACTCTTCAAGAACAGCGGCTGCGTGGCCTGCCATAACGGCGTGGCGGTGGGCGGCAATTCGTTCCAGAAGATGGGTCTGGTCACGCCCTACGTGACCGAGAACAAGGCCGAGGGCCGCGCGGCGGTGACGGGCAAGGACGCCGACCGCTTCAACTTCAAGGTGCCGACGCTGCGCAACGTGGCGCTGACCTATCCGTACTTCCATGACGGCGAGGCGGCCACCTTGACGCAGGCGGTGGACGTGATGGGCCGGTTGCAGCTGGGCCGGACTTTCACGCCGGACGAGAACGCGCAGATCGTGGCGTTCCTGAAAACCCTGACGGGCGATCAGCCGGCGATCCAATACCCGGTGCTGCCGCCGTCGGCCGACGACACGCCGCGGCCCGAGCCCTTTGTGAAGTAACGCGGTTTCCGGCGCCTACTGGCGGACGGTGCGCACGTCCGCCGGCGGCCCGGCTTCGAAGTTGCTGCGCCAGGGGTTGATGTCCAGCCCGCCGCGGCGCGTATAGCGCGCGTAGACCGTCAGCTGCTCTGGCTGGCAGGCCTGCATGATGTCGCTGAAGATGCGCTCGACGCAATGCTCGTGGAATTCCGCATGTTGGCGGAACGAGACGACGTAGCGCAGCAGCGATTCGCGGTCTATCGGCGCGCCCCGGTAGCGGATCTGCACGCTGGCCCAGTCGGGCTGGCCGGTGACGGGGCAGTTCGATTTCAGGAGGCGCGAGGCCAGCGTTTCCTCGACCACGTCGCCCGGGCGGGTGCGCAGCACTTCGGGCGCGGGCTCGTAGGTGTCGATCTCGATGTCCAGCTTGTCTATATAGATGCCGTCCATCTCGCCCATCCGCAATTCGGAGAAGCGCTGCGGCAGGAAGAAATCCAGCCCCACCGGCGCGCCGGCGGCGGCGCTCAGGTCGCGTTCCAGGCGGCCGCGCAGGGCGGCCGAATTGACCAGGCGGGTCTGGTTGAACGAGTTCAGGTACAGCTTGAAGGATTTGGACTCGATGATGTTGGGGCTGTCGGCCGGCACCGAGAAGGTGGCCATGGCTACGCGCGGCTTGCCCTTGGCGTCCAGCCAGGACAGCTCATAGGCATTCCACAGGTCCACCCCGGTGAAGGGCAGCTTGCCGGCTTCCAGGTTCAGCGCCGCGCGATTGTGCGAGCGCGCGATGGGGAAGAGCAGCGAGGGGTCGTATTGCGAGGCGTAGGCCACGCTCTGGCCCAGCGGGCCGTGGGACAGCGTCATAGCGGAGTCATCGGAAACTTGAAGAATGAGCGCATTGTAGGCGGTAGGAAAAAAGCCCGATTTTCCACACTGTGAAATGTAACCTTCGTCATGTGAAAGCCGCTGCTGCGCAGCAGCGGGAACCCATTTCACAGATGATAATTGCGTTCCGCAATACGAAATCAAGTTTGTAATTTATTGATTTATAAGAATAATATTTTTCGTCTTGTATAAGACATCAGTCCACATTGCTCCGCAGCAGAGGCATAGACTTTGTCCAACGATTCACGCAACGCAGGACGCGAATCTTTTGAAGTCTTCCCATCACTGACCAGGAGCATCAACATGAGCAACCGCGAAACCGAAATCCGCAATCTGCAGAAGGACTGGGCCGAAAATGCCCGCTGGCAAGGCATCAAGCGCGACTACAGCGCCGAGGACGTCATCCGCCTGCGCGGCTCGATCGGCGTGGAACACACGCTGGCGCGCCGCGGCGCCACCCGCCTGTGGGAACTGCTGCATAGCGAGCCTTTCGTGAATTCGCTGGGCGCCCTGACCGGCAACCAGGCCATGCAGCAGGTCAAGGCCGGCCTGAAGGCGATCTACCTGTCGGGCTGGCAGGTTGCCGGCGACGCCAACCTGGCCGGCGAGATGTACCCCGACCAGTCGCTGTACCCCGCCAATTCGGTGCCGCAAGTGGTCCGCCGTATCAACAATTCGCTGACCCGCTGCGACCAGATCCAGTGGATGGAAGGCAAGAACCCGGGCGACGAAGGCTACATCGATTTCTTCGCCCCGATCGTCGCGGACGCCGAAGCCGGTTTCGGCGGCGTGCTGAACGCATTCGAATTGATGAAGGCCATGATCGAGGCCGGCGCCTCGGGCGTGCACTTCGAAGACCAGCTGGCTTCGGTCAAGAAGTGCGGCCATATGGGCGGCA
This sequence comes from Achromobacter sp. GD03932, assembly GCF_029839485.1. NCBI lineage: Bacteria > Pseudomonadati > Pseudomonadota > Betaproteobacteria > Burkholderiales > Alcaligenaceae > Achromobacter > Achromobacter sp. GD03932. The sequence goes on from NZ_JAOCAT010000049.1 coordinate 4,963, forward strand.
AGGTGCTGGTTCCGACCCGCGAAGCCGTCGCCAAGCTGGTGTCGGCGCGCCTGGCGGCCGACACGATGGGCACGCCCACCGTGCTGCTGGCCCGCACCGACGCCGACGCGGCCGACCTGGTGACCAGCGACGTCGACGAGAACGACCGTCCCTTCATCACCGGCGAGCGCACCGTCGAAGGCTTCTTCCGCACCAAGGCCGGCATCGACCAGGCCATCTCGCGCGGCCTGGCCTATGCGCCGTACGCCGACCTGATCTGGTGCGAAACGTCCACGCCCAACCTGGAGTACGCCCGCAAGTTCGCCGAGGCCATCCATCGCCAGTTCCCGGGCAAGCTGCTGGCCTACAACTGCTCGCCCTCGTTCAACTGGAAGAAGAACCTGGACGACGGCACCATCGCCAAGTTCCAGCGCGAGCTGGGCGCCATGGGCTACAAGTTCCAGTTCATCACGCTGGCCGGCTTCCACGCGCTGAACTACGGCATGTTCGAACTGGCCCACGGCTACGCCCGCCGCCAGATGAGCGCCTTCGTCGAACTGCAGCAGAAGGAGTTCGCCGCCGCTGAAATGGGCTTCACCGCCGTGAAGCACCAGCGCGAAGTCGGCACCGGCTACTTCGACGCCGTGACGCAGACCATCGAAGGCGGCCAGTCCTCGACCACCGCGCTGACCGGTTCGACGGAAGAAGCCCAGTTCGAACACGGCAAGGAACAGAAGGCCGCGTAAGCATCGCAGGAGAGTTATGCAGTTGTAGTTGCTGTTGTAGGGTGGATTCGGGTGCCTTCGGGCACCCTTTTTTTTACTTGGCGCTTGGCGTCGTTCGACATCCTTTGGGTCCACACACTCCGTTACAATAAGAAGCTTTGTGAATTCGAGCGATTCGCGCAGCCGTCCCACTTCTGGATCGGCCTTTTTCTTGCTTTCAGAATGCCTCAAGAACCTCCATCCTCAGCTGCCATGCCCGTGGTCGCGGCCTTCGACTTCGACGGAACGCTGACCTATCGGGACACGCTGCTCCCATTTCTGGCGCGAGTGTCGTGGCCCAAGCTGGCGCTAGGCCTGGCCATGGTGTCTCCGGCCCTGGCGCTGCTCATGTGCGGACAGGGGGGCAGCGACCATGGCATGGCCAGAAGGGAACGCGCGAAACAGCGCCTGTGCAGCGTCGTGTTGCGCGGCCGCAGACAGTCCGACCTGAAGGCGCTGGCTGCCCGTTGGATTCCTGGCATCGCGCTGCGGCCCGACATGCTCGCTCGATTGCGGGCACATCAAGAGTCCGGGCACCAGGTGGTGATCGTCAGCGCTTCCCCCGACCTCTATCTCGAGGATGTGGCCCGGGGCCTGGGGGCTGAACTCATTTGCACCAGGTTGGAAACGGAGGGAGGCCGCCTGACCGGACGTTTCAGCACGCCAAATTGCTGGGGGCCGGAGAAGGTGGCGCGCCTGGAAGCGCGTTTCGGGCCTATCGGCGACTACGCGTTGCACGCTTACGGAGACAGCAGCGGCGATGCCTGGATGCTGAAGGCCGCGGATTGCGCCTGGCTCAACGGGAAGAGGGTGGTTCGATGATGCCGGCATGGACCCTGCTGCGGCCCCATCAGTGGCTCAAGAACGGATTCGTGCTGGTCGGGCTGCTGTTCGGGCATTACTGGAACGATCCCGGCCTGGTCATGGCCGTCGCGATCGGATTCGTGGCATTTTGCATGGCGTCCAGCGCCGTCTACGTGTTCAATGACTACCACGACCGCGAGGCCGACGCGCGCCACCCCAGGAAGAAGATGCGCCCCATCGCGAGCGGAAGCGTAAGCCTGCGCAGCGCCCGCATGCTGGTGGCGGCATTGGTTGCGGGGGCGCTGTCGCTGCCCGCGTGGTTCGGCCTGTGGGGGGTGATGGCTGCCGTGGCTGCCTATCTCGCCCTCAATATCGCGTATACCTTCAAGCTCAAGCATGTGGTCCTGGTGGACGTGTTCTGCATCGTGGCGGGATTCATGATCCGCCTGGTCTGCGGAACCTACGCCGTGGGCATCACGCCGTCGCGCTGGATGCTGCTTTGCTCGTTCATGCTCACTTTGTTCCTGGGATTTGCGAAGCGTCGTGCGGAGTTCGGCCCGGCCTTGTCCGGGGACGCCGCCGGGCACGGGGCCACGCGTCAGGTGCTGCGACATTATTCGCCTCAGATGCTGGACGTGCTCATGGCGGTAACCGTGAGCATGACGCTGGTGACCTACGGGCTCTACACCGTGGATGCCACGACCGCAGCCATGCATGGCACTGACAATCTGATCATCACCCTGCCCATCGTGACCTTCGGCCTTTTCCGATACTTGTACCTGATCTACCGGGAAGGGGCGGGGGAAGACACCGGCCGGGATTTGCTGTCCGATGCGCCGATCCGCCTGGCGGTGATCGCCTGGGCTCTCGCGGTTTTCCTTCTGGTCAGATAACCATGGCATACCTATTCCTATTCCTGGCCAGCGCATGCAGCGTCGCTGCGAGCATTGCCTTGAAAATCGCGGGAACGTCCCGCGGCATGCCCTTGTTCGGCGTGCCGGGCGGCGCGACTTATGTCCTGGCCATCGCCTCATACGGCGCGGGCTTTGGCTTTTACGCGCTGTCGCTGCGCCGCTTGGACCTTACGCTGGCGTATCCGCTGATGGTCGCCATATCCATACTTGGCATCTTCGCGTATGGGGCATTTTCAGGCGCCGAGGAACTCGGCGCGTATCGCCTGGCGGGCGCCGCGCTCATCGCCCTCGGCATCTTCCTACTCTCTCAATAAAAGCCGATCCGATGATGACGAGATTCTTCGGCAGCCGTTTCTACAGCGGTTTCCTGTTGCTGTTCTTTTTCCTGATGGTGGCGGCGGCCTCGTTCAATGGCTTCTATACGAAGTGGCGCCTGAACGACGGCCATCCTTCGCTGGGCTTGTCGTACATGGTTGAAGGGACCGCCGCTCGCCCCTACGTCTATCGCCAGCTGCTTCCCGCCATTGCCAATCAGGTCCAGGCCTGGCTGCCGCCGGCAAGCGTGGAGCGGATTTCCAAGAGCCTGTCGGACCCGCGGAAAGTGAACAGCCGCTCCAGCCTGGCGATGAAGTATCCCGAATCAGAGGCCCTGAAGCCGGCAGTCGCCTTGCGCTATTACATCGTCTATTACCTGACCTTCTTCGCCTTGGTCGCCAGCCTTTACGTCATGCGCGCACTCTGCCTGCGGGTCGGGGCGACGGCGCCGGCCGCGATCGCCGCGCCGGCGGTCATGGCCTTGCTCTTGCCGTTCATGCTGACCGAGGGCGGCTACTTCTACGACTTCACCGAGGCGCTCTTCATCATGAGCGCCGTGACGCTTGCGCTGGGCATGACAACGCTGCGTTCATGGCGGGTGCCGCTCCTGCTGGCGCTGGCGGGGCTGGCGACGTGGAACAAGGAGGCGTTCTTCTGGTTTACGCCGGCGCTCTATCCGCTCCTGCGCGGGCACTTGGACCGCGTGCGCGCGGCTGGCCTGGTTTCCGCGTTGATGTTGGTCGGCGGCTGCGTCTACCTGGCGATGCGGCTGCGCTATGCCGGAAATCCCGGTACGACGGTGGATTTCCAGCTATGGGACAACCTGCTGTTCTACGCGGATCCCGGCAACTGGTTCCGCACTGAGAACACGTACGGCATTCTGTTGCCGCGCGGTTTCAGCATCGTGTTCATGCTTGTCTTTGCCGGCCTGCTGGCCAAGGCATGGCGCAGCTTGCCTGCCGCCTTGCGCAACCATGGCGCGACAGCCGCGGCGATCAATCTGCCCCTGTTCTTCCTGTTCTGTTCGCCTGGTGAAATGCGCAATCTCAGCATGCTGTATCCCACGTTGCTGCTGTTGATCGCCTGCGCGCTGTCGGCGTGGCTGGCCGGGGCCGGCCACGCCAACCGGTCCCGATAAGGGAAGCCCGGCAATTCTGCGCGGCGCTTGGCGTCAGAGCCCGAAGAACGCCGAGTACACCAGCCTTTCCTCCACCACGCGGCGCTGCTGCGTGGCGCCGGCGCGCCGTTCGGGCACGGCGTTGTCGGTGTAGTAGCGTTCGTATTCGCGCACCGCGATGCGCGCAGGCTTGCCGCCGCGGTCGGGCAGCGTGACGCTGGCGGACCAGATGACCGGATCCAGCAGCTCGCCCAGCAGCGGGCCTTCCAGCACTGGCGGAAAACGCACCACCGGGCCGACGACCACGTTGCCCAGGCGCGAGAGATCGGCGAGCGTCGTGGGCGTGGCGGTTTCCAGGATGGGCAGTTCGCGCATGCGGTCTATGAGTATGGGGCCAGGTATCGGGCCTGGCGGCTGGGGCGCCGGTCCTGACGGATCCAGCAGGCCCGAGGCCAGTACGGCGGCATCGCTCCAGGCCAGGTCGCTGTCCAGCGCCGGGTCGCGCGTCTGCAGCACCAGCTCGACGCGGTTGCGGCCGCTTTCGGCCGTCTGGCCTATGCCGGGAATGAAGGAGATGTTCAGGTACTCGGAGTCCAGCGGGAACTTCATCGGCCCGTGCTTGGGCACCACGCCGCGCAGGCTGAACGTCAGCCGGCCGCGTTTCTGCTCGAACACGGCGCGGCGGCGCGGCAGCACCTGGGAGAACTCGGCCTGCACCACCCGCGACAACTTGGCCGAACCGATGGCGTTGGGCTGATAGCGGGCCAGCGCCAGGCGCACGAAGGGCATGTAGGTCCGGCCGGGGTCGAGCTCGATGTCGCAATACCAGCGCGCGCGTTCCTCGCTCCAGCGCACGCGGTGTCCGACCACATGCACCAGCTTGGCCGGGATTTCCTGCAGATAGACCTGCTCGTCGGTGACGCGCGCCGAGAAGTCCGACACGCGCGCCTTGTGCTTGGGCGGGGCCGTTTCCCACAGCGGATCCAGGCCCCATTGCGTCACCAGCGGCGTCAGCGGGTTGGTGATGTCGGTGAAGTTCTGGCCGTCGCCCGCGATCACCACGCCCAGCAGCTCGCCGTCGCCGGAGGAGAACCAGGGCCGCTCCAGCCAGACCCGCAGGCCGTTGCCCAGCCGCGTCACGTCCAGCTTGCCGTCGCCCGCCGTTTCCTCCCAGCGGAAGGTCGGCACCACGTAGGTCAGGACGGGGGCGTCCGGCGGCGCGCTGGCGCGCACGATGGTGTTCTGTGCCGTACCGTCGCGCCTGAGCACCGGGGCGCCAGGGTCATCGTCCGCGCCCGTTTCCACCAGCGGGCCGTCGGCAACGGGCCCCAGCCGCGTGACCTTGTCCGCCTGCGCGTACAGCGAGGGCGGCAGGTATTCGCGGAACCGCGTGGCGGCGCGCAGACGGTAGCGGATGAGGCGGAAACGGGTGTCGCCGAATTCATGGCGGTCGCCGCGCGCGCGCAGCTTGCCGTCCGCGTTCAGTTGTTCCTTCACCGCGTTGCTCAGGGTGAAGAGGTTCGCGTAGTTTTCCGACAAGGGAACCTCGGCCAGCACGCCATGGCCGGCCTGGCGTTCCGGGCGCGGCTTCTGCAGGTCGTCCACCCATTCGTGCCAATCGGCCTCGATCTCGACCTTGCCGGTGGTGGGGCCGTGCAGCCGTACGCGGGCGTACAGGTCCGCGTGGGCATCGCCAGGTCCGCGTTGCGGTTCCTCTGCCATCAGCAGCAGCGGCTCGCAGATTGGTTGCTGCGTCGCATGGACCAGCACCAGCGAGCGGTACGGCGTGACCATCCAGCAGCCGCCCAGTACGGAAGACAGGCGCAGCGTGCCGCGCTCGCCTTCGCTGTTCGCCCAGGCGGGGATGCCGAAGGTGTTGGCCAGGCCGGGATTCACGAAGCTGGAATAGCGCAGCCGGGCAATGCGCCCTTTGGGCAGGTAGAAGGTCAGGACCCGCTTGGCTTCGTCCCAGCTGGGGAGGCCGTCGTCCAGGAAGTCCTCCGAGCAGGGCGGGTCGGTCAGGGTGGCGCGACGCTCTTCCAGCACGATGCGCAAGCCCAGCGTGTCCGGCCACTTGGATGCATGCGCCACCAGCAGCACAAGCTCTTGCGCGGGCGTCAGCGCGATTACCGCGCTGGGTCCCAGCACCTTCGGTCCCGTGACGCCGGGCAGGGCATGGCCGGGCTGGGCGCGCAGCGCGATGCCGCCCGCGGCCGGGTCCGGCAGATAAGGCGTGAGCACCTGCGCTTCGCGGTGGATGACATATTGCCCGGCGGCCAGGCGCTCGCCGGTGGGATGCTCGGCCGAGGGTTCTTTCGGCGGCACCTGTTCGGTGGTGGCGACCGCTTTCAGCACCTGCGGCGTCACCAGTTCTATGTCCGTGCCCGGCCCCTCGTCGTAGAGCGTACCGGCGTCGCGAGCTGCGATCTCGTAGGCCTGCTTGATGCCGGCGGGACTGCCCATCATGGCGTCGAACAGGCCGTGCGTTTCGCATTGCAGCTGCGAAGCCTTGGGCGGCACCACGTGGCGTTCATTGATGGCGGTATACGTGTAGTCCTTGGAGGCGTCCTCCAGGCGGGCAGCCTTGAAATCGGGGCTGTCGAGGTAGGTCGCCGGGTCCATGCCGGTATTGCTTCGGATCACCAAGCGCTCCAGCGACTCGCCTTCACTCAGGCGCGCGCGTTGCACCAGCGCCGGCGGGTCCACCGGCTCGAAGCGCCAGTAGACGACGGGCTGGGTGGCGTTGTCGTCGCGTTCCAGCGAGGGATCGTCATGCGCCAGGCTGTTGCCGGCCAGGTCCACCAGGCGCGCGCGGAAGCGGTAGGGCATGCCGAAGCGCAGGCGCGGCAGGCTGCCCTTGGCCGCCGCGAAGCTGACCGCCAGGCCGTTGCCTTTTTCCGCGGCCGTGTCCTGCACGTCTTCCGGCGCCTCGCCTTGCACACCGCTGTCCGGATCGACGCGGTCACGCAGCGTGCGCCCGGGCCGCGGCGCCACCAGGCTCCAGCCGGTCCAGCGGAACAGCGATTCATGCAGGTATTGGTCGTCCGGGTCCTCGCCGCCGCTGGTGGAGGCGCCTTTTACATAGCCTTCGTCGTCAGGCAGTTGCAACGGCGCGCCGCCGTCCGTGCAGCGGTAGGTGCCGGCGCGCTGGCACAACGAGCGCCATTTCGGAGGATCGCCAGGCGCCTGCGGCTGCGCATCCACGCGATAGCCGCGCAGCAGATCCTCGGCATAGAGCACGATGCTGCCCGGCGCGCCCGACAGCGCCGCGTTCTTCAGGGCCGCGGCCGCGGCGTTCTGCGCGACCTCCCAGGCGCGGCCGCGCCGCGCCACGCCCAGGCCGCCCGAGCGCAGCGCAGCCACGCCTTGTTTGTCGCCGGTGGTGTAGGTCACCGCGCCGTCGGCGCCCAGCGCCAGGCTCTTGGCGATCAGGTTCTGGGCGCTGAGCACGAAGTCCACGGTTTTTAGCGCGGCGCCGTCGGCGTCGACCTGGTAGACGTCGAACGGCGTGCGTGGTTCGTACAGGTTCCAGCTGTCGTCCGCGCGGCGCAGCTTCAGCATGCCGCGTTCATGGTCGGCGGGATTGCGGGGACGCGTGGTGAAGCGTTCCGCGTCGCCCGTCCAGGCGGTGGCGGGGCAGGCGTCATCACCGGCGTCGTGGCCGTCCTGCCAGCGCAGGGTCAGGAAGAAATAGCCCTGCGCGGCGGGCGCCGCCGCCAACTGCTGTTCCAAGACCGAACCCGCCGGGACCAGGCAGTCGATGACCAGTCCGAGCTGGCGCAGCAGCGCCGGGTAATCGCCGTAGGACGCCACGATGGCGTGGAAGTCCATTTCCGGCTGCGCAGGCGGCGCGGGCACGTTTGCGCCGTCAGGCCGGCGGATGCTGCGTTGTTGCGCCGTGGGCGGGTTGCGGCGGTAGAAACGGTTGGCCTGGAACAGGGTGTACTCGGCCTGCGAGTTCCACAGCTTCATCAGGTTCTGGTCGGGGCCGGCGAGGCCGCCATCGTTCCAGCGGGTGGGCAGGGCGCGCAGCGGGAAGCTCGCCCCGGGCTGGGGATTGCCCTCGGCGTTCACGCCCGGCGCCGCGGCGTGGCCTTCGTAGACGCTATGCGGGCCGTAGACCTGGGAGCGCAGCACGCGCTCGGCGCCGTCGCCGCCGTCGTCGAAGAAGCGGTCGAAGCCGGGCAGCGGCATTTCGACGCGCCGGTCGCCCAGCGAGATGAAGGCCGTGCGCGTGCCGCAGTCGCTCAGCATGTCCTTCAGGCCCGGATGCGCGTCGCGCCAGGGCAGCAGCGTGGGCGGCGTGCCGGTGGCCTGCACCGCCAGCCTGCCGTAGTGCTTGCGCGCCAGGCCCAGCACGCCCGCCACCGAGTACGAGAACAGGTTGACTTTGCTCATGTCGCGGAACACGAAACCGGCGACCGGCGTGGTCTTGGGCAGCAGCCGTTCCCACAGCGCCGCGTCGGCTTGCGCCTGCGGCTCCAGCTCGATCTCCGCTGCGCCGGTGTTCAGCGCGAAGCGCACCCGCTCCAGCGTGCGCGGCCAGTTGACCCAGTCGGCGAACGCGTGCAGCTGCTGCTCGTTCACGGCCTGCGGCGTCAGGCGCGGCGAGGCCACGATGGAGACGCGCAGCCGGCCGGCGTCGGGGCCAGCGGGTACGCGGCCGTTGGGGATCGCGGTCCAGACTATCGTTTGCTTGGCCATGGACGTTCCTCAGGCAAAGGCTTCGGCGTATTCGCGCCAGGCGTACTCGGTGCCGTCGTCGATCTGCGCCAGCTCCTGCGCCAGCGGCAGGTCGGGATGCGGCCCCATCAGGTCGCGGAAACCCGGGTCGCCATTGGACCCGGCGAACTTGCGTTCGCACGACAGCGACACGCTCATCGAGAACATGAAGACTTCGATCTCGACGGTGATGGTGGCGCGCCCCGCGCACTTGCCGCTTTCGAACTCGTAACGCAGTTCCAGGTAGATCTCGATGGAAATGCTGACGATGCCCAGCACGCTGACGCAGCCGCCCATGCGGAAGTAGCCGGCCAGCGAGCAGGCGTTCTTTTCCATGCGGAAATAAATGCCCGCCATGACGTGCACGCCGCCGGAGGCCACGCCCAGGTTCACCGACACGCTGGCGCCGAACTCGAAGGCGGCTTCCATCAGCTGGATGCCGCTGGGATCCAGCGTGATGCCGAAAAAGCCGCCGCCGCCGAACATGCACACCGACAGATTGAAGGGCTGTTCGCGCGTGCAGAAGTTGAAGCGCACGGCCAGCGGTTGGCCGATGAAGGGCACGGTGAAGCCCGCGCCCAGGCTGAGGTTGGACAGATTGAAGACGCCGATGGCGACGGCTGGCAGCGCCAGGTCGAAACCTGCGTCCACGCCCTTGGCCGAGATATCCAGGTAAGGCGGGTCGGAGAATCCATCCAGCGGGATCAGGTCGCGCAGCGTTTCGACGAAGGACAAGGGGCCCACGAACTTGATGTCGGTCAGCAGCACGTCCACGTCCATCTTCGCGGCCGTGTCGATGCGGAACTCGATCTTCTCGAAGTTCAGCTCCATGAAGCTGGCAGGCGCGATCAGGACCAGGTCGAAGTCCTTCAGAGAGCAGACCACCGACATCTTGGGCGCGCTCTGCCCGTTCTTGCGCACGCGCGCCTCCACCGCCACGCGAAAGCCGCGCGCATCGTTGACGCGGAACAGCGGCGGATCGCCCGGCTTGATCGACCAGCTCTTGATCACCGGGTTCCAGTCGAAGCGGATGGTGAGTTCATCGCCGGTCAACAGCTCCAGCAGTTCCGCGCTGGCCAGCACGGCGTCCACCGCCAGCTTGACCGCCTGCAGCGCAGTCTGCGCGATCTGGCGCGGCGCGCCTTCCAGCAGGCGCGCGCCGCCTATGGTGGCGGACAGAGGATCGACCGCGTTTGTGATGGCCTGCAGGCGCGTCCTGAGCGTCGCGGCGTCGGCAAACAGTTCGTCCAGCTGGTCGGGGTGGCCCACCACCGCATCGAGCGCGTCGTACAGCGCCTTGCCCTGCACCAGCAGCGCCGGCACGACGCCGACGCTATCCAGCAGCGTCTGGGCGGTGTTGGCTGTCTGGCGCAGCGATTGCCGCAGGCCATCCGGCAAGTGCGCGCCGTTCACTTGCGCGTCCGCCGCCGTGCTCAACGCCCGGGAGGCATCGCGCGCGGCGGTGAGCACGGCGGGCAGTCCCGGCAGCGCGGGCGCGGCGTCGAAGGACAGTCCGGCCAGCAGCGCGACCTGCGCGCGCACGGCTGCCAGCGCGGCGATCAGATCGTTGACGCGGGCCTTTGCGTCCTGCACCAGGTTCTGCGCGTAGGCCTGCGCCTGGCTGAGCAGATCCTCCAGCGTGTCGTTCAGCACCTGCAACGCGGCCTCGGCGATGCGGCCCGGCTGCTGCGCCAGGTCCGCCACCAGGCCATAGAGCCGGCCCATCTCGTTGACCAGGCTTTCCAGCTGGGAACAGGCTTCCGATACGAAGCGCGGCACCTGCTCCGGCGTGCCGGCGGCGTTGGACACCGCTTCAATCACGTCGCCCAGCGGTATGCAGCCGAACAGCAGCGGGAAGGGCAGGTCCGGGGACATGACCTTGGGGAAGATGTCCGGGCCGTTCATCTTGCCGGCGACGAAGTCCGCCACCTTGCCGCTGACCGGACCGGCCATGCGCGACAGCGCCGTGGGGCGCAGATTCGGCTGGACGAAGCCGCCCGCGCGGTCGCCTTGCGCGGAAAAGTTCAGCACCGCGTCGCCGCGGTAGCCGGGCTCGGCGTCTATGTTGCCGAAGACCTGGCCGACGTTGCCGGAGTCGAATCCGAACCGCAGGTAGTGGTCGTTCCAGCTCAGCACGTTGTTGCTGTCGCTGCCGGTCAGTTCAGCCAGCGCGGCGATGCGGATCTCGGCGCGCTTGACGCCGGGATAGAACAAGGGGCCGTTCAGCGAGTCGCTATAGGCGCGCAGCTGGGTGTTGCCAGGATCGACCAGGCCGTCGAACTCGATCGTCTCCGCTTGCGCCGCGGTATCGCCCGGCTTGAGCGGGGAAGCGAACGTGACGCGTTGCTGCTTGAACTGCGCCGTGCGGCGGCCGGATTCGGCGTCGCGCCAGGCCTTGCGCGTTTGCTTCGCGAAAAGCTCGGCATTCACGTAGTCGGGCGTCAGCCATTGGCCGCTGATCTTGCGCGGGCAGGCATGGCCGCCGTCCATGAAGATCATGGGCAGGTCGAACTGCACGATGCGGCCGTCGATGTCGGTGGCCGAACAGGCGAAGCGGAAGGGGATTTTGTCTATGCACGGCCAGAACAGCACCTGCCCCAGGCCGTCGATGTCGCTGTCCGGGGAGGTGGGCGCATCCAGGCTGGGCGTGACGGTGGTCAGGATGCGCACGCTGGAGAACGGCATCTGGCGGTGCAGGAAGATCATGTTCCCCGAGTCGTCGCGCGCCTGCAGCAGCGGGTCGGCGTACTGGCGCTCGCGCTGGCGCACGATGAGGAACATGCGCTGGCGCAGGTAGGCGGTGTTGCCGGCCGGGGCGCCCGTATGGAACTTGCGTTCGCTGACCTTCACCAGCGAGGCGCGATGGCCGAAGGGAAACAGCAGGCCCTTGTAGACCACGCGGACGTAATGATCGCGGCCCATGGCGCCGCGATGCGTCCATTCTTCCAGCGACAGCCCGGGCGCGTCCCAGTTGCCGCGCGAGTCCAGCCAGGCGCCCAGCGCGGACAGCATCAGCAGCTTGGCGTCCACCGGCTGCGGCGTGTAGTTGGCGACGGAAAAGTTGGAAGACAGGTGCGCGATCTGGAAGCGGTCGAAATCGTCCATCGGCATGCGGAAGGGCGAGGTATTCGGCTGCGGCAGATAGGTCGTCGCCGGCACCGGGAACGCCGCCTGCATCGGCTTGGTGGTGCCTTCGCCACCCAGCGCCCAGACGGCGCGCACGGTGGGCGTGGGATCGTCCGCCTGCGGCGCCGTTGCGCTGTTCTCCGGCTGCGCGGCCAGCAACTGGGTATGCCAGAGCTCGGTGTGCTGCGTGGCGGCGGAAGTCGCCGGCGCCTTGGCGTGGCGCCAGCGTTCGTCCGCATGCGGGCTGAGGATCAGCCGCCACGGCAGTTCTATCGCCGTCTGCTGCGCGGCGGGCAGCGCGGGCTTGGGGCCGCGCCTGAGGATTTCGATCAGGGCGCTGGTGCGCTGAACCTCACGGACCGGCGCGCCGCCGCCCAGGCGCAATGCGCGCAGGCCTGGCGCGCCGCCTGCCTGCCGCAGCAGCAGCGCCCCGGGCGCGTTCTGCTGCGTGGCGATGCGCGCGCTGCGCAACGCGAAGCTCGACAGCGCCGCGCGTTGCACCGGCGAAAGTTTGTCGATGCGGGTGTCGAACAGATCGCGCAGGTTCAGGCGCGGCGCGCTGGGCCCGGGCGGACGCGCATTGGCGGCCACGGTCAACGGCAGCGACTCCATCGCGGCCAGCACGCCTTCCAGCGTGTAGGGCACGTCGAAGCCGTCGGGAACGGCAAAGGCCAGCCGCGACTCGCCCGCGATGCGCGCGCGCACCGGCGGACCGGTGGGATCTTCCACGCCGCCTGCGGGTTCCGGCTTGTCCGGCGTGGGACGGGGCGGCGGCTGTTTGAAGGTGTCGGGAGGCGGACGTTCGAAGAACGTCTCTTCGCTGATCGACTGCGGCGGGAAGTGGACGATGAGCGTGGCGGCGCCGTCGCCAGCTTTCTTCAGGCGGGGCGGCTGGCCCGGCGTGACCGTCAGGTTGCGCAGCTCCAGCCGCAAGGCCAGCAGATCGGCCGGGCGCAGCACGGCATGGCCGGGGCGGGTGCCGTCGAAGAAATTGCGGTTGGGATTGGGGGCCAAAACAGGAATGTTCAGCCTTCTGGTGACCATGCCAGTTCTCCTGCAAATAAGGAAACCCAGGAACGAAATCCTGCACGTCCAGCTACCTGCGAATCGAACTGCCAATGTGGCGAAAATTATCGTTGTGTTGCGTTAGTAGTCAACAACGCACGGGCCTGCGGCAGCGGCTGCCGCGACAGCGCCGGTTTGAGAATCCGGATGTGGCCGAAAGATGTAGAAGAGGCAGGCCTTCGCTGGGGAAGCTCATGCTTTGCATGAGACTTTTGCCGCCATCTTCAGACACGGGAAGGGGTAAGGCGGGGCCTATCCGCATGGGGGACGGGTGGCCGTCAGCGGAATTTATTTTGTACGAATGCGTAACGGCTACGGCCCCGGAAATCACGCCATCCGCGGCCGGGCCGGGATCTCAACTGGCGACCGCGGGCGCGCCGCCCAGCGCCTCCAGGCATTCCGCCAGCGGAGGAATGGCGCTGGCCAGCGCCTGGACGGTTTGCGCGTCGACCTTGGCCAAGGGCGGAATCTCGGCCAGCACGCGTACGTCGCCAAAGCGTTCGATGGCTTCCTTGTTGCCCGCCGAGAGCGGCCCGCTCATGATCACGCCCAGCACCGGAATCCCGCGGCGCTTGAGGGCCTCAAGGCTGAGCAGGGTGTGGTTGATGGTGCCCAGTCCGCTGCGGGCGGCCAGCACCACCGGCATGTCCAGCCGCGCAATCAAGTCGATCATCATGTGGGTGTCGTCGATCGGCACGTAGAGGCCGCCCGCGCCTTCCACCACCAGCGGCGCCTGCGTGGCCGGCGGGACGATGCTGGTGGCGTCGACGATGGCGTCTTCCAGCGTGGCCGCGGCCCAGGGCGACAGCGGCGCCTGCAGCACGTAGGCCGGCAGGTGCAGGCGTTCGGGCGGCAGCCCGGCCAGTTGCGCCACGGTTTCGGTGTCGCCGGGTTCTTCGGCCACGCCCGTCTGCACGGGCTTCCAATAGTCGGCGTTCCAGGCGCGCGCCAGGATCGCGGACACCAGGGTCTTGCCGATGCCGGTGTCAGTGCCGGTCACGAAGACGCCGGCGGGGGACTGGTTTGATTTTTTCCACATACCGTAGGCCAGGTGATAGGTCACCCCGGCTCCTTGTTCGTCAAACGCCGCCAGCACCCGCCGCAGTTGCGCTGCGCCCAGTGGCGCGCGTCCGGGGGCGGGCGTGGTGGCGCCTATGCCTTTCAGGGCGCGCAGGAAATGCAGCCCGTCAGGATGATTTTGTATCAGCCGTTCGCTGCGCACGCCACCCGCCAGATTGCCCCTGTCCGGATGGATGGCGGCGGCGGCCGGATAGCGCGGCGTGGCGGGGGCAAGCCCCGCCGCGGCATGCGCGGCCTGCCACTCGTGGAAGGTGCCGTCCGCCAGCGTCGCCACCGCCAGGCAGCCGCCCGGCGCGAGCAGCGCGGCCAGCCGGCCCAGCCCGGCGTTCAGGTCGGAGAACCATTGCACCGCCAGGCTGGAGCAGATCAGGTCGTAGCCGCCTTCGAGTCCGGCGGGATGCTCGCCGTCCAGCAATTGGTAGCGGGCCCGGCCAGGCAGTGAGGGGCCGCGCTGCGCGGCCGCGAGCATGCCGGGGGCGATGTCGGTGACGGTCCAGTCGGCGGGACCGATGCGGCGCGCCAGCGCCTGGGTCAGCAGGCCGGTGCCGCAACCGATTTCCAGGATGCGGGGGCGGCGCGGCAGGGGCAGCAGGGCGATATCGCCGGCCAGCCGCTCGGCAGCTAGCCGCTGGACGGACGCGTGGTCTTCATAGGCGGGAGCGGCGGCGCCAAAGCGCGCGCCGATGCCGGCGTTGCGGGGGGCTTGCGTCATGCGGCGCGCGCCAGGCCGTCAATGAAGGCGCGGATGCGCTCCGCGCACCAGGGCGAGTCCGACACTGGCAGCAGGTGGCCCCCGCGCGTCCGCATATGGATCTCCGCGTCGGCCCCGCCGGCAAAGACCGCCTGCGTCATGGCCTGAGGCACGATGGGGTCGTCGGCGCCAGCCAGGACCAGCAGCGGCACGGGCAGCGCCGCCAGGGCCTCGCGCCGGTCTTCGTCGCGCAGGGCCTCCAGGTCGCGCGTCAGCGGCGCAAGTTGCGGGTCGCCGAAATCGGTCGCGTCGCCGCAGCGCTGGCGGAAGTCGCGCAGCACCGACGCGGGGTCGGCGGACAGGCGCCGGGACATGCGTTCCAGCACGCGCGGCGCCACGCCGGCCTCGAAGCCGGGGCCGGCCGCGAAGCGGGCGAAGCCGTTGATCGACACCAGGCCGAGGCAGTCTTGCGGCAGTCCGCGCAAGAGGCGCAGCAGGCCCAGCGAATGGCCGATGGCGATCACCGGGCCGGCCAAGACCGGCTCCTGCGCCGGCCCGAAATAGCCCGCGTCGAAGACGGCTTGCGGCCAGTCTTCGAGTTCAGCGCGCAGCGGCGCCCAGACCGAAGCGTCGAAGGCCCAGCCGTGTACGAACAGCAGGGTGGGGCGGGGCATGCCGGCTTGCATGGAGACGGCGGTCATCACGCCAGCGCGGCGGCGAAACCGTCGATCAGGCGCGTCACGTCCACATCGCGATGCGCCGCGCTCAGGGTGACGCGCAGGCGGCTGGTGCCGGCGGGGACGGTGGGCGGGCGGATCGCCACGGCCAGCAGGCCGCGCTGCTCCAGCCCCGAGGCCAGTTCCAGGGCGCGGGCTTCGTCGCCCACGATGGCCGGCACGATCTGGGTGGACGAAGCCCCCGTGTCCAGCCCCATGCCGCGCAGCGCGGCGCGCAGATTGTCGCCCGCAGCCGCCAGGCGGGCGCGTTCGGCGTCCAGCGTGGGCACCAGGTCCAGCGCCGCGTCCATGGCGCCCAGCACCGCGGGCGGCAGCGCCGTGGTGTAGATGAAGCCCGAGCAGGCGTTGATCAGGTAGTCGCACAGCGCGCGCGAACCGGCGACGTAGGCGCCGAATCCGCCCAGCGCCTTGCTGAACGTGCCCATGGCCAGGTCGATGCGGCCGGGCGCCAGCCCCGCCAGCCCCATGCCGCGCGGACCCAGCACGCCGGTGGCGTGCGCTTCGTCCAGGTAGACGAAGGCGCGGTAACGGTCGGCCAGGGTTGCCAGCCGTTCCACGTCGGTCCGGTCGCCGTCCATGCTGAACACGCTTTCGGTGACGATGAATCGCGACACGGGCTGGCCGGCCGCGCTCTCCGCCTTGGCGGCCAGCAGGCTTTCCAGATGAGCCAGGTCGTTGTGCCGGAAGCGGATCTGCTTCACGCCCGCCGCCTGGCAACCATGATGCAGGCTGGCGTGGTTGAGCTTGTCGGCATACAGCTCGACCTCGCCCCGGCTGGCGGCCGCGCGCAGCAGGGCGGGCAGTACGGCGGCGTTGGCCTGCCAGCCCGAGGCCAGCAGCAGCGCGGCCTCGGTGCCTTTCAGGCGGGCCAGCTTGGCTTCCACCTGTTCGTGCAGGTCCAGATTGCCGGTCACCAGGCGCGACGCCTGGGCGCCCGCGCCGTGGCGGGCCGCCCATTCGCGCGAGCGCTCGACCAGCAGCGGATGCCGCGACAGGCCGAGGTAATCGTTGCTGGAGAAGTTCAGGACTGGCTCGCCCTCGAGGACGAGGCGTCCCGGAGCGGCGGCGGAGGCCGTGCGCAGGCGGCGGCGCACGCGGCGCGCTTGCGCGCGCGCCAGTTCGGAGGAGAAAAGCGGATCCAGCTTGGACATCTATATTTCCTGCAGCGGCCGGGCAGGGGGGAGGCCGCGCCAGGCCGTAGAATGCGGGCCATTGTAGTGGAGGCGGGCGTGGCCCCCGTTCCGGCCGGATGCGCCGGGCGGACCCCCGGGGCGCGCCGCCGGTATCGAGAGGTGAATCATGCACACGCCCGACTGGGTGGCCCAGGGCCAGCCCCATATCTGGCTACCCTATGCCCAAATGAAGACGGCCACGCCGCCGCTGCCCGTGGTGCGCAGCCATGGCTGCCGGCTTGAACTGGCCGACGGCCGCAGCCTGATCGATGGCGTCGCGTCCTGGTGGACGGCCTGCCATGGGTACAACCACCCGCACATCGCCCAGGCCGTGCGCGCGCAGCTGGACGCCATGCCGCACGTCATGTTCGGCGGGCTGACCCATGAGCCGGCGCTGACCCTGGCGCGCCGGCTGGCCGCCATGCTGGGGCCGGGACTGGACCGCGTCTTCTACACCGATTCCGGCTCGGTGGCGGTGGAAGTCGCCATGAAGATGGCGCTGCAGTTCTGGCTGAACCAGGGCGAACGCGGCCGCGGCCGTTTCCTGGCGTTCCGCGGCGGCTATCACGGCGACACCTTCGGCACCATGGCGGTGTGCGATCCGGACGAGGGCATGCACAGCCTGTACCGCAGCATGCTGGCCGAACACGACATCGTCGACCTGCCGCGCAGCGAGGCCGAACTGGCCGCGCTGGAGGCGCACCTGGAAGTCCATGCCTCCCGGCTGGCGGGCATCCTGGTCGAGCCGCTGGTGCAGGGCGCGGGCGGCATGCTGCTGCACGACCCGGAAGTGCTGCGCCGTCTGCGCCGCCTGGCCGACCGCCACGGCCTGCTGCTGATCTTCGACGAGATCTTCACCGGCTTCGGCCGCACCGGCACGATGTTCGCCTTCGAGCAGGCCGGCATCCGCCCGGACATCGTGACCTTGTCCAAGGCGCTGACCGGCGGTACCTTGCCGCTGGCCGCCACGGTGGCCAGCAGCCGGGTGTTCGAGGCCTTCTGGTCCGATGACCCTTCGCACGCGCTGATGCACGGCCCCACCTTCATGGGCAACGCGCTGGCCTGCGCCGCGGCCAACGCCTCGCTGGATCTCTTCGAGACCGAACCGCGGCTGGCGCAGGCGCAATCGATCTCCGCGAGCCTGGCCGCGGGCCTGGAACCGTGCCGCGAGCTGCCCTGGGTGCGCGACGTGCGCGTGCTGGGCGCGATCGGCGTGGTCGAGCTGGACGGCATCGCCGACCGCGAGGGCCTGAAGCGGCGCCTGGTTGACGCCGGCGTGTGGGTGCGGCCGTTCGGCAATGTGGTCTACCTGACGCCGGCGCTGACCATCGCCGAGGACGATCTCGCCAGCCTGATGCGGGCGGTGGTCGAGGTGCTGCGCCGCCAGCGCCCCTGAGCCGGATGGCGTCCGGCCCGCGTGGCCGGGGCAAACCCGCCGGACCTGCCTTGATCCAGATCAAGGCGGCTTTGTAACGCGCTGGGTAACATCGGCGCATGCGAGCAAAATCGATCTTCGCCGTCCCGGCCGCCCTGTCCGACGCCGACCGCCAGCAGCGCCGCCATGCGCTGGTGCGCCTGTCGCTGGCGTGGCTGGCCATGATGCAGGTGATGATGTTCGCCTGGCCCGGCTACCTGCGGCATGAAAGCATGCCGGCCGATGCGCTGGAAACGCTGGACTGGGCCATCGTGCTGATGAACTGGGCCAGCTTCGCGCTGACCGTGCCCGTGGTGGTCTATTCGGCCTGGCCGATCTGGCGCCACGCGGGCGACAACCTGCGCCATGGCCGCGCCGGCATGGACGTGCCGGTGGCCCTGGGCATCGTCGCCGCCTTCATCCCCAGCGTCCACGCCACCTACACGGGGCGCGGCGAGGTCTACTTCGATTCGGTCACGATGTTCGTGGCCTTCCTGCTGACCGCGCGCTATCTGGAGCTGTGCGCCCGCCAGTCCTTCGGCGGCGCGGCAGGCGGCTTGCGCCACGAGCGCGTGGAGGCGCAGCGCCTGGAGCTGGGCGCGCGCGCCGATCGGCTGGCCTCGCGCTTCGTCATGGTCCAGGTCGCGCTCGCGCTGGCCGCCGCGGCCGCCTGGGCCTACATCGATGCGGCGCACAGCATTCCGGTGATGGTGGCGTTGCTGGTGATGAGCTGTCCCTGCGCCATGTCGATGGCGGTGCCCACCGCCATGGCCTCCGCCCATTCGGCGCTGGCCGCCCATCCCAATATGTCCGACGCGGCGCTGGACGAGTTGCTGGGCGAGGCGCGGCGCCGCGCTCGCCAGAACCTGTACGGATCGGTGGTCTGGCACCTGCTGATGACCCCGCTGGCGCTGGTCGGCTGGGTGACGCCGTGGCTGGCCGCGATCACCATGCTGGTGTCCTCGCTGGCGGTCGCCTACAACTCGTGGCGCTTGTGCCGCCGCGACTGGGCTGGCGCGCCGGCGCCCGCCGTCGCGCTGGAAACGGCGCAATGACCATCCTCTATCTGCTTCTGCCCCTGTCCCTGCTGTTCGTGCTGGCCATCGGGGTGTCGCTGTGGTGGGCCGTTTTCAACGGCCAGTACGACGACACCGATGACGCCGGCCGCGCCATCCTGCTCGACGACGACAGCGGACCCGCCAGCCGCGGCTGAGCGGCGCGTTTGATTTCGCGCCTGGACCCGTTGCGCCGGCGCCGCGTTCCCCACCGTGTAACCAGATGCTTGATCCAGATCAACGCTGCCTTGTTTGACTAGTCCCATCATTGCAGCCTGGAGCTATCTGTAACTTTAGGGGAAGGGCGATGAACGATTGCGCCGCAATCGCAAGCAAGGCCGACACCTTCAACTACAAGATCGTGAGGCAATTCGCGCTCATGACGGTAGTGTGGGGCATCGTCGGCATGGCTGTGGGCGTTTTTCTCGCTGCGCAGCTTATCTGGCCGCAGCTGAACTTTGACACCGCATGGCTGAGCTATGGCCGCCTGCGCCCGCTGCACACCAACGCGGTGATCTTCGCGTTCGGCGGCAGCGCGTTGTTTACGACGTCGTACTACGTGGTCCAGCGCACCTGTCAGGCGCGCCTGTTCTGCGGCCCGCTGGCCGCGTTCACGTTCTGGGGCTGGCAGATCGTCATCGTCGCCGCCGCCATCACCTTGCCCATGGGTTTCACCAGCAGCAAGGAATACGCCGAACTCGAATGGCCCATCGACATCCTGATCACCCTGGTCTGGGTGGCTTACGCCATCGTGTTCTTCGGCACCATCGTCAAGCGCCGTTCCAAGCACATCTACGTGGCCAACTGGTTCTTCGGCTCGTACATCCTGACCATCGCCATCCTGCACATCTTCAATAACATCGAAATGCCGGTGTCGATGTGGAAGTCCTACTCCGCCTACTCGGGCGTGCAGGACGCCATGGTGCAGTGGTGGTACGGCCATAACGCCGTGGGCTTCTTCCTGACCACCAGCTTCCTGGGCATGATGTATTACTTCGTGCCCAAGCAGGCCGGCCGTCCCATCTATTCCTACCGCCTGTCCATCGTCCACTTCTGGGCGCTGGCCTTCACCTACATGTGGGCGGGCCCGCACCACCTGCTGTACACCTCGCTGCCCGACTGGACCCAGTCGCTGGGCATGACCTTCTCGCTGATCCTGCTGGCGCCGTCCTGGGGCGGCATGATCAACGGCATCATGACGCTGCAGGGCGCCTGGTACAAGCTGCGCACCGATCCGATCCTGAAGTTCATGGTGACGGCCCTGTCGTTCTACGGCATGTCGACCTTCGAAGGCTCGATGATGTCGATCCGCACGGTCAACGCGCTGTCGCACTACACGGACTGGACCATCGGCCACGTGCACTCCGGCGCGCTGGGCTGGGTCGCCATGATCTCCTTCGGTTCGCTCTACTACCTGATCCCGCGTCTCTACGGCCGCGAGAAGATGTACAGCGTCAAGGCCATCGAACTGCACTTCTGGATCGCGACCATCGGCGTGGTGCTGTACATCGCCGCCATGTGGATCGCCGGCGTGCAGCAGGGCCTGATGTGGCGCGACACCGCCAGCGACGGCACCCTGGTCTACAGCTTCGTCGAGGAACTGAAGACGCGCGTCCCGTACTACCTGATCCGTTTGCTGGGCGGCACCTTGTTCCTGTCGGGTGTGTTCGTCATGGCCTGGAACGTGTGGATGACGGTGCGCGGCGCGCAGCCGGTCAATCCCGCGATTCCGCAAGACGATCCCCATGCCGCTCGCCAGCCGGTCCCCGTGACCGCCGCGCCGGCCACCGTTTGACGAGGACATCATGGCCAACCATAAATCTGGTTTCTTTTCCCACCAGACGCTCGAGAAGAACATCGGCTGGATGATCATCGCCAGCATCCTGGTGGTGTCCTTCGCGGGCCTGGTCCAGATCGTGCCGCTGTTCTTCCAGCACAGCACGACCCAGCCCATCGCGGGCGTGGAACCCTACAGCCCGCTGCGCCTGATGGGCCGCGACGTCTACATCCGCGAAGGCTGCGTCGGCTGCCATTCGCAGCAGGTGCGGGTGCTGGCGGCCGAAGTGCAGCGCTACGGCCCGTACTCGGTGGCCTCGGAATCGGTCTTCGACCATCCTTTCCTGTGGGGCTCCAAGCGCACCGGTCCCGATCTGGCGCGCGTGGGCGAACGCTATTCGGATGACTGGCACCGCATCCACCTGCGCGACCCGCGCAAGGTGGTGCCGGAATCCAACATGCCCGCCTATCCCTGGCTGGAAAAGACGGTCATCACCGGCGAGAACGTGAGCGACCGCATGCGCGCCCTGCGCACGCTGGGCGTGCCCTACACCGACGAGGAAATCGCCGCGGCGCCCAAGGCCATCGAAGGCAAGACCGAGGAAGACGCGCTGGTCGCCTACCTGCAAGGGTTGGGCGTGGGCGTGCGCAAGGCCGAGCAGGCCAGGAAGGCGGAAGAGGCCAAGAAGGCCGCCGCGCAACCCGCGGCACAGCCCGCGACCCAAGCCGCCGCGCCCGCGGCCGCGGGAGGCTGACCATGCTGGGCTATCTGAGCGCAGTCGTCACCGCCATTTCGATGGCAACTTTCTTCGGCATCGTCTGGTGGGCCTGCTCGCGCGGCCGCCAGAGCGCCAACCGCGAATCGGCCATGCTGCCGTTCGCACTGCCCGATGAGTTCGGGCAGGGACAACAAGATGGAGCGAATCGGTCATGAGCGATTTCGTTAATGGCTTCTGGGGATATTTCATCTCGATCGTCGCGGTGGGCGGCGTGGTCTGGTGCGTGTGGCTGCTGTACACGCAGCGCCGCTGGCTCAGCACCAAGCCGGCCAACGGCAAGGTCGAGGACACGGGCCACGTCTGGGACGGCGACCTGACCGAGCTGAACAACCCGGTGCCGGGCTGGTGGACCTGGATGTACCTGCTGGCCTGCGCCTTCGCGCTGGGCTACCTGTTCTTCATGCCGGGCCTGGGTGAGTACAAGGGCCAACTGGGCTACAGCAGCACCGAGGAAGTGGCCAGGCAGCAGGCCAAGATGGCCGAAGCCGTGCGTCCGATCTACGCGCGCTTCGAAACCATGGACATTCCGCAGATCGCCCAGGATCCGGGCGCCCGCGAAATCGGCCAGCGCCTGTTCCTGAACACCTGCGCGCAATGCCATGGCTCGGACGCCAAGGGCGGCCCCAGCTTCCCCAACCTGGCCGACGGCGACTGGCTGCACGGCGGCTCGCCTGAAGCCATCACGCAGACCATCACGCAGGGCCGCGTGGGCGTGATGCCGCCCTGGAAGGCCGCGATCGACGCCAAGACGGCGGCCGACATCGCCCAGTACGTGCGTTCGCTGTCGGGCCTCACGGCAGATCCGGTGCGCGTGTTCCGCGGCAAGCGCGAGTTCGCCAACTACTGCGTGGCCTGTCACGGCGTCGACGGCAAGGGCAACCAGGCGCTGGGCGCGCCCAACCTGACGGACGATGTCTGGCTCTACGGCAGCTCGGAAGCCACCATCGTCAAGACCATCCTGGATGGCCGCGACAACCGCATGCCGGCGCATGGCGACATCCTGACGCCGGAGCAGATCAAGATCCTGACGGCCTGGGTCTGGGGCTTGTCGAACAAGCCCGAAGCGACGGCAGGCGCCGCGCCGGGCACGGTAACGAAGTAAAGGCTTTACAGCGCGTTTTTGGGGGCCGCGCCAGGCGTGGCCCCCATATCACTGGACATACAGCAGGGAGCAGGAAATGGAAGATGGGTCAGCCGCAAGGACCGGCAATTCGCCTGACGGTGACCCGCCGCCCTGGCGGCCGCACGTAAAGCCGCCGCGCCCCGGGACGGAAACCCTGGAGCAGACGCTGGCGGGCGTGCGCAGCAAGATCTACCCCCGGTCCGTCAGCGGCATCTTCGCCCGCTGGCGCATCGCATTCGTCTTTCTCACCCAGCTGATTTTCTATGGC
This sequence comes from Achromobacter sp. GD03932, assembly GCF_029839485.1. NCBI lineage: Bacteria > Pseudomonadati > Pseudomonadota > Betaproteobacteria > Burkholderiales > Alcaligenaceae > Achromobacter > Achromobacter sp. GD03932. The sequence continues at coordinate 27,864 of NZ_JAOCAT010000049.1, forward strand.
CTGCCCTGGCTGCAATGGAACGGCCGCCAGGCCGTGCTGTTCGACCTGGGCGCGCGCAAGTTCTATCTCTTCGGCCTGGTGCTGTGGCCGCAGGACGTGGTCTATCTGGCGGTGCTGCTGGTGATTTCGGCGCTGGCGCTGTTCCTGTTCACCGCGGTGGCGGGGCGGCTGTTCTGCGGCTACGCCTGTCCACAGACCGTCTATACCGAAATCTTCATGTGGATCGAGCGCAAGGTCGAAGGCGATCGCGTCGCGCGCATCCGCCTGGACGAATCGCCCTGGACCTGGCGCAAGGCGCGCCTGAAGATCACCAAGCATTTCCTGTGGATCGCGCTGGCCTGGTGGACGGGTTCCACCTTCATCGGCTACTTCGCGCCCATCCGCGAACTGGGCCATGAGCTGTTCGCGCTGCAACTCGGCCCCTGGCAGTGGTTCTGGATGCTGTTCTACGGCTTCGCCACCTGGGGCAACGCCGGCTTCATGCGCGAATCCGTGTGCAAGTACATGTGCCCCTACGCGCGCTTCCAGAGCGTGATGGTGGACCCCGACACCTTCGTGGTCACCTACGACAAGCGCCGCGGCGATCCGCGCGGCGGCCGCTCGCGCAAGGTGGACCACAAGGCCGCCGGGCTGGGCGATTGCGTCGATTGCAGCCTGTGCGTGCAGGTCTGTCCGACCGGCATCGATATCCGCGACGGCCTGCAGTACATGTGCATAGGCTGCGGCGCCTGTATCGATGCCTGCGAACAGGTCATGGACAAGATGCAGTACGAGCCTGGCCTGATCCGCTATACCTCGGAACGCGCCATGCTGGACGGCTTGTCCGCCAAGAGCGCGCGCTCCCATCTGCTGCGCCCGCGCGTGCTGATCTACGGCACGCTGATCCTGGCGCTGGCCATCGCCTTCGTCGCATCGCTGGCCATGCGCAACCCCCTGCGGGTGGACGTGATCCGCGACCGCGGCGCGCTGGGGCGCGAAGTGGCCGGCGGCATGATCGAAAACGTGTACCGCCTGCAGATCATCAATACCTCCGACCAGCCGATGCGCCTGCAGCTCTCGGCCGACGGCATGCCCGGCCTGAAGGTGATGACCGGACAGCAAGGCTCGGACACCGTCGACGTCGAGGCCGCGGCCAACAAGCTGGTGCCCATGGTCATCCGCGCGCCGGCCGGCGCCGAGCCCGGCGCCCATGCCATCACGCTGCGCGCGCGCGGCCAGGACGGCGAGAGCCGTGCGGTCGAGACCGACGAGCCCGCCAGCTTCTACGTACCCGACTGAATACTGAAAAGGACAAGCCCATGACCGCCGCCCAACCCGCCAAGACCGCCAAGCCCTGGTACCGCGAGCCCTGGCCCTGGATCCTGATGGCCGGCCCGTTCGCGGCCATGATAGGCTGCTTCGTCACGATCTATTTCGCTTTCACCAATTTCAGCAACCAGCCGATCCAGGAGGGCGTGGTCAAGCGCGGCCTGGTCATCGAGCAGGCGGCGCCCAGCGCCAATCCGTAACCGGGGAGAACACAGATGGGCTTGCGATCGTTGATGTGGATCCTGTGGCCGTCCTTCATGGCGGCCGCGGCGGGGAGCGCGCTGATCTTCGCCCTGATCGATCCCCTGGACGTGGCGATCTTCGGGCATGTGCCCACCGGGCGCACCGGCTTCTACACGGTGGCTTTCTTCGTGCTGTGGGTGATGGCGGGGCTGTCCAGCACGCTGACCGCGTACCTGATGCCCAAGGCCGAGGAGCCCGAGGACCTGTAGCCAGGGCGCGGCGCTGCCGCAGCCCCGGGGCCGTCGCAAGCGGCGGCTTATACCTTCTTCACAAACTCCGACTTCAGGCTCATCGCCCCGAAGCCGTCGATCTTGCAATCGATGTCGTGGTCGCCATCGACCAGGCGGATGCCCTTGACCTTGGTGCCCATCTTGACCACGCCACCGGAACCCTTGAGTTTCAGGTCCTTGATGACGGTGACGGTGTCGCCGTCCTGCAGCACATTGCCGGCCGAATCGCGGTAGACGCGGGCGGCTTCATCGGCAGATTCCGCGGCCTGCGCCGGCCATTCATGCGCGCATTCCGGGCAGACGTACAGGGCGCCGTCTTCATAGGTGTATTCGGACTGGCATTTGGGACAGGCGGGCAGTGCGCTCACGTGTGGACCTCAGTGTAAAAAACGCGCGATGCGCAACACGCGATTGTACTGCGCCGCATGCTGTTTTCTCCTGCGCCGCGGGCGTTTTCCCCCTTTGCATTGCGCGCTCTCAAGCCGCTGCGTCGCCGTGCAGCAAGCCCACGAAATGCCGAGCCGCGGCGCTCAGCGGCCGGTCGCGCGGCACGATGCTGCCGAAGGCCGTCAGGCTCTGCCGGATCTGGTAGGGCAGTATCGCCAGGAGACCATGCGCCGCATAGCGGCTGGCCACCGATTCCGGAATCACGCCCAGCATCGTGGACTTCATCGCCAGGTTGGTCGTGGTCAGGATGGAGGCCGATTCGATCAGGCCCTTGGGCGTGGCGGCATCGTGCGAGCGGAACTCCTGTTCGATGACGTCGCGCATCGGACTGCCATGCGGCTGCAATACCCAGGGATACGCCAGCATGGCCTCGAAGCTCACGCGCTTGCGGCCGGCCAGCGGATGGTCCACCGCCGCGATCACGGACAGAGCTTCATCGCCGATGGGGCGGAACACGTACTGGCTGTCCGACGGCGTCAGCATGCGGCCGATCACCACGTCCAGCTTGCCTTCGTTCATGCGGCCCATCAGCAGGTCGCTGGTGCCGGTGGAAATCTCCACCGCGAGCAGCGGGTAAGTCTCTTTCAGGCGTAGCAGGGCGTCGGTCAGGTGGCCGGGCGAAGCCGCCATGATGCTGCCGATGAACAGCTTGCCCGCGCTGCCCAGGCGCAGCTCCTCCAGTTCGCGCGCCAGCGACGAGACCGTGCCGCGCATGCCCCGGAAGTACCCCATCACGCATTCGCCCGCCGCGGTCAGCGCAAGGCCCCGGCCGACCCGTCCGTACAGCGGCTGGCCGATGGCCAGTTCCAGTTCATGCAGCATCTTGCTGGCCGCGGACTGGGTCATGTTGAGCTGGTTGGCGGCGGCGCGCAGCGTGCCGCGCTCCTCGATCGCCAGCAGCAGGACGATCTGCCGCATGCGCAGCCGGGCCAGCAGGGCAGGGACGTGGATCGCGCGTTCCATGATTGATCGCCTCAGGTGAACGATTGGTGCAAAAGTTTCATTTTACGGAAACAGCACTTCTTTCTAAGATGGACCCACAAAAGATTGCCCCCGCAAGGGCAAAAAAACATCAACCAAGGAGACAACCATGAAGACTCGGCTATTGGCCGCGATGGCGGCTGGCGCCTTGTGCCTGTCGGCCCTGGCGCCCGTCCAGGCGCAGACCGCCGACTGGCCCAACAAGCCCCTGCGCCTGCTGGTGGGATCCGCGCCGGGCGGCGGCACCGACGCCATGGCGCGCGCCGTGGCGGACAAGCTGGGGCCCTTGCTCAAGCAGACCGTGGTGGTCGAGAACAAGCCGGGCGCGTCGAACACGCTGGCGGCCGACCTGGCGGCCAAGTCCACGGACGGCCACACCATGGTGATGGGGGTGTCGACCGCCCATGCCATCGCGCCGCACCTGCTGAAGCTGGGCTATGACAACGACCGCGACCTGACGCCGGTGGTGTTCGTGGGCGCCGTGCCCAACATCCTGGTGGTCAACAACGACGTGCCGGCCAAGTCGGTGCAGGAATTGATCGCCTTGCTCAAGAGCAAGCCCGGCACCTACAACTTCGCCAGCAGCGGTTCCGGCAGCACCCAGCACATCGCCGCCGAGCTGTTCAAGGACGCCACCGGCGTGCAGATGATCCACATCCCGTACCGCGGCAGCGGCCCGGCGCTGGTGGACCTGATGGGCGGGCAGGTGCAGATCGCGTTCGAGACCGCGTCTTCCGTGATCCCCCATATCAAGAGCGGCAAGGTGCGCGCGTTGGCCGTGCTGAGCGCCAAGCGCAACGCCCAGCTGCCCGACGTGCCGACCATGGCCGAGGCCGGCGTGCCGGGCGTGGAAATGAGCGCCTGGTACGGCATCTACATGCCCAGCGCCACGCCCGCCGCCAATCAGAAGCGCATCCATGACGCCGTCAACGGCATCCTGGCCCTGCCCGACACGCAGACCCGCCTGCAGGCGATCGGCGCCGATATCAACCCGATGAGCCAGGAGCAGTTCGCGCAGTTCCACAAGAGCGAGAACCAGCGCTACGCCGGCGTCATCAAGAAGAACAACATTTCCGTGGAATGACCCAGACATGAGTACGCAGCAGAAACCCGTCATTGCCCTGACCCTGGGCGACCCCGCCGGCATCGGCGCCGAACTGATCGCCCGCCTGCTGGCCAGGCCAGAAGCCACGCAGCAGGCGAACATCGTGCTGGTGGGCGACGAGTGGCTGTGGCGCGAAGGCCAGCGGGTGGCGGGCGTGCAGGTCGCCACCCAGCCCGTGGACAGCATCGAGGCGGTGCGCGGCCGGCCGGACACCGGCGCGCCCGCCTGGCTGGGGGTGGACACCATCAAACCCGGCCAGGTGCATGTGGGTCAGGCCGAGGCCGCGGGCGGCGCGTCGGTGCTGCGGGTGCTCAACGCCTGCATGGACGCGGCGCGCGACGGCCACGTCGACGCCATCTGTTTCGCGCCCTTGAACAAGTACGCCATGAAGCTGGGCGGCCTGGGGCATGACGACGAGTTGCACCATTTTGCGCAGTACCTGGGCGTGACCGGCTACTTCTGCGAGTTCAACACCCTGGGCGACCTGTGGACCTCGCGCGTGTCCTCGCATATCCCGCTGAAGGACGCGGCGGCGGCGCTCAGCATCGACGGCATCAAGGACGCCACCCGACTGATCTACCGTTCGCTGCAGGCCAACGGCATTGCCGAGCCGCGCGTGGCGGTGGCGGCCTTCAACCCGCATGGCGGCGACGGCGGCACCTGCGGCCGCGAAGAGGTGGACATCATCGCGCCGGCCGTGCGGCAACTGAATGAAGAGGGGCTGCCGGTGCAGGGGCCGTTCCCCGCCGACACCATCTTCCTGAAGGCCCAGGCCGGCGAGTTCCAGGCCATCGTCACCATGTACCACGACCAGGGCCAGATCGCGATCAAGCTGCTGGGCTTCTCGCGCGGCGTGACGGTGCAGGGCGGCCTGCCCATCCCCATCACCACGCCGGCCCACGGCACGGCGTACGACATCGCAGGCCTCGGCCGCGCCAACCTGGACGCCACCTGGCAGGCCTTTCTCATCGCCTGCCGCATGGGCCTGTCGCACCGCGCCGCGCGGACGCAGGCCGGCTGATCCGCCGCTTTCATTCCATACCCTTATTCCAAGCAGGAACTCCTCATGAAGATCAAATCCGTCCGCGCCCGCGTCTACGAGTGGACCGGCAAGACCGTGCCGCCGCAGGGCAATTTCTGCTCCAACGCCATGGACCTGCTGTATTCCAAGCAGGAAACCATGAGCACCTTCCGCTTCCATGGCTGGACCGTGGTCGAGGTGGAGACGGACGACGGCATCGTGGGCCTGGGCAACGTGGCGCTGGCGCCGCGCGTGGCCAAGGCCATCATCGACCAGTACCTGGCCCCGCTGGTGATCGGGCAGGATCCCTGGGACTACGAATACCTGTGGCAGCGCATGTATCGGTCCACCCATGCCTGGGGCCGCAAGGGCGTGACCATGGCGGCGATCTCGGCGGTGGACCTGGCCATCTGGGACATCCTGGGCAAGTCGGTGAACAAGCCGGTCTTCAAGCTGCTGGGCGGCCGCACCAAGGAAAAGATCCCGGTCTATTACTCCAAGCTCTATCGCACCGACCTGAAGGCCATGCAGGAAGAGGCCCAGACCTATCTGGACCAGGGCTTCACCGCTTTCAAGATGCGCTTCGGCTATGGCCCGGCGCACCTGCAGAAAGGCGTGTCGGAGAACCTGAAGTCGGTGGAGGCGGTGCGCGAGGTGATCGGCTACGACACCGACCTGATGCTGGAGTGCTACATGGGCTGGAATCTTGAGTACGCCAAGCGCATCCTGCCCAAGCTGGAGAAGTTCGAGCCGCGCTGGCTGGAGGAACCCGTCATCGCCGACGACATCGACGGCTATGCGGAACTGAACCAGCTCACCTCGATCCCGATCTCCGGCGGCGAACACGAATTCTCGCTCTACGGCTTCAAGCAGCTGCTGGACCGCAAGGCGGTGTCGGTGGTGCAGTACGACACCAACCGCGTCGGCGGCATCACGGCGGCGCACAAGATCAACGCGCTGTGCGAGGCCTACAGCGTGCCGGTGGTGCCGCATGCCGGCCAGATGCACAACTACCACCTGACCATGAGCACGCTGGCCTCGCCCATGAGCGAGTACTTCCCCATGTTCGACGTGGAGGTCGGCAACGAACTGTTCTATTACATCTTCGATGGCGAGCCGGTGGCCAAGGAAGGCTTCATCGACCTGGACGACGACAAGCCGGGGCTGGGCCTGACGCTGAAGACCGAATACCTCAAAGACTTCAACATCATCGAATAACCATGGCTACCTACCAGAACCCGCGCTATCGCGGCATCTTCCCGGTCGTGCCCACCACCTTCACCGAATCCGGCGAGCTGGACCTTCCCAGCCAGAAGCGGGCCGTGGATTTCATGATCGACTCGGGCGTCGACGGGCTTTGCATCCTGGCCAATTTTTCCGAGCAGTTCGTGTTGTCTGACGACGAGCGCGAAGTCCTGACGCGGACCATCCTGGAGCACGTCGCCGGCCGCGTGCCGGTGATCGTGACCACCACGCACTTCAGCACCCAGGTCTGCGCCGCGCGCAGCCGTCGCGCGCAGGAGCAGGGCGCCGCGATGCTGATGATCATGCCGCCTTACCATGGCGCGACGATCCGCGTGTCCGAGGAACAGGTGACGGGATTCTTCCAGCGCGTGTCGGACGCGGTGGACATCCCCATCATGATCCAGGACGCGCCGGTCGCCGGCACGCCGTTGTCGGCCGCGGCGCTGGCGCGGATGGCGCGCGAGATCGAGCACGTCGCCTACTTCAAGATCGAGACCGCGGGCGCGGCCTCCAAGCTGCGCGACCTGATCGCGCTGGGCGGGGATGCCGTGGAAGGCCCCTGGGACGGCGAGGAAGCCATCACGCTGCTGCCCGACCTGGATGCCGGCGCCACCGGCTCCATGACCGGCGGTGGTTTCGCCGATGGCCTGCGGCCCATCATCGAGGCCCACCGCGCGGGCAAGCGCGACGAGGCCTACCGCCTGTACGAGCGCTGGCTGCCCCTGATCAATTACGAGAACCGGCAGGGCGGCATCCTCACGGCCAAGGCCTTGATGAAGGCCGGCGGCGTGATCGCCTGCGATGCGCCGCGGCACCCGTGGCCGGCCATGCGCGCGGAGGTCCGGCAGGGCCTGCTGGAGACCGCGAGCCGCCTGGATCCGCTGGTCCTGCGCTGGGGGCGTTGAGCAGGGATTGATCAGCCCGCCAAACACACTGTTCCGTCACGGCGAACAAGCCTGTCGCGCGTGACGGTTAAAATCCCTGGCTATCCATCCAGTCGGGGGCGCGTGTGCAGCCGGTCATTTCAGTTCAGGATCTATCCAAACGGTACGCATCCGGATTCCAGGCGCTCAAGAGCGTGAACCTGGACATCCGGCGCGGCGAGATCTTCGCCCTGCTCGGGCCCAACGGCGCGGGCAAGACCACGCTGATCAGCATCATCTGCGGCATCGTCAATCCCACCGCCGGCCGCGTGCTGGCCGATGGCCACGACATCGTCACGGAGTTCCGCGCGGCCCGCGCCAAGATCGGCCTGGTGCCGCAGGAAATTTCCACCGACGCGTTCGAAAGCGTCTGGAACACCGTCAACTTCAGCCGCGGCCTGTTCGGCAAGCCCACCGACCACGCCTACGTCGAGAAGGTGCTGCGCGACCTGTCCCTGTGGGACAAGAAGGACAGCCGCATCATGGCGCTGTCGGGCGGCATGAAGCGGCGCGTCATGATCGCCAAGGCGTTGTCGCACGAACCCGCGATCCTGTTCCTGGACGAGCCCACCGCCGGCGTGGACGTGGAGCTGCGGCGCGGCATGTGGGAAATGGTGCGGCGGCTGCGCGAAAGCGGCGTCACCATCATCCTCACCACGCACTACATCGAGGAAGCCCAGGAAATGGCCGACCGCATCGGCGTTATCCGCAAGGGCGAGATCATCCTGGTCGAAGAGAAGCACGCGCTGATGGCCAAGCTGGGCAAGCGCCAGCTGGCGCTGACCCTGAAGGCGCCGCTGCCGGGCATCCCGACGGCGCTGGACGCCTTCCAGCTGGACCTGTCCGACAACGGGCACAAGCTGGTCTACACCTACGACAACCAGGGCGGCGGGGAAATCTCCCGGCTGCTGCATGAACTGTCGCGCCTGGAGATCGAATTCACCGACCTGAATTCGTCGGAAAGCTCTCTCGAGGATATCTTTGTCAGCCTGGTGCACGGTCAATCATGAACTTCTACGCCATCCGCGCTATCTACCTGTTTGAAATGGCCCGCGCGTGGCGCACGCTGATGCAGAGCGTGCTGTCGCCCGTGATCTCCACCTCGCTGTATTTCGTGGTGTTCGGTTCAGCCATCGGTTCGCACATGGTCGAGATCGACGGCGTGAGCTACGGCGCCTTCATCGTGCCTGGCATGATCATGCTGTCGCTGCTGACGCAAAGCATCGCCAACGCGTCCTTCGGCATCTACATGCCGCGCTTCTCGGGCACCATCTACGAAATCCACTCGGCGCCCATCTCCTATGTGGAGATCGTCATGGGCTATGTGGGCGCCGCAGCCAGCAAGTCCATCATCCTGGGGCTCATCATGTTGGCCACGGCGCGGCTGTTCGTGTCGTTCGAGGTCGCGCATCCGTTCTGGATGCTGGGCTTCCTGGTGCTGACGGCCGTGACCTTCAGCCTGTTCGGCTTCATCATCGGCATCTGGGCCGACGGCTTCGAAAAGCTGCAGATCATCCCGCTGATGATCATCACGCCGCTGACCTTCCTGGGCGGCACTTTCTATTCCATCAAGATGCTGCCGCCGTTCTGGCAGACCGCCACGCTGTTCAACCCGGTGGTGTATCTGGTCAGCGGCTTTCGCTGGGCCTTCTATGGCGTGGCGGACGTCAGCGTCGGCGTCAGCGTGGGCATGACGCTGGTGTTCCTGCTGGCCTGCCTGATTGGGGTGCGCTGGATCTTCAAGACCGGTTACCGGCTGAAGACCTAGCGCAGACAGACCGGGCGCGGCGGCTCAGGCTTGCGCCGCCGGCGCGCGGCGGGCCAGGCCGTCATGCGCGTCGAGCAGGCGCTCGCGCCAGGCGTGGACCGGATCGTCCTGGGCCAGCAGTTCCAGCGTGCTGGTGCAGCGCGCCCACATGAACATGCCGAACACCGCATAGTCGGCATAGGCCGGCTGAGCGCCTGCCAGATAGGGCTGCTTGCCCAGCATCTGCCGCAAGGGCAGCAGCGCCGCGCGCAGCGCGGCGATCTGGTCTTCATAGCCCGCCGGCAGGTCTTCCAGCCTGCCGAAGCGCTTCTCCCGCGTGGCGCGGAAATAGTCCCGGTCCTTTTCGTGGATCAGGCCGTGGATGCTGGGCAGCAGCAACCGCGCCAGCGTCGGCACCAGGGTCGTGTCCGACCATGAATTCACGAACAGGCTCAGCGCGCGGCCGCTGGCGCCGCCGAACAACGAGGGCCGCTCGGGGAAGGTGTCTTCCAGGTAGCAGGCGATCTGCCAGGAATCGCTGACGACATGTTCGCCATGCACCAGCACCGGCACCAGTTTCTGGCCGGAAAAGTCTATGGCTTCCTTTTCCGTCAAGCGCCACGGCACGGTCGTCGCGGTCAGGCCCTTGTGGGCCAGGGCCATGCGGGTCTTCCAGCAATGCGGGCTGAAGCGCAGCGACGCATCGGCGCCAGCCAGGTCATAGAGAGTGAGATCCGGGGTCAAGATACTGCGCTCCTTCTACGTGTCGGTGAGGGAAACCGGAACAGGATAACCGGTTGCGCAGGACAGACGGCGGGCGGGCGCCTTGCGCCGCGGTCAGTTCCACACCTGCCTGAGCGCCGCCGCCGACAGATACAGGCCGCAGCCGAACACCGCATGCGTCGCCAGGCTGCGCAGGCGGTTCTTCCAGGGCGTGGGCGTGCGGGACGCGGCGATCCCCGCGCCCATGGCGGGCTGCATGACGAAAAACGGCATCACGACGGTCGCGACGCCCACGGCCAGGGCGGGCAGCCATGTGGGATCGCGCAGCCATGCCGCGCCCTCGATGCCGACCAGCAGCGCGGCGAAGACGAGACCCACGGCGTAGTGGATCGTCCATCCCAGCGCCGATTCGCCCGCGACGGGCTCGGCCCGGCCGATATTGGCGTGGGCAAGCGTGCCCCGGCACAGGTGGCCGGCCCACCGGCCGACCAGCGCATAGCCCAGTGTGGGCATGCCCAAGGCCTTCTGGAGCATGCCCCACACGTCCATCACGATCGTCGCGCCGATACCGACCAAAACCACTTTTGCCGCCACTTCCATCGATTCCATGTCTTGTTCCTTGCATTGCTGACCGCATTGTTTGCAGGCATGATAGAAGTTGAAGTCAACTTCAAGTCAAGGAGGGCGCCATGGATATTTCGGAAGTCGCCCGGCGCACGGGCCTGCCGGCCTCCACGCTGCGCTTCTATGAAAACAAGGGCTTGATCAAGGCGGTCAGCGCCGCCGGCGAACGCCGGCGTTTCGCGCCTGGCGTGCTGGATCAATTGGCGCTGATCGCGCTGGGGCAGGCCGGTGGCCTGTCGCTGGACGAGATCCAGGCCATGCTCTCGCCCGACGGCGCGTTGCGGGTGGACAGGCAGTTGTTGCTGGACAAGGCCGACAGCATCGATGCGACCATCAAGCGCCTGCGGGCGATGAGCCAGGGCCTGCGCCATGCCGCGGTATGTCCCGCCGCCAACCATGCGCAATGCCCGACTTTCCAGCGGCTGTTGAAGGGCGCCGCAGGACGGTTGAAGCAGAACAGGGCGGCGGCCGGCAAGCAAAAAAACGCCATCCACCCGTAATGGGCGGATGGCGCCAGGGCTGGCTCTCGGAGAGCCTTACTTCGCGGCGGGGGCGCCCTTGCTCATGCTCATCAGGCGTTGCTTGAGCTGGGGGTCCTGCTGTATGGCCTGGCCTATGCCGTTGAATTCGTCGACGCTCAGACCGTCGGCCTGCACCAGTTTCACCATCTTGGCGTCGGCTTCCTCGACGACCTTCTGCTTGGCGGCATCCGTCTTGGCGGCGTCGACCTTGGGGCGGTACTCGTCGACGACGCCGGAAATCTTCTGCGATGCCGAAGCGAAACGCTGCAATTGCTGGTCGGTCGGCTGGATCGCGGGCGGGGGCGCCATGCGCGGTTGAGCCTGGGCCTGGCCTTGCGCCTGGCTGGCTTGCTGCGCAAGGGCGGGAGCACCGGACAGCGCCGTCGCCAGCAGGGCGGCGGACAGGAATGCATAAGTGGAACGCTGCATGAAACCTCCTTGTTCCGGTTGAATGTCGGGCCATGATGACGACCCGGACGGTGCGGGGGCAAGTTTCGCGATGTGTTTTCCTGTTTCGGCAGGCCACGGGATGCGCGCGCGCCCCGGGAGGGAGCTCCCCGGGGCGCGGCCGAAACGTTTTGCGCGGTTTCGTAGTCGCTGCTGGCCGCGATGTTTCCTTAAATTTATGCGGGACGGGTCTATACGATCAGCATGCTCAGCAGCACCAGCGCCAGCAGCAGCACGTAGACGCGGGCGTGCAGGTGGTCCGGGATGCGCGGGATCAGCGGCGCGGCCAGCCGGATGCCGGCCAGCGACCCCAGCGCCAGCGCGGCGAAGGCCAGCAGGTCCACATAGCCCACGATCCAGGGCGCCAGCGGGTCGGCCAGGCCGCCGGCCGCAGCCATGTAGGCCAGTGTTCCCACCACCGCCACCGGCAGCGTCAGCGGATTGGCCATGGCCGCCGCCTTGGCCATGGGCAGGCCGCGGCGGCGCAGCAGCGGCACCGTCATGACGCTGCCGCCCACGCCCAGGAAGGCCGCCACCGCGCCGATGATCACGCCGCCGCCGACCAGGACGCCGCGGTCCAGAGGCCGGGGATGCGCGTCCTCCTGGGCCATGAAACCCTGGCGCAGCAGGCAATCCAGGATGGTCACGCCCAGATAGGCGATGAAGGCGTAGCGCACGAAGTCGCCGCTGGCGCGCGTGGCGGCGAGCGCGCCCAGCGCCGCGCCTGCGGCGATGAAGCCGGCCAGCGGCCAGACATAGGCCCGCAGGATGTTGCCGGCGCGCTGGTGCTTGCGCGTGGCCGCCACCGAATTCACGATCATGACGCAGGTGGACGTGGCCACCGCGATGTGCATGGCCGCCAGGCCGATGGCGTCGTGCGCGCCGTGCGCCGCCGTCAACACCGCATACAGCACGGGCACCACCACAAAGCCTCCGCCAAAGCCGAACAGCACGGTCGTCACGCCGCTCAAGCAGCCGAACAGGGCCAGAACCAGATAAAGCATTGCTGCGTCCTTCCAGGGGGAAAACGCCACGATACGGCGGCCGAAGGTGGCCCGCTTTCGAGGATGAGACAATAATGTTCGAGTTTCGGCCAATCGACCTGCCGCCGGGCAGGCGCCATCAACAGGCCATGAGTCCCAGGCCATGCGCCCCAGACAGACTACGCGTCCCAGACTATGCGCAATACCCACATCGACCGCTACGACCATCTGGACCGCGCCGTCGTCGCCATCGGCAACGACTATCCGCCTGGCCGGCTGCTGCCGGCCCACGCGCATCGCCGCGCGCAACTGTTGTATGGCGCAACCGGCGTCATGCACGTGGTCACGCGCGACGGCAACTGGGTGGTGCCGCCGCAGCGCGCGGTATGGATCCCGGCCGGCGTGACGCATCAGGTCCGAATGCTGGACGTCAGCACGCGCAGCGCCTACATCGAGCCGGGTTCGGCGCGCGCGGACCGCGAGGCCTGCGAAGTGATCGAGGTGTCGCCGTTGCTGAGGCAGCTATTGCTGGACGCGGTCGACATGCCTCCCGCCTACGATCTGGCGGGGCGTGACGGCGCGCTGGCGGCCCTGCTGCTGCATGAGGTCGAGCGCGCGCCGGTGCTGCCGCTGCATATCCCGCTGCCACGCGACAGGCGCCTGGCGCCCTTGTGCAAGGCCTTCATCGCGGCGCCTGACGCGCGCGCCGCGCCGCAGGCCTGGGCCGAGCGCCTGCACATGAGCCCGCGCACCTTCAGCCGCCATTTCCGACAGCAGACGGGCATGGCGTTTTCGGAATGGCGGCAGCGCGCCTGCGTGGTGCTGGCCTTGGCCCGGTTGGCCTCGGGCGAGTCGGTGACCGCCATTGCGCTGGATTTCGGCTACCAGAGCCCGGCGGCCTTCTCCACGATGTTCCGGCGGGTGCTGGGCCGCCCGCCC
>NZ_JAOCAT010000005.1:0-229139 GCF_029839485.1 Achromobacter sp. GD03932
CATGTCTCGACGATGCCAGCGGAGTGCTTAAGCTACTCCTAGCGCATTGGGCGCTGGGACGGGGCGGGGGTGCATAGCCATGCACCGGCGGATAAGCGTGCGCGCGGCTCGCTCCACCGATTTGGCTAGGGGAGCGCGGTGCTGCGCCAGCTTTCTAGAATGTCGCTTACTTCGCGGCTGACAATTAACCGCGCCTCGGCGCGAGCCATACCGGAGATCGCCAAAAGTCGATCGTAGTCGGTAAGTTGGTGGCGGGCGAAGGTTGAGGCCACAATGCCGACGACCTTGCCTAGCGAGGCTTCTGTCCACCGTTTGGCCAGAATCCGTTCGATGAGGATCTCGCGGTATTCCGGCGGGCAGCGAGCTTGATGTTTGCGAAAATGTCGCTCGACCGTCCGCCGGGTGAATAATGTGCCTTGCTGCATGCGATGCCTCCAAGGAGACGCTCGCATCGGCCTACGCCAAAAGGGGTCGCATGAGGTGCTTGGGGGCCGCCAAAAGGGTAGCTCAGCGACATGCCTTCCGATGTTGCCGTCAGCTAATCGCCAACCTTGGGGGGCGGCAGTTCGTTCGGCGTTCCCCACGACAATAGCCAGGCTTTCACAGCCTCGTGGCTGATAGTCCGGCCTGCCTCAATGTCGGCAATGCCCTCGGCGGTCGCTTCCTGGTCGTCGTCAAAGTTGTCGGCTTGGGAGTTCACGCAGTCCAACTACCACAACACCCGACCGCCCGGCCACACCGGTCCGACGCCTACGCCTTTACGGCCACACGGTGTAATGGAGGAGAGAGAGCCAACACATGCGCCAGCGCGAATGGCTTGGCGGCGGTCCGCAGGATTTCAGTCGCCGCCTCGTAGGCTTCAGACGGGACCACTCGGTCCGGAGGCGTTGCGGCGGGACCCCTAGTGTGCGCCCTTCACAGACCCTGAGGAGCGCACCGCTCGCCTTCTTGCTGCCCATCGCGATAGCGGGGACATCACAACTGAGCAAACTCAGGGACGCCCAGTGTTGCGGCGGGACATCCACTTCTGCGTTTTTACAGCTGCGCGCCGGCGGGCATCGCAACAGCCATGCGAACGCCGGTGTCGTACCCGCCATCGCTTTCGCGCAGAACAACCGTGGTGAAGTGCGCTTCGAGTCGGGCCATGGCCAGGTGGCTTGCACCGTGCTGTCCAACGGCAAGCCGGGCTACGGCGTGCCGATGGTGGCCTGCGTGTCTCTGCGCGGCCGCGAGCAGGGCCTTGCAGCGGAGCTGGGCGGCAGCGTAGCGGCCACACTGCGTACCAGCGGCGGCGGCGCGGACAAGCCCCATGTGCTGGCCCCCGACTTCGAGGCGCATTTCCGCTACGACTGGAACGACCCCGGCCCCGGCGACTGGTCGCACTGGCGGGTGCGGCGGCTGATGCCGACGGAGTGCGAGCGGCTGCAAGGCATGCCCGATGACTACACGCTGATCCCCTACCGCGGCAAGCCCGCCGCGGATGCGCCGCGCTACAAAGCAATCGGCAACTCCATGGCCGTCCCGTGCATGGCATGGCTGGGCCAGCGCCTGGTGCAGTGCCTGCACAAGACGGGCTCGACCGCTTCGGATTGATCGGCGACGCAGCCTGCGGGCCGCGCCATTCTCCCTCCTGCATTGCCGACGTATCGGCAGCAGCCCGCAGCCAGGGTGTCAAGGCTGCCGTGGGTTCCCCCCGCGCCACCCGCCAGTTCGCCTCGGCATCTCACCGGCGAACGCTGCCCACCGGGGCATCGATGCCTCTTTTCTCCAACCCACGGGATGGCCGCCACGTCCCGTCAGGGGCATGTCGCCACCCGGTCGATTTCAGGACTTCCCATGGACAACATCACCAAGCAAGACCGCATCACGCTGAAGAACCTCAAGGTGGCAGATTTCGCCAGCGAGGAAACGATGTGCTTCAGCGCCACCGTCGTGTTCGACGGCACTCCCATCGCCGAGGCCCGCAACGACGGCCACGGCGGCTCGACGTTCCTGCGTGCGCTCAGCGGCAAGGTGGCGCTGCTGGCGCAGGCCGAAGCCTTCGCCAAGGGCCTGCCGCCTGCGCCGCTCCACCTCGGCCAGGAGGGCGAAGACCCTCACTACATCGACATGACGCTCGACTTCCTGGTCGATGAACTGGCCGATGCCATGCACGCGGAACGCAAGGTGCGAGCCGCGTTCAACCGCGACATCGCCAACAAGGTGCTTTTCATCAAGGACGGCAAACTGCTGTTCATCAAGGGCATCAAGCTCAAGGCCATCGCCGACCGCAAAGCGTACTTCGCTTCGCTGCGCGCCCGGCAGGCCCAGCCCATCGTCATCCTCGCCGAGCTTGCGCCCGAGCAGGCATTCGACCTGTGGAAGCAGCATGTGCTGGGCGACAAGGCCGACTGACCCAGCACCATCGCACCCTCCTGACAGCCCTGCACTCGTGCGGGGCTTTTTCTTTTCCCCGTGCCTATCAATCGGGGCTGGACCGGATGCCGTTTTCCAACTAACGCGACGCGGCCCGCGCACGAAGCTGCCCGCATGTTCGCTGATTCCGGTCAGCACATGCCAGCAGCCAGGGTTCCAGGCTGCCGCGGGTCTCTCCCGCGTTGCCCGCCAGTCCGCATCGCATCAATTCCGCGGACGCGCGTCCTCGTGACGCTGATGCTTTTTATCAACCGCGTGCGGGAGCTGCCATCCCGTGAGGGACGAGGCCCCGCTTTTCCAAGGAGCCCGTCCATGTCCCAGCAAGCCTCTTTCGGCCAAACCTTCGGGCAATTGGCCTCGACCTACTGCGGCAAGTTCCTGCCGCTCGAAGTCCTGCAAAGCGCCGCCGGCCACTACATCGGCACGCGCGATACCGAAGGTCCCGTTTCGCGGGAATCCCGCGAGTACTTCCGCAGCTACGCCGCGGCCCGGCGTGCCCTCGAAAGAGGCGGCTGGTCCCAGCTCGCCATTCCCTGATCCAACTGGAGGAATCACGTCATGAACCAGCTACTGCCGCGGGAAGTCGTCGATCAGATCATGCGGGAAGAACAGCATTTCGCTGCCGCGCCCCAAGCCTTCTTCGAGGCATGGAAGCGCGGCGTCGAGATCGCTGGCCCCGAGTGGTTCGGCGACGGCACCCGTGAAGGTCTGAACCAGGCCACGAGCAAGTGGGATCTGCGTCCCAACATGCTGCGGCTCAACGATGCCCTCGGCGTCCTGAGCAGCGGCGAACGCATGTTCCTGTCCGCTATGGTCAGCTTCTACAACGCGCGCGAGGGCGGTGCCATGCTCAAGCGCTGCCACTTCCACGGGCTGTCGGACTTCGACGGTCTCGACCTGCAACGCCGCAAGGTCCTCGCCGACCTGCTCGTGAACTACAACGGCTGGTGAGCCGGTCTCCGGCACACCACCACGTCTTCGTTCACTCCCCACGAGGGGCACGCGCCCACGAGGCCGTGCCCCTCATTTATTTCCCGTAGTCCAGCGCAGTGCTGACAACGCCATGGTCGGCACTTCCTGACGCTTTTTCCATTTTTCAACCCACCGGGTCCAATTCCCGGTGGCGGGGATTGGCTCCATTATTCAATCTGGAGAGATCCCATGTCCCAGAATCCTAATCCCTTCCTTCGCGGCTACTGGAATCTGAAAATCGTCCGCACGCTGTGCATCAGCTACGACGATGGAAGCCCGCATGTTTGGCGCAACATCCACGCGAGCCAGCAATTCCTTTCCGACGAAGAACTGGTTTCATCGTCCTGCATCGTCACCAACGATTTCGCCGTGATCAGCAATGGCCCTGAACCCTTGAGCGACGAAGTGCTGGCCGAATGCGATGCTGGTGAAGGCGTCAGCGGCGAAGGCGTGATTGGTGCCGTGGTCTATGCCATCCATGGCGAGGACTTCGACGGCCGCCCAGTCCACGTCGGCGATGCCTATTCGGCCGAGGCAGCGCGGGAAGTGGTGCAGCGCCTGAGTTTCGAGACCGGCTACTACAGCCGGTGCTGGGAGATCAGCCGTGAGCACATCACGGTCGATACCTGGCACTACCTCGCCGACCTGGCGGACATCGCTACGCCGGAGGCCATGCTGTTCATCGCCTTCCGTGTGCCGTACAGCCCGGCGATCGGCGTCAAGCTGATCTCCACGCCCTGGACGGATCAGAACCTGGAGCACGCCGAGGGCATCACCGCCGAGCAGCTTCGGCAGGAGCACCGGAACAAGGGCATGCCGGACGACCTGGCAAACATCCTTGAACTGGCCGGCCAAGCCGATGTGCGCATCCTCATCTTCGATGCCGACGCACCCGCGCTGCTGGGCCTGCCGCTGGCCGAGTCCTAGCAGCCGCGCGACACGCCGGCCTTCCTCATTGTTTCTCCATGCCAGCCCGTCTCCCCCAGGAGCCGGGCTGGTCCATTTCATAGGAGCAACCTCATGTTCCCCGACCTCATCTCGCGCGCACCCGACTTCGAGCACCAGCTCGGAGCCTGCGTCAACGCCATGAGCCAGGACGATGCCATCGGCCAGATCCTGGTATTCGAGCGCACGCACGGCACGCTGCACATGCGCCATATCGCCAGCGCCGACTTGGCAGACACCGACATCGACGACTACGAAATGGTCGTGTTCGACGGTGGTAACACCAGCGGCGACACGTGGAAGCATGTCTTCTTCCCGCGTCAGCGCGAGCACTACTTCGTGTACGAAGCCTGACCCAACCAGCCCCTTTCGAGGGGCTTTTTCTTGCCCGCAGCGCCAGAAACCGGGTGCGGCGCGGTGCCGTTTCATGCGGGCGGGTAGCCCGGTCCAGGGCCATCCTTGCCCCATGTTCGTCGGCGTTGCCGGCACATGCCCAGGCAGCCGAGACCTTCAAGGCTGCACGCGCGGGAAACCGTGCTGGTCGTTTCTTCCTACGGACGCGCCGCGTCCATCCACCCACAAGGGACCTCTCCCTTGCGGGCGGGGAATCCCTTGTTCTTCTTCAAGGAGATTCCCATGGATCGCTCTCTCGTCAAAACTCTGATGCCTTCGCTTGTCGCAGGCCATGTGCCCCGCAACGTGCGCACCTACAGCTACCGCGTGTACGACGGCTTGCCGCAACCCTCGTCACTGGGATTTGCGTTCGATCCCCAGCCCTTCGACGGCAAGGTGGTCGCGGCCAACGACGACGCCATCGTCGTCAAGCTCAAGCCCAGCGAGTTCGCGGTGCTCGATCCCCACCTGGTGACTACCGTTCCCAGCGAAGGCGCCAAGGTACATGTCCAACCGTATGCCCGCCGCCGCTTTGACGGCCTGCGCGCGGACACCCCGGAAGTAATCACCGAGAAGACCGCGGACGGTGTTCCCTACACCATCACCAGGCACATCCTCGGCTCCGCGCCCGCCAAGCTGCCCATTCCCGAGCCGCAGTGCATGGAACTGGGGCAGCTCATCCAGCAGTTGGAAGAAATGCCGGCACCCGACGGGTTCCGTCGCATCACCCACATGCTGGTCGATGCGGGCGCCCGCGACTTCACCTGCGTCGATCCCACGCCGTCCAAGATCATCGAAACGCCTCCGGCGATCAGCTTCACGGTCTCGACCGCGAAGTTCGAGGGCCGGGTGACGATCCTGTACGACCGCGCGGGCGACACCTACGTGGTGGAACTACATCACGACGGCGAACTGGTCGATCGGCACGACGAGGTGTATTTCGACATGCTCGGTGAAGTGTTGGAGCGGCTTATCGACGACGGGCGCTGGCGCCTGATCGACGTGAGCGTGATCGATGCCAAGGCTTCCCGGCGCCGTCAGGCAGTTGCAGCATGACGTCCGAGGCAAATGACTGCTGGGTGGTGTATTCGCCCAACGAGTCGGCCACCAGCGACAGCGCCGGTTTCTGGTCCAACGAGTTCGGCTGGGTCCAGTTCGACCAGGCAACGCACTTCTCGCTCGAAGAGGCCTTGGACGCAGAGCTTCCAGTCTCGGTCGGCCGGGATGCACGCTTCGTCACATGGCAGGACGCCCGGCAGCACTACGGCTGAGTCCGCAGCCTACCGGCGACTTGCCCCGCAGGCCTTCCATCCGTTCAGGTGGAGGGCCTTTTTCTTCAGGAGATCAACCATGTCACTGCGATTCAAAGGCTCCGACCTGCGCCCCGTGCTAGCCGAGGCCGTCGCCAACCAATGCCGCGTCGTCCTCGCCAAGGACCAGGGCGTGTACTTCCTCGCCGAGCAGGGAGAGCGCCGTCCAGATGGCCGCGTGAAGCTGCTGGCCTATGCCGTCGGCTGCAACCCGGATACCGACCCGTTCGATGACTGGTGGGAACTGGCGCGCGCCGAGCTGGGCGGCGACGACTTCGGCGAATTCTTCGACCCGAAGGAAGGCGTCTTCGCACGCATCCTGCACGGCACGGACGATCTGATGCTGTCCGCCACCACGACGCACCTGTCGCTGGAGGTGGTGCCATCGGCGTAGCGCGGCTACTCCCGTCCCCTCATGGCCCCCTTCATGGGGGCTTTCTTTTCTCCGCACCGCGGCCATTGCTGCGTGTGCGCGCTCGTCTCCGGCCGCCTTGGCCCGCCTCGTCGGCATGCCCGCCGACATTCCCACGGAGACGACCGCATGCACGACCCGTTCAAGATCACCCAGCCGACCTGCATCAGCTTCTCGGGCGGGCGCACCAGCGCCTACATGCTCTGGCGCGTGTTGCAGGCCAATGGCGGCCTGCCTGCCGACACCGTGGTCTGCTTCGCCAACACCGACAAGGAAGTGGAAGCGACCCTGCGCTTCGTGCGCGACTGCGCCGAGCACTGGCGGGTGCCGATCCACTGGCTGGAATACCTGTCCATCGAGCCGGGTTTCACGCTGGTGGACTTCGACCGGGCCAGCCGCCAGGGCGAGCCGTTCGAGGCGCTGGTCCGCAAGCGCCAGTACCTGCCCAATCCCGTCGCGCGCGGCTGCACGACCAGCCTGAAGATTCGCCCGATGCACCGCTACCTGCGGCATCTGGGCTGGACGGACTGGGACCAGATGATCGGCATCCGCGCCGACGAACAGCGCCGCGTCGCCAAGATTCGCGCGCGCGGACACTCCACCGAATCGACCCACGAGACCATGTGCATGCCGCTGGCGGACGCCGGCGTCACCGTGCGCGACGTGGGCGCCTTCTGGCAGGCGCAGCCGTTCGACCTCGACCTGCTGACGGTCAACGGGCGCACGCTCGAAGGCAACTGCGACCTGTGTTTCCTGAAGCCTCGCGGGCAGCGCCTGGCCCTCATTAAGGCGCGGCCCGAGGCCGCCGTGTGGTGGGTTCGCATGGAGTCACTGAACCTGGCGAGCAAGCCCAGCGGCGCCCGGTTCCGCGCCGATGGCCCGAGCTACGCCGACCTGGCGCGCTTCGCTGCCGATCAGGGCGACTTGTTCGATGCAGCCGAGGAGCCGATCGCCTGCTTCTGCGGCGACTGATGCGCATGGGCAAGCCACCGTCCTCGCCATCGCTGCACCTGCTGCCGGTGTCCTTGCGCTGTGCCAATGCCTTCGGAGCACCACCGCCACCACCGGTCGGTTCAAGGGGCGAAGTTCGCCATCGCGGTCGCGCTGCCCGGCAGCGACGGCATCTGCGGCGTGGCCATCGTCGGCCGCCCGGTCGCCCGTCACCTGGACGACGGCTGGACCCTCGAAGTCACCAGGCTCTGCACCAACGGCGCACCGAACGCCTGCAGCAAGCTCTACGGCGCCGCCTGGAAGGCGGCCAAGGCACTGGGCTACACGCGGCTGATCACCTACTCTTGCCCGAGGAAGGCGGTGCCAGCCTGCGCGCCGCCGGCTGGCGGCTGGTCGGCACGCGCGGCGGCGGCGCCTGGAGCCGCCCCAGCCGTCGCCGCGCTGACACCCCCGAGCACCTGCGCGGCCCCAAGTGCCTGTGGCAGGCGCCAGGCGGCGCGGACAAAGGGAAACGCCCGGATGCCGATTGATTGCTGCCGCGCGCGCGAACCCCGCCCATGCTGCCCCCATGCCTCGCTGACAGCCGTCAGCAGCATCCCAGGTAGCCACGATCTTCAAGGCTACGGCGCGGTTCCACCGCGTTGATCACCCAGCTCGCACCGCATCCGTCCGCGAGCGGCCACCAGTCTTGGTGGCGGATGCTTTCGCCTTATCAACCCACCGCGGGGTTACGCACCTTTCCCCGCATGCGTGGGCCGGTGTGTCTCCGCTTCATCCCAATGGAGATTCACCATGAACACCACGTCCAACGAGAAATCGTATTTCGACATCCATACCTCGGGCATCGGATATATCCAGCGTGCCCGCGAGGTTCCCGTTCGGGGCGGCCGCCGCGCACAGCCTTTCATCGCATGCACGATCGCCGCACTGGTCGGTTCCGCCAAGGACCCGACCTACCGCTACTTCGACGTCAAGGTGTCCGGTGCGGATGCCAAGAAGCTGGTCGAGCGCTACATCGGCGTTGACGATCCCAAGCAGCGCCCGCTGGTGCGCTTCCGCCTCGGAGACCTCTGGGGCGATGCGTACATTCGTGACAAGGGCCAGCACGCCGGCAAGCCGGGCGCCAGTCTCAAGGCGCGTCTGCTCAAGGCCGAGCCGCTTGACCGGGCCGAACTGGCTTCGATCAGGCAGCACGAGCTGATCACGCGCGGCATCGGCTACCTCAGCCGTCCGAAAGACATCACCCCCAAGGATGGCGATCCGTTCCTGTCGTGCTGCGTCGCGGCACTGGCCGGGCCTGTCGGTGAACCGGAATATCGGTACTTCGACACCATCGTCACCACCCCCGAGGCCGAGCACCTGGTACGCCGGTGCGTGCAGGCCATCGAAGGGGATCGCAAGGTGCTGATCGGCTTCAAGTTGAACGACATGAAGATCGATCCGTACATCCGCACCAAGGGCGAGCGCGCCGGGGAACCGGGAGCGAGCCTGGAATCGACGCTGATCCACATCGGTCTCATCAAGATCGACGGCAAGACGGTCTATTCGCCGAGCCAGGCGCAAGCCGAGGCGCCGCAGGCCGAGGACGCACCCGCGCCCGAAGCCGAGGTTGCCGCCGACACCGCTGCCGACCAACCTGTCGATCCCGCCGAGCGCGAGCCCGCAGAAGAAGTCGAGGAGCAGGAGCCGGCGATGGCCGAGTCGTTCTGATCCGGCATGGCCCCTCACGGGGCCTTGCTTTTTCCTATTTCCCAAGGAGAACCATCATGGCAGCCACATCGGCACCTGCGAGATCAGTCCTGCCCATCGTCGTCCCGGGTCAGCTCACATTGCGGAC
This sequence comes from Achromobacter sp. GD03932, assembly GCF_029839485.1. Classification (NCBI taxonomy): domain Bacteria; kingdom Pseudomonadati; phylum Pseudomonadota; class Betaproteobacteria; order Burkholderiales; family Alcaligenaceae; genus Achromobacter; species Achromobacter sp. GD03932. The sequence continues at coordinate 9,236 of NZ_JAOCAT010000005.1, forward strand.
CATCCGCGGCAAGAACGGCCCGTTCACGGTCGGTCGCCTGACCACCCCCATCGGCGAGTTCGCCATCAAGGACGCGGAGCTGGAGCAGTACCCCGAAGGCAAGTACGACGGGGAGTTCGTCATCCGCTACATCTTCGCGAAGTCCTATCCGGTCGCGGGTGGCGCACGGTTTGAAGTCCGCGCCAACCTCGATGGCATGACGCTCAACGGCATCGAAAAACTGAGCCGTGACGAGGCCCGCAGCTTCGCCACCCAGGAAATCGATCCGCTCGATGAAGAGCTGGGAGCGAAGCCAGCGGCAACGCCGGCCAAGCCCGCCAGAACGTCCAAACCCGCCAAGCCCGCACCCGTGCAGGCATCCGCGGACCCGCTGGTCGATACCACGCCCTTCGGTGTGGATGCGCCGACGCCCGCTGCGGCTGCTGCCACCGGCAGCGCCGAAGATGGCGACGCCGCACTGTTCGGCATCCTGTGGCCACTGGGCGAATCCGTCCGACTGGATTCGACCATTGACCGGCGCACCTTGCGCGCGCAGGTCGCCCGCCTGGGCCAACTGGGCTACAAGCACCAGTACCAGACGCAGGAGTGGAGCCGTCAGGCCGCACTGGAACCTGCGTGATCGCAAACGCCGCATCTGCGGTGTTCTTCATCCGCCCGCCGGGGTTCCTTCCCCATGCGGGGGAGGCTCCGGCATTTTTCTGGAGGTCTCCATCATGTCCACCATCGCTTGCGATACCCCCCGTTCTACGCTGGACGAACCCGCGTGGCAGGCTGTCTGCAAGACGGCTGCCGAGCACGCCCAGCGTGGTTGCGGCTTGGCCTGGGAACACTGGGTCACGCTTTTCAGTTCCGAGATCGACGCGCAAGTCAGTCGGTTGCCGGAAAGCCAGCGCGCCCATGCCCTGGAAATCGCTACCGAGGAATGGGACTACGCAACACCTGCCGAACGGCAGGAAACCCAAGAGTGGCTCGCCGAAAACGGCTGCTGCTCGCACGGGATCACGCTGGGTTGTTGCCCAGCCGGTTGCGGTTCCTAGTCCGCACCGAAATCCATCGCCGCACGCGCGGCATTCCATCACCCGCTGGGTGTCTTCCCCACGGGGAGGCCTCCGGCTCCACTTTTCAGGAGGCCTCTCATGGGCTGGTATTTCTCTTCCCAATCGCGATCCGACCTGATCGCGGAACTGGTCGCACCCCAGGAGACCGAGCGCGTCAGCGCGAAGGTCATCGCCCACACCCTGCGCGGCAACGTGCTGTGGTCCGTGATCGAAATGACTGCCAAGGTCGAAGGCGTGCATCGTGATCTCTCGCAGGGCCAGTCCCTGCGCTACATCCGCTGCGACCTGCTCGAATGCAGCGGCGGCCAGTGGGGCTACAAGCCGCTGGACGAATCCATGCACCCGTACTACTACTCGTGCCCGCTGTCCTATCTGGATCTCGCACCGGAGCAGTCCGCCGACTGGCGTGCAGGCGTTCGCGCCTACCACGCACGACGGCGTACCCCGACCGCCGCCCTGGCATCCGCTACGGCGCTGACGGCCTGAATCTCTTCCTTCCACCCGCCAGGGCAGCACTTGCCCACGCGGGCGGTGCTGTTCCAGCTCATCCAAGGACACCACCATGAGCCAGCACTACTTCGAGACCCATCACAAGGGACTTCCCATCACGGTCATGCTCGGCTGGGATCGGCCACTGCGCTATTTCTTCATGACGATCCGCAAGCCTGCCGAGCTGATCGACAGCACCATGAAGGTCGAGGACGAGGATTTCCTGTACAGCAACCTGCACGAGGAAGACCCGTTCGGCCACGGCCTGGACTACTACCGTGCGGTCCTGGGCCATTTCCACATCGACGTGCCGAGCAGCATGTTCACCGAAGTCCAGAAGGACTACGCGGGGAACGTCAGCAATCGCGTCGTCAAGCATGAGGCCGATGGTTCGTTCACCGAACTGAGCGCCTGACGTCACCTGCGACGCAGCCGAGGCATTCGCCCTGGCGCTGCGCGTTTTCATCCCTAACGGGGCATTCACTGCCCCTGCGGGCGGTGCGCCCCTCACATCGAGGAAACCACCATGCCTGCAACTTCATCCGACCAGCCCCTGTACCGCATCGACGAATGCAGCGACCTCATGGCCGATGCCTGCGTTTGCGGGAACCAGGGCGACTTGATCTTTCTCTCGGTCTGGGCGCGCGACACCGCCATCCAGCAGTTCATCGGGCGGCTCACCCTGGGCCGCAGCGAGGACGGCCTGGACCAGTTCCACGTCGTCACCGACCAGGGCGGTTCGCTGCCCGTGTTCGTCGGCTCGGTCGAGCGCCTTGAAAAGCGCCTGACCCGCAGCTATCGCCGCACGCTGTTCGGCTCGATGGTCAATCTCTGGCTGTTCGACCGGCGCTGCATCCGGCCCGACAAGAGTTCGGCCAGCGCCTTGGCGCTGTTGCCGCGCTCCGCGGCCGATCCAACGTCACGCCTGTGGCACCTGGTCAAGGACACATGCCCGCTGCCGCTGCTGGACCACTGGCAAACGCCAGTCCTGGCGCTGCTGCGCGAGCGCGAAATGCTGTGCTCCCTGCGCATGGCCCTCGGGCCGCTGCAAGGGTTCCGGCTCGCCATCGACGTGCCCGCGCTCACCGAAGCGCTGGGCGACCTCATCCGCCAGGGCGTGCTCACCGCCTATCCCTATCCGGCCAGGATTTGGACGCCGGAAGTGGAATCGGTTTGACCCAACGCGGAGGCATGCCTTGGCGTGCTTCCGTCCTTCATCCCAACCAGACAGGAGACTTCCCATGGCACTCATGTTCCCCAGGCTCGCTCGGAATTTCGCCAAGAACGGGTACTACCCGACCGACGAAGCCACCCTTGAAAGAACCCTCGGCGCACTGGCATCCGGTGACGGGTCGATGTGCATTCTTGACCCCTGCGCAGGCGAAGGCGTTGCCATCGCCGAAGCCGCCCAGGCCCTCGGGCCTGAGCTGGCCAGCGCCTATGCCGTCGAGTTCGACCAGGAGCGGGCCACCCACGCCCGGCTGCTGGTCGATCACTGCATCCACGGTGACCTGATGGACACCATGATCTCGCGGCAGGCCTTCGGCCTCCTGTGGCTCAACCCGCCGTATGGCGATCTCGCAAGGGACACCAGCGGCAACCTGGGCTACGAAGGCAAGGGCCGCGCCCGGCTGGAAAAGCTCTTCTACCAGCGCACGCTGCCCCTGTTGCAGTACGGCGGCATCCTGGTCTTCATCCTGCCGTCCTACGTGCTGGATCAGGAGATGGTCGGCTGGCTGACACGCCATTTCACGGACCTGTCCGTGTTCCAGGCGGTGGACAAGCAGTTCAAGCAGGTCGTGGTGTTCGGGCGTCGTGTCCGGCAGCGCGACCAGGCGGGCGATGACGTGAAAGCGTCCCGCGCCCGGCTGCTGCAAATCGGCCTGGGCGAACAGGAGGCGGAAGAATTGCCGCCCGAATGGACGCTGCTGCCGTATGTGGTCCCCACGGCCCAGGCCGAGCCGGAGTATTTCTACCGGATCAGCATGGAACCGGAGCAGTTCGCCGACGAAGTGCGGCGCCTCAAAGGCCTGTGGCCTGCGTTCGAGACCCATCTGGGCGCGACCCAGCAGACCTTGCGTGCTCCGGCACGCGCCTTGTCCCAGTGGCACCTGGCACTGGCCCTCGCGGCCGGCGCGATCTCCGGTGTCGTGCAGTCGCCCACCGGCCGCACCCTGGCCGTCAAGGGCGACACGTTCAAGCAGAAGTCTTCCGCCGTGGAATACCGCGAGCGCGACGACGGCTCCTTGGCCGAGACCCGAATCCTGACGGACAAGTTCGTGCCGGTGATTCGGGCCTGGGACCTCACACCCAGCTCTTCCACGCTGGGACAGGTTCTCACCATCCACTGACCCCGCAGGCGGCTTGCCGCCTGTTGTTCATCACCTGTAAGGAGTATCCCCATGCTGTCCATCTTCCAGGGGCGCAAGCCCAAGGTTCCACCACTCTTCGCACCGGGCACGCTCAAGCTGAGTGAGAAGGTGCATTGGCTGGCAAGCAAGAGCCTCATCGACCCTTTGCCTTATGTGCAGCGCCATGTGCGCGGCGACTGGGGCGAGGCCAGTGAGGCCGAGTGCCAGTTGAACGACGTCGCGCTGGAGCAAAGCGCTCCCATGACGTCGCGCTTCCAGATCACACCGAAGCTGTTCCTGCTCGTCATCACCAGTGACGACCAGCGCACCACGGTCGTGCAACTGCCCGAAGAAGGGGCCGTGAACTGATCGTCCAGCGTCCGCAGCCGCGGCGCGTTTTCTTTCCACCCACCGGGGTTTCTCGCCCCGACGGGGCGAGGTGCCTCTTTTCCTGAAGGAGCCATCTCCATGTCCACCGTTGCCCAACACGCTTTTCCCAGGTTCAACCCCGGCCAGGTCGTCATGACCTCGGGCGTCGCCAGCCTGGTTCAACAAGGCCAGCTCAATCCCCGTCCGTACCTGTTGCGGCATCTGTCTGCCGACTGGGGCGACCTCGACGACAGCGACCGGCGCCAGAACGACGCCGCGCTGAAGTCGGGTGAGGCCCGCCTGTTCTCTGCCTATGAGGTCGGCCCGAGCCTGAAGGTCTGGGTCATCACCGAATGGGATCGCAGCGTCACCACGGTGCTGCTGCCCAGCGAGTACTGATCGTCGTCATCACCGGCCAGATCCCGAATCCGGCCGGTCTTTCCTTCCCACCCCTGGGGCATGTCACCGCCCCTTGGGGAGTGGTGCATGCCCCGTTCTTCTTTCGGAGCATCACCATGAACGCACAAGTCATCGACGCGGCCCCGGCCGCTGACCCCTCGTCCGAGATGGACGACCTGCTCGAACAGGAACCGTCCGAACTGTCCATGAGCCTTCAGGACTTCGTTTCCGAGTTCGGGGACGAGCTGCTGGAATCCCTCAATCGGGCGAACCCGCCCGTCTATAGCGGCACACCGCGCCCGCACCGGCAACTGGTGCTGGCCGGGCTGAAACGCCAGTTGTTCCCCGCCCAGGCCGAGGTCGTGCATGCGGCCTCGGAACTGCTCGTCAACCAGGGCGAGCGGGCCGTTTTCGTCAACGGCGAGATGGGCACCGGCAAGACCACGATCGGCATTGCGCTGGCCGCGGTCCTGCATGCCGAAGGCTATCGCCGCACACTCGTCCTGAGCCCGCCGCACCTCGTTTACAAGTGGCGCCGGGAAATCCTCGAAACCGTCGCGGGCGCAAAGGTCTGGGTGCTCAATGGCCCGGACACGCTGCTCAAACTGATCAAGTTGCGCGAGCAGCTTGGCGTGCCTTCGCCGGCGCAGGAGTTTTTCGTTCTCGGTCGTGTCCGCATGAGGATGGGCTTTCACTGGAAGCCCGCCTTCGCGCGCAAGCACACCCGTCACGGCGACGTAGGGGCGTGCCCGCACTGCGGGGAGGTCGTCACCAACCTCGACGGCGAGCCGATCAATGCTCAGGAGCTGGAGGCGGAAGAGTTCCGCCGCAAGTGCAATGGCTGCGGCGGCGCGCTGTGGACGCTGATGCGTCCGCGGTCACTGTCCGGCAGCGACCAGTCCTCGGCTGTGCTGCGTGCCTTGAAGCGTATTCCCACCATCGGCGAAGCCACCGCGCAGAAGCTGATGAAGACCTTCGGGGACAGCTTCCTGGCCTCGATGCTCGGCGACAACCTGCACAACTTCATCAACCTGATGGACGCGAGCGGGAAGTTGGTCTTCAGCGACCGCCAAGCGCACCGCATGGAGCGGGCCATGGCGAACATGGAGTTCGGCTTCGGTGAAGGCGGCTACCAACCCAGCGAATATGTGAAGCGGTATCTGCCGCGCAGCACGTTCGACTTGCTCATCGCAGACGAGGCCCACGAGTACAAGACGGGCGGTTCGGCGCAAGGCCAGGCCATGGGCGTCATCGCGTCCAAGGTCCGCAAGACGGTCTCGCTCACCGGCACGCTGATGGGCGGCTACGCCGACGATCTTTTCCACCTGCTGTTCCGCGCGCTTCCGGGCCGCATGATCGAGGACGGCTACATCCCCGGCCGCAACGGCAGCATGAACGCCGCCGCCATGGCCTTTATGAGGGATCACGGCGTCCTCAAGGACATCTACTCCGAGTCCGACGGTCCGGCGCACAAGACGGCCAAAGGCAGCAAGGTCACGGTCAGAACGGTCAAGGCCCCCGGCTTCGGCCCCAAGGGCGTGCTGCGGTGCATCCTGCCGTACACCATCTTCCTGAAGCTGCGAGACATCGGCGGTGTTCTGCCACCGTATGACGAGGAGTTCCGGGACGTGGCGATGAGCGCCGAGCAAGGCGAGGCGTATCAGAAGCTGGCTTCCAGCCTGACGCAACAGCTCAAGGAGGCCTTGCGCAAGCGGGACACCACTTTGCTGGGCGTGGTTCTCAACACGCTGCTGGCGTGGCCCGACTGCTGCTTCAGGGCAGAGACGGTCCGCCATCCGCGCACGCGCGAGGTGCTGGCATTCACACCGGCTCAGTTCAACGAGCTGGAGGTGATGCCCAAGGAACGCGAACTGATCAACATCTGCCGCGAGGAGAAGGAAGCGGGTCGCAAGACCCTGGTGTATTCGGTCTATACCGGCACGCGGGACACCACGAGCCGGCTGAAGATGCTGCTGGAGCAGGAAGGCTTCAAGGTGGCGGTGCTGCGCGCAAGCGTGGATGCCAGCCAGCGCGAGGACTGGATTGCCGAGCAGATCGACCGGGGCATCGACGTGCTCATCACGAACCCCGAACTCGTCAAGACCGGGTTGGACTTGCTCGAATTCCCCACGATCGTGTTCCTGCAATCGGGGTGGAACGTGTACACGCTGCAGCAGGCCGCGCGCCGCTCGTGGCGGATCGGCCAGAAGCTCGCCGTGAAGGTGATCTACCTGGGGTACGCCGCCTCTTCGCAGATGGCGTGCCTCGCGCTGATGGCCAAGAAGATCCTCGTGTCCCAAAGCACGTCCGGCGATGTACCCGAATCCGGGCTGGATGTGCTCAACCAGGACGGTGATTCCGTCGAGGTCGCACTGGCCCGGCAACTGGTCGCCGCCTGATCCCCACGCCAACGCCGGCCTCGCGCCGCCGGCTTTCCGTTGTTCCCACCTTGCAGCCACGTCCACGGGAACCGTGGGCGTAGCTGCTCTTTTTTCATCCCAAGGAGATTTCCATGAACGCTACTACCCAAGCCACGCCCGAAACCGTCAATGCGCGCCTGACGCTGGACGTGACCTATCTGCTCAACGGCGAGGCCGCGTCGGAATTGCTGGCACGGCTGGAACGCATGTGCGAACTCGCCATCGGCGAGGGTCTGCTGAGCGGCGATACCGCCGCGGAAGTGGACACCTGGTCGATCGATGTGTCCGAGGTGCCCTCGGCGGCCGACCACGAAACACTGGAAGCCGAGATCGCCGCCTTCATGCAGCAGCGCATCGAGGACGGCAACCTCAGTGCAGAGGACATCCCCGTGCGCCTGGCGCGCTATGGCCTGATGGCCCCCGAGGCATTCGCCGACGAAATGCGCGAGCGCATGGGCATGGACGACGACGCCCCCACGGGCCGAGCCGTCATCCCCTCGACCGAACCTGCCGACGGCAGCGAGATCGAGATGCAAATCGCGGTCGCCTGCGTCGATGCCTCCGGTGGTCCCGACATGCCGATCTTCAAGGTCAGGATCACCCAGGAGGAATACGACCTGGGTATCCACTACGACAAGGCCAGGGACTTGGCCGAGGAAGCCCGCTACGAAGGGCCGTTCGTCTGCTTCGACACTGCCGAATACGGCCCCATCCTGTCGGCCGCCCGCGAACTGGGCCTTGTCCCGCAGGTCGTCGTGATCGATATGACCGACGGCCAGATCCACTCCATCCGCTGCGACAGCGGCGAGATCAAGGTCATCTGCTACGACACCAGCGACACCGAAGAGTATTCGGCGGCGGTGGCGAACCGGCCGCTCGGTGAGAACGGCCAGTTCGTGCGCTGCTGGTCGCACACCCAACTGGCACAGGTCGATCCCGGCCTGAAGCTGGCTCGGGATTGATCGGGCGAAGCCCGATGCGTTTTCACTGGCCCCTTCGGGGGCCTTTTTCTTTGGAGGGAGGCTGTCGGGAAATCGGGCGCTGCCTGATTCGCATTGTTTGCTGCCGCTCTTGGCCCGAGGGACGAAGGTGATGGCTCGATGTTTCAGGACGACGCGCCATGTGCCCCTCTCCACCCTGGTTCCACCATCCCGAACGCCGCCTGCTGGCGGGATTTCTCGGCCTGCTTTGGTCGGTGCTGGCTGGCGGCTGCGCGACGACCGCGCCGGTCGCGCCCGACACCATCGAGGAAGTCTCGGCCGCGCCCGCACCCGAGGCGCCCGAGTACATCCCCGTCGTGCGCTACGGCCGCTACACCCTCGTGGAACTGGCACCCACGGCAGCGCAGCGCGACCTGCTGTTGCAGACCATCGATGTCGCCATGCCCGAGGATGCCCGCGCCACGGTCGGCGACGGGCTGCGGCATGTCCTCAAGCGCAGCGGCTACGGCCTGTGCCAGACGGCGCGCGCGGTGATCGAGCTGTACGCACTGCCGCTGCCGGCGGCGCACCTGCATCTCGGCCCCATGACCTTGCGCGATGCGCTGCTCACCTTGGCTGGCCCGGCCTGGGAACTGCACGCGGATGACCGCGCACGGCAAATCTGCTTCGAGCGGCCTGGCGACAGCATGGCCGCCGACAACGCACCCGCACCGCCCGCCACCGAGGCGGTGCAGACGTTCCCGCTGGCGCCCGCGGTATCGGGAGGCCAGCCATGAACGCCCCGCAACCCGCCCAGCGTTCAACCGCCGCCGTGGTGGTGCAGAGCCTGATGTGGCTCTGGCTGTTCGGCCTCAGTGTCTTCGTGGCCCTCGGCTACCAGGCCATGAACGACCAGGCCGACCAGGAGCGCCTCGATTCCCGCCTGCAACGCCTCGAAGCGCAGGCGACGGGCCTGGCCGAGACCGTCGAGGCCATCCAGCAGCGTCCGGCCGTCGCCACGGCGGCAGACCTCAAAGACACCCGTCAAATCCTGGAAGCACGCGCGGCCCAGGTCGAGAAATCGCTGAGCGCCTATGCCGCTGCCGACGACCTTCAGGCACTGCGCGCCGAAGTCGAGCAAGTCAAGGCGCGGCAGACCGCTGCGCGCGCCGCTGCACCCGCCCAGCCGCGCACCAGCAACAAGCCCGCCGCCAAGCCCGAACCGCCGCCGCTCCCGTTCCGCATCGTCGGTGCCGAACTGCGTGCCGGCGAGCGCAGCGTGTCCGTCGCGCCGAGCAGTGGCGACTTCACGCCCGACCAGCTTCAGGTGCTGCTACCCGGCGATGCGGTCGGCCCGTGGCACTTGCAGGCCGTCGAGGGCAACACCGCGGTGTTCCAGGCCGGCGACCAGACCCGCCGCGTGGCGATTCCCTGACCGGAGCAGATCGCATGAAGCCATCGATCATCCTTTCCGCGCTCCTGCTGGCGTCCACCCAGTGGCCCGCCTGGGCGCAGCAGCCCGCCACGGCTCCCGCCCGCAATGCGCAAAGCCAGGAGCGCCCGCTTGTCGCCCGCATTCTGGACGACCGGGTGGCGAGCGACTGGGGCCTGCAACCGCAGGAGTGGGCGCGCTACCGCGAACTGATGGACGGGCCGCTGGGCATCTACTCGCCCAACCTGGACCCGTTGTCGGCCCTGGGCATCGAGGCGCGCACCGACGAGGAACGGCGCCGTTACGCAGAGCTGCAGGTGCAGGTCGAAGCGCGCCGCGTCGAGAAGCTGCTCGCCTACCAGAAGGCATACGACGAGGCCTGGCAGCGTCTGAACCCCGGCATGCAGCGGGTGAACTTGCCCGACGACAAGCCGGTCGCGGGAGCCACGCGCGGCTCCGGCCGCACGGCGGTGTTCGTCAAGGACGGCTGCGAAGCCTGCGGCCAGCTCGTACAGCGCCTGCAATCCTCGGGAACCGAGTTCGACCTGTACATGGTCGGCAGCCGCCAGGACGATGCGCGCATCCGCGACTGGGCCAAACGCGCGAACGTCGATCCGGCGCGCGTGCGCCGCGGCACCATCACGCTCAACCACGACGGCGGCCGCTGGCTGTCGCTGGGCCTGCCCGGCGACTTGCCCGCGGTCGTGCGCGAGGTGAACGGCCAATGGCAGCGCCAGCCGTAGTCGCATCGCTGCGCGCACTGGTGCTTGCCGCTGGCCTGTACGCCGGCGCGGCCCATGCGCAAGAGGTTCCGCCACCGGCCTACCAGCTCGCCGCACAGCGCGCAGGCATCCCCTCGACGGTGCTCTATGCCGTGGCCTTGCAGGAGAGCGGCATCCGGCGCAACGGGCGCATCGTCCCGTGGCCGTGGTCGCTCAACGTCGCCGGCCAATCGCGCCGCTATGCGACCCGTGCCGACGCCTGCGCGAGCTTGCAGCGGGCGATGCGCTCCACGCCGCACACGCGCATCGACGCGGGCCTGGGCCAGATCAACCTCGGCTACCACCAACACCGCTACGCCAGCGCCTGCGACTTGCTCGACCCGTACCGGAACCTCGCCATCGCCGCCGAGATCCTGCGCGAGCAGCACACCCCGGGCGAAGACTGGTTGCTGGCGATCGGCCGCTACCACCGTCCTGCCGGGGGTGAGCCTGCCGCCCGCTACCGGCGCAGCGTATCCCGCCACCTTGCCCGCGTGCAGGGCGCGCGCCCAACCGCCGCGGTCCTCGCCGCGCGCCAGGAGACATCCCCATGACGACATTCCATCTGGCCTTACGGGGCCTGCTCGTGCTGCTGGCGGGTCTGCCGCTGGCCTCGCTTGCCGGCGAGCCACTGATCGTGGTCGAAGACCGTGGCGGCGCATCGGCACTGCCGTATTACGAGGCCCTGAATCTTCAGCCGCGCGCCAACGCGCCGGCCCGGCCGCCGATCCCGACGCCCCAGGTTCCCGCCACGCCGGCGGACGAGGCCGCGATGCTGCCGGTGCACAGCGCCAAGCTCACGCCCGGCACCGTCGCGCGGCGGGTGATCGAGGCTCCGGGCCTGCGGCCTTTCGTGGTCGTCGGTGACGACGAGGCGTCCCATGCCTGGCTTCGCCGCCAGGCGACCGCGCTGCGCGAGCGTGGCGCGGTCGGTCTGGTGGTCAACGTCGAGACCGTGCAGGGCCTGGCGCGGCTGCGCGCCCTGGTGCCCGGCGTACCCCTCGCGCACGTGTCCGGCGACGACCTAGCCGAGCGTCTGGGCCTGCGGCACTACCCGGCGCTGATCACGGCCACCGGCATCGAGCAATGAAGCCATGTCGGGGAAACAGCCGGTCGAGGTATTGCTACGCCCAGCGGTGGAGCTATACACCGTTGCCGCATGCGCGGGCGCCGCGTTTCTGTCCCTGGTGGCCCCATGGTCGCTCGCGCTGAGCCCGTCCATGGGCGTCGGCAGTGCCCTGGCGTTCGGGGCCTACGGCGCGATCCGCTACCGCGATGCCCGCGTCATCCTGCGCTACCGGCGCAACATCCGCCGCCTACCTCGGTACGTGATGACCAGCAAGGACGTGCCGGTCAGCCAGCAGCGGCTGTTCGTGGGGCGCGGCTTCCTGTGGGAGCAGAAGCACACCCATAGGCTGATGCAGACGTACCGGCCGGAGTTCCGCCGCTACGTCGAGCCGACGCCGGCCTACCGGCTGGCGCGTCGCCTGGAAGAGCGGCTGGAGTTCGCGCCGTTCCCGCTGTCCCGGCTGCCTGCGCTCACCGGCTGGGACGTGCCTTTCAACCCGGTGCGGCCGCTGCCGCCGGTTGGGGGCCTGCCGCGCTTGCACGGCATCGAACCCGAGGAGGTGGACGTCAGCCTGCCACTCGGCGAGCGCGTCGGGCACTCCCTGGTGCTGGGCACCACGCGCGTCGGCAAGACCCGCCTGGCCGAGTTGTTCGTGACCCAGGACATCCGGCGCGTGAACGCCGCTGGCGAGCACGAGGTCGTGATCGTCATCGACCCCAAGGGCGACGCCGATCTCCTGAAGCGGATGTACGTCGAGGCCAAGCGCGCGGGCCGCGAAGGCGAGTTCTACGTCTTTCATTTGGGCTGGCCGGACATTTCCGCGCGCTACAACGCCGTGGGCCGCTTCGGCCGGATCAGCGAGGTGGCCACCCGCGTCGCGGGGCAGCTTTCCGGCGAAGGCAACAGCGCGGCGTTCCGCGAGTTCGCCTGGCGCTTCGTCAACATCATTGCGCGCGCGTTGGTGGAACTGGGACAGCGCCCGGACTACATGCTGATCCAGCGGCACGTCATCAACATCGACGCGCTGTTCATCGAGTACGCCCAGCACTACTTCGCCAAGACGGAGCCCAAGGCCTGGGAGGTGATCGTCCAGATTGAGGCCAAGCTCAACGAGAAGAACATCCCGCGCAACATGATCGGGCGCGAGAAGCGCGTGGTGGCGCTGGAGCAGTACCTCTCGCAGGCGCGCAACTACGACCCGGTGCTGGACGGCCTGCGCTCTGCCGTCCGCTACGACAAGACGTACTTCGACAAGATCGTCGCATCGCTGCTGCCGCTGCTGGAGAAGCTCACCAGCGGCAAGATCGCGCAGCTTCTGGCCCCGAACTACTCCGACCTGGCCGACCCGCGCCCGATCTTTGATTGGATGCAGGTCATCCGTAAGAGGGCCATCGTCTATGTGGGCCTGGACGCGCTCTCCGATGCCGAGGTCGCCGCAGCGGTCGGCAACTCGATGTTCAGCGATCTCGTGTCGGTCGCCGGGCACATCTACAAGCACGGGATCGACGATGGACTGCCGGGCGCATCGGCCGGTGCGCGCGTGCCGATCAATGTCCATGCCGACGAATTCAACGAGTTGATGGGTGACGAGTTCATCCCGTTGATCAACAAGGGTGGCGGTGCCGGCCTGCAAGTCACTGCGTACACGCAGACCCTTTCGGACATCGAGGCCCGCATCGGCAACCGCGCGAAGGCGGGCCAGGTGATCGGCAACTTCAACAACTTGTTCATGCTGCGCGTGCGCGAGACAGCGACCGCCGAACTGCTGACCCGGCAATTGCCGAAGGTCGAGGTCTATACGACCACCATCGTCAGCGGTGCGACCGACAGCTCGGACATTCGCGGGGCGACGGATTTCACGTCGAACACGCAGGACCGCATCAGCATGTCCAGCGTGCCGATGATCGAGCCGTCACACGTCGTCGGCCTGCCGAAAGGCCAGTGCTTCGCGCTGCTGCAGGGCGGCCAGCTTTGGAAAGTGCGCATGCCGCTGCCGGCGCCGGACCCGGACGAAGTGATGCCGGCAGACTTGCAGCAACTGGCCGGGTACATGCGCCAGAGCTACAGCGAAGCGACGCAGTGGTGGGAGTTCACCAGTTCCCCCGCCTTGCAGGACACCGGCCTGCCCGACGACCTGCTGGATGACGCCACTGCGGCCGAACCTGCCGTGGTGGCTATTGCCACCGACGAGGACACCGGCAACGAGGCCTCGCCATGAAGGACGCCGCCTCGACTGCGCAACGGGAGCAGAACCAGCGTCAGGGCCTGATCGTCGGCACCATCACCTTGCCGTTCCGGCTGCTCGGGGTGCTGATCGGCTCGCTGCTGTTCTCGATCGTCGTGGAGTGCGTCGGCATGCACCTGTTCTGGAAGGACCAGGGCTGGCGGCACTCGCAGCAGATGTTGCAGTACGAACTGGGGCACCTGTCCAGCCACTTCACGCGCAGCGTGGTCGTGCAGGAGCCGGGGCGCACCGCGCACGAACTGGTGGATACCGGCTACGAATGGGTATTCGTTCGCTCCGGGCTGCTGGAGCGCATGAGCCAGACCGCCGAGCGCGCCCGCGCACCCAGCCACGGGCAGACGCGCAACTTCCGCTACTACATCAGCCAGGTCTATGTCTGGGCCGAGAACTACCTGATCGCTGCGGCCTTCACCACCCTCACGTTCCTGGTGCGCCTGCTGGTTCTGGTGCTCACGTTGCCGCTGATCTTCACTGCGGCATTCGTCGGCCTGATCGACGGTCTTGTGCGCCGGGACGTGCGCCGGTTCGGCGCAGGCCGGGAATCCGGCTTCATCTACCACCGCGCGAAGGCGAGCCTGATGCCGCTGGCCGTGCTGCCGTGGGTCACGTACCTGGCCTTGCCGATCTCGGTGCATCCACTGCTGATCCTGCTGCCCAGCGCCGCCTTGCTGGGACTGGCCGTGAGCCTGACCGCAGGCAGCTTCAAGAAGTACCTCTAGGCCATCAATCCGGGCATGCGCGAGTTCCTATTGTTTGCGGCCTAAAAGCCCCTCGCTGCCCACGATCAAGTCATTGCTGATCACACAGGAATGGCGCGATGTTGGCTCCGATCTGGCAGCGCGCCGCGCATCGCGGCGTGCCCATTTTTCTCGTGACGGCCCTGCTGCTGGGTCAGTCCCTGACGGCGTTGGCCGAGTCCCCGGCACAGCGCCAGGAGCTGGTCGCCGCGCTGCGCCAGCTCGACGCGCTGGAGCGCACCGTCGCCGACAGCGCCGCGCGTGCCCCCATCCAGCCGGGCGAGCGCTACCACTTCGATTACCCGCGGCTGCTGGCTGACCTGGCGCGCGTGCGCGCCGGCATCCAGGCCCATCTCACACCGTCGCGTGCCCAGCCGCGCGACCCCTCCGAGCTGGCCGGCGACTACCGCACCGAGCGATCCGCTTCGCCATCGCCGACGACTACGGAAGCCCAGCAATGAACGGCGCCCAGGTCTCGGCATTTCAAGCCAACAGCGGCATCGCGCCTTCGGCGATGGCGACCGTCCTGGTCGGCGTCGTGTTTGCGGTCCTGCTCGTCTGGGGTGTCTGGGCCATCCGAACGGCCTACGTGGGGTGGGCCGAGAGCCGCCTCAACCAGCGCCAGTTCCTCAGCGTCTGCATCCGCTTCGTCGCGATGTACCTCGTCCTGAGCTTCTTCCTCCTCTCCTGACCTGAAAGGCACGACCATGCAAAACCGCATCCTCCATTCCCGTCTTGCCCAGCGCGCCGCTGTGGCACTGGGCGCCGCTGCGCTGCCCGTGCTGTCGTTCGCACAAGGACTGCCGCAGTTGGAGAACCCGACCCGCGGCACCGGCAACGGCATCATGGAAACGATCAGGAACTACGGCTACGACATCATCATGCTCGTGGCCCTCCTGGTCGTGGCGTCGATGTTCATCGGCGTCTGCTACCACGCCTACGGGACCTACGCGGAAATCCACACCGGCCGCAAGACCTGGGGCCAGTTCGGCCTCACCGTCGCGATCGGTGCCGTGCTGCTCGTGATCGGCATCTGGCTGCTCACCGAAGCCACCGGCATCCTGTAAGGCGAGGCCGGTATGTCCGAGCAGCAGCACGTCCGTGCGGACGGGACGGTCACGTTCCTTCCGCACCGGCTCAACCGCCACCCCGTTGTCGTGCGCGGCCTCACCGCCGACGAGCTGTGGATCTGCTGCGGCCTGTCCGGCGCCGCCGGCCTGCTGGTCGGCGCGCCGCTGTCCTGGGTGTTCCGCACGATCGCCATCGCGCCGACGTTCGTCGTCCTGGGCGTGGCCCTGGGCGTCTTCATCGGCGGCGGCATCCTGCGCCGGCTCAAGCGCGGGCGTCCCGATACCTGGCTGTACAGGCAACTGCAATGGCGCATCGCCACGCGCCATCCGCTGATGGCGGGATGGGTAGGCGGCCACGTGCTGATCTCGCGCTCCGGCTTCTGGACCACCCGAAGGTCTGCCGCAAGGGGGGCACGATGAGCCGCTTCAAGAACGAGATCACCCACCTGCAGGCGCACATCAAGACGCTTCGCCTGGGTGCTGGCGCGCTGGTCATCGTCGCCCTGGTCATGGGCGGTGGCTGGTGGAGCGCGCCGCGCGACCTGACCATCCACGTCCCGCCCGACCTGCGCTCCGGCAGTACCCGCAAGTGGTGGGAAGTGCCGCCCGAATCGGTCTATGCGTTCACGTTCTACGTGTTCCAGACCCTCAACCGCTGGCCGACGAACGGCGAAGAGGACTACCCGCGCAACCTCCATACGCTCTCGCCGTATCTCACCCCGTCCTGCCAAGCCTTCCTGCGCGCGGACTACGACTACCGCCGCAACACGGGCGAACTGCGCCAGCGCGTGCGCGGCATCTACGAAATCCCCGGCCGCGGCTACGGCGACGACCCCACGGCGCGCGTGCGCGTGGTCTCCGACCGCGACTGGGTGGTGACGCTCGACATCACCGCCGACGAGTACTACGGCGCTGAGCAGGTCAAGCGCGCGCTCGTGCGCTACCCGGTGAAAGTCACGCGGGTGGACGTCGATCCCGCCCGCAACCCGTTCGGCCTGGCGCTGGACTGCTACGACGGTGCGCCCCAGCGCATCAGCGCCCCGGAGCCGACGCGCCCGGCGCCTGGCGGCCTGTCTCCGCAAGCGCCCCAAGGAGGAAACACCCCATGAAGCATCCTGTACTCGTGCTGCTGGGGCTGCTGGCCGCGGCCGCGGCACCCGTCTCCCATGCTGTGGAGATTCTGCGCTGGGAACGCATGCCGCTCGCGGTGCCGCTGAAGGTGGGCCAGGAGCGCATCGTGTTCATCGACCGGAACGTCCGCGTGGGCGTGCCTGCGGGCGTGGGCGAACGCCTGCGCGTGCAGAGCGCGGGTGGCGCGGTGTATCTGCGCGCCAACGAACCGATCGAGCCCACGCGGCTGCAACTGCAGGACGCCGATACCGGCGCGCTGATCCTGCTCGACATCGCGGCCGAGCCGCCCAAGGACGGCGAAGCCGAGCTGGAGCCGGTGCGCATCGTAGAGGGCAGCAGCACTCCGGCGCGCTACGGCGATCAGGCACGCGGTGCCGATGCGGCCCCGGCACGCGCCCAGGATCAGCAAGGCGCTCATGCGGCGCGGCGCGATACTCCAATCGCCGTCGTGCTGACGCGCTTCGCTGCGCAGAACCTCTACGCGCCCCTGCGCACCGTGGAGCCGCTGCCGGGCGTCATGCGGGTGAACCTGCGCCGCGACCTCGACCTCGGCACGCTGATGCCGACGCTGCCGGTGCGCGCGGTCGCGCTCGCGTCGTGGCGTCTGGAAGACCAGTGGGTCACTGCCGTACGCCTGACCAACAGCAGCAGCGGCTGGATCACCCTCGACCCGCGTGTGCTGCAAGGCGACTTCCTCACCGCCACCTTTCAGCACGAAGCGCTCGGCCCCCGCGGGATGCCCGAGGACACGACCGTCCTGTACCTGGTGACGCGCGGGCGCGGCCTCGCGCAATCGCTGCTGCCGGCGATCCACCGTTTCGACCCGGCAGTGCATCTGCCGCAGCCGGAAGCCGAAGCCGGCGACGGCGACGGCAAGGAGGCCCGCCATGCGCAGTAACGGCTTGCTCAAGTGGCTGATGATCCCGGTCGCCTTGCTGGTGCTGTTCGTTGCCATCCGGCTCTTCTCGGGTGGAAGCACGTCGGCACCGCCCGCGGCGGATGCCGGCTCCAAGCTCACGCCTGAGGAAATGAAGGCGCTGGGCATCGAGGGCGATACCCCCCGCGATACCGTGGCAACACTCGTCGCCCAGGTGAAGCAGTTGCGCACCGAGCTTCAGACCGCGCTGACCGACAACAAGTCGCAGCGCGAAGAAAACCAGCGCCTGCGCCAGCGCGAAAACTCCATCGACCAGCGCATCAACTCGGCCCTCGAATCCGAGCGCTCCAACCTGCGCCGCGACCAGGAACAGGCGGCCAGCGCGCGCCAGCAGACCGAAGGGCTGCTCGCCGACCTGCAGCGGCGCCTGGACAGCATTGGCGGGCGCGGCGGCAGCCATGCCGATCTGCCCGTGGGCCTGGGGCTGCGCGATGGCGACGAGGCCGGCATGGAAGGCGGCATGCGGTGGGTCGAGCCGGACGACGCGAAGAAGACCGAGGGCCGCAACGGCAGTCGTGGCACGGGCAACGGCATGAGCTTCCCGACGAGCTTCGGCCCCGCGCAAAGCACGCTGGAAACCGCCGCGAAAACCGTGGCGAACGCCGGCGCACGTGCGGCAGGCGTCAAGAGTGCCAAGCCGGTCTATACCGTGCCGACCAACTCGACGCTGATGGGCTCCGTGGCGATGACCGCGCTGATCGGTCGCGTGCCGATCGACGGAACCGTCAACGATCCGTATCCGTTCAAAGTCCTGGTCGGCCCGGACAACCTGACGGCCAATGGCATCGACATTCCCGACGTGGCCGGCGCCGTGTTCAGCGGCACCGCGTCGGGCGACTGGACACTTTCATGCGTGCGCGGCCAGGTGCGCAGCATCACGTTCGTCTTCAACGACGGCACGATTCGCACGATTCCCGAAGACCGCGAAGGCAACCAGCAGAACAACCAGCAGCGCGACGGCCTGGGCTGGATCAGCGATCCGTATGGCATCCCTTGCGTCAGCGGCGAGCGGCGCAGCAACGCCCAGCAATACCTCGGCTCGCAGGCCCTGATCACCGCGGCCGGTGCCGGCGTGGCCTCGCTGATCGACAGCGACAGCGGCCAGATGTCCTACGTCGGCGCCGACGGCTCCATCGGCAGCGTCGGCATCTCGGGCAACGAGGCCGTGGGCCGCATCCTGGCCGGTGGCGTGCGCGACATGGCGGACTGGGTGAACAAGCTGTACGGGCAGGCGTTCGCGGCCGTCTATGTCCAGCCCGGCGCGAAGGTCGCCGTCCACCTCGAAAAGCCGCTCGCCATCGACTTCGATCCCGAAGGCCGCAAGGTCGATCACCGCGCAGGAGAAAGCCATGCTCTCGAACTTGAATAGGGGCCTGGCGCTGGCCCTCGCCGTCGCGGTGCTCGGCGGCTGCGCCACCAGCAAGGAAAAGCTGCTGCCCCACGGCGACAGCACGATGATGGACATCTGGCAGCAGAACGCCGGCGACGGCGGCGGGAGCGCCGGCCAGGCGGCACGCCGGCAGTTGCTCGATGCCCGCCAGAGCCTGCGCCGGCCGCTGACCGAGGCCGACGTGCAGGCCGCGCCCGCCGAGCAGACGCGCTACACGCGCACCGCACGCAACGAGGTCTATCGCCAGTTCCACCGGCTGCCGAATCCCGATCTCGTCATGTACGTGTATCCACACTTGGCGGGCTCGGACCCTGTACCTGTGCCGGGCTACACGACGGTCTTCCCCCTCTATCAGCGCGTGCAGTACGCCATGCCGGGCGAGCGCGTGGAGGACTACTGATGCGCTGGAAACTTCCCTGGCCGAAGCTGGCCGCATCCGGCATCGGCGACGAAGAGAAGCCAGACGGCTGGCAGCTCCATGTCCAGGCCTTGCACCAGGCCGGCATCCCCGAACCCGGCGCAGCGGTCCAGGGCCGCAGGCCGGCGACGGTAGCCGACGAGCAGGCGCTGTACGACGTTGCGCCGTCGTTCGCGGAACTGCTGCCTTGGGTGGAGTTCCTGCCACAGTCAAAGTCCATGCTGCTGGAGGATGGGCAGTCGGTCGCTGCCTTCTACGAGCTGGTGCCGCTGGGCACCGAGGGCCGGGAACCCGGTTGGCTCGCGCATGCCCGCGATGCCTTGGAGAACGCGCTCCAGGACTCTTTCGATGAGCTGGACGAAAACCCCTGGGTACTCCAGCTCTACGCCCAGGACGAGCCCAGCTTCGACCAGTACATGCAGGCCCTGCGCGACTACGTGCAGCCGCGCGCCCGCGATACCGCGTTCACCGAGTTCTACCTGCGCTTCTTCGGCCACCACCTGCGCGCGGTGGCCAAGCCGGGCGGGCTGTTCGAGGACACGGTGGTCACGCGGCTGCGCTGGCGCGGCCAGACGCGGCGCGTGCGCATGGTGGTCTATCGCCGCGTGAGCGGACAAGGACAGGGGCAGGCAAGCCGCCGCGGCCAAACGCCCGAGCAGATGCTGAACATCGTCTGTGACCGCCTGTGCGGCGGCTTGGCCAACGCGGGCATCCAGGCGCGGCGCATGGTCGCGGCCGACGTCCACGACTGGCTGCTGCGGTGGTTCAATCCGCGCCCCGCGATGCTCGGGCCTGGCGCCGAGGATCGGGAGCGCTTCTACGCGCTGGCGCGCTACCCCGACAGCACCGAAGAAAGCGAGGCCGGCGAGATCGAGCTGGCGAGCGGGCGGGATTTCAGCCAGCGGTTGTTCTTCGGTCAGCCACGCTCCGACGTGGAGCACGGCACCTGGTACTTCGACGGCATGCCGCACCGCGTGCTGATCTCCGACCGGCTGCGCATGCCGCCCGGCACCGGACACCTGACCGGCGAGACCCGCAAAGGGGATGCCATCAACACGCTGTTCGACCAGATGCCGGAAGACACCTTGCTTTGTCTCACGATGGTCGCCACGCCGCAGGATGTCCTGGAAGCGGATCTCAACCACCTGGCGAAGAAGGCCGTGGGCGAGACGCTGGCGTCGGAGCAGACGTTGAAGGACGTGCAGGAAGCCCGCTCCCTCATCGGCAGCGCGCACAAGCTCTACCGGGGGACGCTGGCGTTCTACCTGCGCGGACGCGACGAAGCGGAACTGGACCGGCGCGGACTGGACCTGGCGAACGTGATGCTCAATGCCGGCTTGCAGCCGGTGCGCGAGGACGACGAGGTGGCACCCCTCAACAGCTACTTGCGCTGGCTGCCGTGCTGCTACAACCCTGGCCAGGATCGGCGCAAGTGGTACACCCAACTGATGTTCGCCCAGCACGCGGCGAACCTGGCGCCGGTGTGGGGTCGTGCCCAGGGCACGGGGCACCCTGGCATCACGATGTTCAACCGCGGTGGCGGCCCGATCACCTTCGACCCGCTCAACCGCCTGGATCGGCAGATGAATGCCCACCTGTTTCTGTTCGGCCCCACAGGCTCGGGCAAGTCCGCGACGCTCAACAACCTCTTGAACCAGGTCACGGCGATCTACCGGCCACGGTTGTTCATCGTGGAGGCTGGCAACAGCTTCGGTCTGTTCAGCGATTTCGCCAAGCGCCTGGGCCTGACCGTGAACCGGGTCAAGCTGGCCCCTGGCTCGGGCATCAGCCTCGCTCCATTCGCCGACGCGCGCCGGCTGATCGAGACGCCGAGCGACGTGCAGACACTCGATGCCGATGCGCTGGATGAAGACCTGCCCCCGGACGCCTCGGCCATGGAGTCGGACGAGCAGCGCGATGTGCTGGGCGAGTTGGAGATCACGGCCCGCCTGATGATCACGGGCGGCGAGGACAAGGAAGAAGCCCGGATGACGCGGGCCGACCGCTCGCTGATCCGCCAGTGCATCCTCGACGCCGCCGAGCACTGCCACGGCGGGGGTGGTAGCGAGAAGCGCACGGTGCTCACGCGCGACGTGCGCAACGCGCTGCGCACTCGCGGCCAGGACCCGACGCTGCCCGAGATGCGGCGCGTGCGGCTGCTGGAGATGGCGGACGCGATGGATATGTTCTGCCAAGGCACGGACGGCGAGATGTTCGACCGCGACGGCACGCCATGGCCCGAAGCCGACATCACCTTGGTCGATCTGGCGACCTATGCACGGGAGGGCTACAACGCCCAGCTCTCCATCGCCTACATCAGCCTGATCAGCACGGTGAACAACATCGCCGAACGCGACCAGTACCTGGGCCACCCGATCATCAACGTCACCGATGAAGGCCACATCATCACGAAGAACCCGCTGCTCGCGCCCTACGTCGTGAAAATTACAAAAATGTGGAGAAAGTTGGGGGCCTGGTTCTGGCTCGCGACGCAAAACATCGACGACTTGCCGCGCGCCGCGGAGCCCATGCTCAACATGATCGAGTGGTGGATCTGTCTCAGCATGCCGCCCGATGAAGTCGAGAAGATCGCGCGGTTCCGCGAACTCTCGCCCGCGCAGAAGGCGCTGATGCTGTCGGCCCGCAAGGAGGCGGGCAAGTTCACCGAGGGAGTCATCCTCTCCAAGAGCATGGAAGTGCTGTTCCGCGCCGTGCCGCCAAGCCTGTACCTCGCGCTTGCGCAGACCGAACCCGAAGAGAAGGCCGAGCGCTACCAGCTCATGCAGCAATACGGCTGCACCGAACTGGAAGCGGCCTTCAAGGTAGCCGAGAAGATCGACCAGGCCCGTGGCATCGAGTCGCCGGCCCTGGAACTGTCGTAAACCGGAGAACGCCATGGAACAGAAACGTCCTTCCATTCCGATGCAGGTCCAGGCGTTCCGCCGTCGCCGCTGGCGGCCTCGCTGGTCCTGGGTATTGGCTGCTGCGCTGGTCGCACTGGTCCTGATCTGGCGGGTGTCCCGGACGCCCGGTGATTCCTCGCCACAGCCGCCCGCGCCGGCCAGCATCATGCAGCCCTCCGGCCCTCCCTGGCAGATGGGCAACCCGGAGGGCCGCTTCACGCTGACGCTCTATGCCGACCTGGAATGCCCGTTCTGCCGGGAGTACTTCCCCCAGCTAAAGCACTGGGTCGGCAACAACACCGACGTGGCGCTGCAATGGCACCACCAGCCGCTGGCCGCGCACGAGCCGGCCGCGTCGGACGAGGCCCGCCTGGCCGAGTGCGCCGCCGAAGCAGGCGGGCATGCTGCGTTCTGGCAAGCCGTCGAATGGGTCTATGCCCATACGCGCAGCGACGGCCAAGGATTGCCCGACGGGCTTCAGTACCCCGAATCCACGCCAGCCATCAAGCAGTGCATGGCAAGCGAACGTCCCGGCGCCGCCATTCGCGTCCAGGCCTCAGAAGCCACCAAGAGCGGCGTGACCGCCACGCCGTCGCTGCGGCTGCTCGATCGCCAGACGGGCCAGGCCATCCTGCTGCAGGGGCCTATCGAGGGCGATGCCTTGCTGTCGGCCATGGACATGCTGGCGGCTGGGGACATGGCCAGCGACGCGGCGGCTTCGCCCGCCACCCCCACATCCGAAATGCCTGCCGACGTTGTCGGCGACATGCCCAGGTAGTCCTCGGTCTTGAAGGCTACGGCGCGGCTCGCCGCGCTGACCGCTACCCGTTCGCTTTCGCATCCTGGCCGCGAACAATCACCGCCGCGCGGTGATGGATGCACCTTGTTCCGCAGTTTCCATCCCCAGGAGGGCTTGCCCTCCCAGGGTGGCGCCCTCCGCTCACTTTCTGGAGGTCCGCCATGTCTCTCGTCGCCAACGACTCCTGCGTGGAGCCACGTTTTGCCCCCGCGTCCCAATCCGATGACTGGATCATCCGGCAAGGCATCGCGCTGCTGGAGCAGCGGGTCTTCAAGAAGGGGCCATCCCTGGAACGGCCCGCCGCCGTCAAGGACTACCTGCGCCTGAAACTGGCCGCCGAGCCCAATGAAATCTTCGCCATCGTGTTCCTCAACAGCATGCACGAGGTGCTGGCCTACGAGCCGATGTTCAGAGGCACGATCCATTCGACCTCGGTGCATGCGCGTCCGATCGTGCAGCGTGCCTTGGAACTGAATGCGGCAGCGGTCATTTTTTCTCACCAACACCCTTCGGGCTGCACGGAGCCGTCAAGCGCGGACCGCGCGTTGACCCAAACGCTGAGGGCGGCATTGTCGCTGATCGACGTGAAGGTGCTGGATCACCTCATCGTCGGCCAAGGCACGCCGTACTCGTTTGCGGAATCCGGCCTGCTATAGCGACGGCATCGGCTTGCTAATCCACGCGGAGGCTTCGGCCTCCGCTTTTTCATGGGCGCGAGACAAGCAGGTATGCGGGCAGTGCGCGATGCGCATTGTTTGTTGGGGCCGCTTCGGCTTCGCGTTTGACTACTGCTCTGATCAACTTCAAGGGCACGCGACATGCCAGCATCTCTTTCCAGGTTCGCGCCGGGCTGGCGAACCCTCGGCCTGGCCGTGGCGCTGCCGACAGCTCTGGCCGTTTTCAGCCCGGCCACCTTCGCCGCCGACGTGGTGGTCGTCACCGAGCGCCGCCACCCGGTCAAGACCATGGGCGGCGAGCGGCTGATCGAGCTGGACGAAGCTCACAGGATTGAAGCGGAGCTTTCAGCGGAACTGCCCACCGATCCCGAACAGGCGACGGCCATCGTCAAGCGTCGGCTCTCAAGCGGCGGCGCCGACCTCCAGCGCCGCATCGCCTCCGCATATCAGGGCGTCACCGACGCCTGGAGCCTGGGCGTCACCAGCCTCCCAGCGGTCGTGGTGGACCAGCGTTACGTGGTCTATGGCGAGCCGGACGTGGCTCGCGCCATCGCGCGCATCGAGCAGCACCGGAGGACCCAGCCGTGACCCGAGCATTCGACCTGATGCGCCGCCTGCGCGCTGGCGTGGCGTCCGTGCTGCTGCTCAGTGCCACCGGCAGCTACGCCCTCAACACCGCCACCATCGTCGGCTCGGTGGCTTCGCCCGATTGCCTCGAATACCGCGTCGTCGGCATCTGCTACTGGCTCTACTGCACCTGGACCGGCTGTACGGTTCGCACGTCGATCAAGGTGCGCCACTACATCCCCGATGCGGTGGTGTCGTCGTACTCGAATACCGGCGAAAACCCCTGGGTCGAAGTCCGGGCGATGAGCACGCCCAACCCGTCCGCCCAGGCGGGCGGCGACGGGACGACGAACGAGGACCACGAAAACAACCTCGCCAAATTCAAGAACGCGGACGTCATCGGCCACCCCGGCGCCGAGGTGTTCAACCAGTTCGTCTCGTCGTCGGGCTACTTCTGCGAGGGCGCGGGCACGGCGTTCATGCCGTACTTGCTCAGCACGCTGGATACGCTGGCCTGGCGCTACAACGTGCCCGAGATGGCCTACCCGGAAGCGCTGATTCCGGGCCGGCGCGAGGTCGGCGCACGCACCACGATGAACCTATGGGGCAACGTGTATCCGCGTGGCGGTTTTCTGCATCAGGCCGACGATCACAAGGCCGGCGCAGTCGTCGCCCAGCGTGCGGGCGATGTTGTCACGCGCCGCGGGCAGATCCACGTCTATCAGCCGCTGCTCGCCAACTCGCGGCCCGGCTACTGGCCCGCCGGTGCGCTGATGGAGGGCGATGCTTCCACCGGCAAGTGGCAGGAACTCACGCCCGTCCTGTCCTCGTCCTGCACGGTCTTCCCACGCAGCGGCTTCCTGACCCAGGCGCAGCAAGGTGATTACGCCTGGGCGTTGTGGCGGCCCTATGCGTGCTGCGAACGCCGGGGCCAGGTGTTCCTCGGCAGCGTCGATTTCTATTGAGGATACGGCGATGAAGCGTCCTGAACTGATGAACCTCTCCACCCAGGCGCGTCGCCTGCTGCGTCCCACGGCGCTGGCCGGGGCGCTCGCCCTGGGCTGCGGCCTCGCGTGGGCGCAGGCTGGATACCAGACCAGCGGCCCCATCCTCGGCGACGAGGTGATGTATTCGATCGGCGGCGGCAGCGCCGTGTCGATGGGCCGTGCGGCCGGCATGCGCTCGATCGGCGTGGGCGTGGGCTGGAACAGCAACCTGATCTGCGGCGACATGAGCATCCAGACCACGCTGCGCAACCAGCTCAACGGCATCACCAACGGCTTTCAGCAGATCATGAGCAATGTGATTCAGAGCGCCACGAGCGCCGTGGCGTCCCTGCCTGCGCTGATCATCCAACGCGCCGATCCCGGCCTCTACAACCTGCTCACCAATGGCGTGCTGCAGGCGCGGCTGGACTTTGATCGCTCCAAGCTGACGTGCCGTGCCATGGCCGAGAAGATGGCCGACATGGCGGGCGGTCAGCTCGGCTGGAGCCAAATGGCCGAAGGCATGGCGCTGCGCGATGCCGTGTCGAGCACCGATGCCGTTTCGGCGATCGAGCAGGCCGAGACGAGGCGCGGCAACGACGGCGTGCCCTGGGTGGGCGGCAGCAATGCCGGCGGCGCGGGCCAGCGTGCAATCCGGGTGGTCGGCGACGTGACCCGTGCGGGCTACAACCTGGTCAACGGCCGCGGCGTGACCGACACGTCGTCCATCGCGCCCGCGAGTTGCGCAAGCCTGTCCTGCCAGACCTGGACCTCGCCGCAGCAAGCGGTCGAATGGGCGACGCGGGTGCTCGGGGAGCAGGAGCAGCGCACTTGCGATTCCTGCACCAAGACCGAGACCGTGCCCGGCGTCGGGTTGACGCCGCTAATCCAGGAGGAATACGAGACGAAGCTGGAAGCCCTGCAGGAGCTGATCTCGGGGACGCGCAACACCACGTTCGAGAACCTGCGCGCGGCCGGCAGCACGTCGCTGCCCATCACGCGCGGCGTCATCGAGGCGCTGCGCGACGAACCTGATCAGGACCTGCTGGCACGCCGCCTGGCCTCGGAGGTCGCGCTGTCGTCCGTCTTGGAGAAGGCATTGCTGCTCCAGCGGACCCTGTTGACCGGGAAGAAAGAGCCCAACGTGGCGGCGAACCAGTTGGCGGTCGAGGCCGTGAACCACGAAAGCGACACGCTCGACCAGGAGATCCGCAATCTCAAGACCGAACTGGAGCTGCGTCGCGAGTTGGCCAACAACTCGCCCATGGCCATCATCCAGCGCCACGGCACGCGCGCGGCTGGCTCGCGTGGCATCTACGAGGGTGATCCTGTTCCCGATCGCCTCGACCGGCTCCAGAGGGGCACTCCGGGAGGCAACCCATGAACCCAATCCGCGCCGGATGGCTGCGCCCGCGCTGGCTGTTCAGCCGGCGCGCGGCGAAGGTGCTGCTGTGGACGGTGGTGCTCGTCGTCGCCGCCGTGGGTGCCAACATCCTCGGCATCTACCTCGTCGGCAGCGTGGCCGGCTGGGAGCGGTGGCTGGCGGCTGCTTCGGGCTACTTCCTGGTATGGCGGCTGTGCGTGTACGCGGCAACGGCCTATGGATGGTTCTGGATGCGCCGCCGGGTGCTGGCCCGCGAAGACCAAACCGGGACGGATGGGCAGGCGCGGCGCCGGCTGATCCGCACCGAGGTCGCCGGCGTCGTCGCCATCGTCGCGCTGGAAACCAGCCTGTTGATGCAGGCCGCTTGAGGGGAGATCGGGGCCATGACGCTCTTCACGACCGACTATCTGGAGTACTACCTCACCCTCGTGTCCTGGATCGTCAACAACGGCATCTGGGCGGTGCTGGTGTCCAGCGGGGTATTCGCGCTGCCTTTCGTCGCCATCATCGTGCAGGAGTGGCTGAAGGCCCGAGCGGAAGGCGCCGACGAGGGCA
The DNA here is from genome assembly GCF_029839485.1 of Achromobacter sp. GD03932. Lineage (NCBI taxonomy): Bacteria > Pseudomonadati > Pseudomonadota > Betaproteobacteria > Burkholderiales > Alcaligenaceae > Achromobacter > Achromobacter sp. GD03932. Next base: position 36,303 of record NZ_JAOCAT010000005.1, read on the forward strand.
ACAAAGGCCTGCTCTCGGCTGCACGCATCGAGAACCGGGTATTCGTCGCCATCGTGGTGGTGATGTTCGCGGGCATTCCGTTCATCGACGTGGACCTCAACACCATCCAGTACGACAGCTCGCGCTCGGCCCAGTGCCAAGTCAGCGTGCCTCAGCCCACGGATACCGGCTGGTCGCAGTCCTTCAGCACCATCAACAACCAGTCGGCGAAAGTGCCGGTCTGGTGGGCCTTCATGCACGCGCTCTCGCGCGCCGTGACGAGCGCCTCGGTGGCGGCGATCCCATGTGGCACGGACCTTCGGCAAATGCGCATGGAGATCGACGCCACGCGCATTGACGATCCCGTGCTGGCCCAGGAAGTGGCGGATTTCTCGCGGGACTGCTACGGGCCTGCACGGGCCAAATTGTTCATGCAGCGCCCTCAGCTCGATGAGCAGCAGATGCACGACGTGACCTGGATCGGATCGAGGTTCTTCACCGACACCAACGGCTACTACGACACGTACCGTTCAAGCACGCCGCGCGACGACTGGCCTTACGACAGCAACCGCGATGCCGGGCTTGCGCAGGTGGCCAGCGGCGGCGGCTATCCGACCTGCAGGCAGTGGTGGGCCGATGGCAGCAACAGCCTGCGGACACGCCTGCTGGGTCAGGTGGACCCGAGCCTGCTCAATCGCCTCGCAGGCTGGGCCGGGTTTCTGAGCAGGGCCGAGGTGGACGACTCGGTGATCCGCGCCATTGCCTCCCCGCGGCAGCAGAAGTTGAACCAGGGCAGTGTCTATACAGACTACGGCGGCCAGATCGACAAGACCCTGCCGAACATCGTGACGCGCGCCACGGGCGACGTCGGCATGGCAGTCGGCGCGATTGCCGCGTTTCCCGCCATGGACGTCGTGAGACAGTCTCTGCCCATGGTCCTCGCCTTGCTCAAGATGGCACTGGTCATCTGCATTCCGCTCGTGCTGGTCATCGGCACCTATGACCTGAAGACGGTCGTCACCGTCAGCGTCGTGCAGTTCGCGCTGTTCTTCGTGGACTTCTGGTTCCAGCTCGCCCGCTGGATCGACAGCACCATCCTCGATGCGCTTTACGGCTGGGGCTTCGGGTGGAATCGGCCGCACACAAACTTCGACCCGCTGGTGGGATTGAACAATGCCTTTGGAGACATGCTTCTGATGTTCATCATGGGCACCATGTTCATCGTCCTGCCTACGTTCTGGATTGGCGCACTCACCTGGGTCGGTGTACGTGCCGGTGCGATCGCCAACACGTTCGCCACTGCCACAAAGGATGCAGGAAGCGCTGGTGGCAAAGGAGCAGGTGCTGTCTCAGGCGGCAAGCTCAAATGATCGAATGACCTTCGGCGTCAGTCGTCTTGGTACATCTCGTGGGATGTATCGTTGTACAGGTTGGGATCGTAGCCGGGCGTGGCCCGCAGTTCCTCAATGGTTGGGTACTGCAGTTCAAACCCTTCTTCATCGGGATGGTGCTGATTCATAGCCCATCCTGCCACCACCACGCCCAGCAGCACGAGTGCGAACCAGAAAGCAACGTAGAGCAGCACCCCGAGCACAACCAGCTTGAAGACCCACACAAGTGCGGTAGCACCAGCTCGCGGCACCCCCCTGAATACCAGCCAATTCGACGCCCGCCGTTCGCCACGCGCATAGGCACGCCATCCGCGGCCAAAGGCGCGGCCGAGGCGTTCTGCGGTGCTGGTGCGGGTCGTCGTGTTCATGGTCGTCTCCTGCTGCTGAGGAATACCTATTTCAGTTTGCTCCAATTCATTCGGTTTGAGGCCTCAATGCGCTTTCTTGCTGCTTCAGGACGCTTCGTCCTCCGGCTCCACCGGGCCGGGATCGGGTTCCACGCCGATGCGGTAGGTGGCAACGAACCGCGGCCAGTCCACATGGTCAACCAGGTCGATGTCCTCGATGACGCTGACCTTCGCTCCGGCACGCTCGAACAGGGCGATGCTCGCGGCGGGATAGTTGTTGCGAGAGGGGTAGAGCACCCCGTCGAACAACGGCTCGCCGTCGTCCCCGAGCATTGCATGCACCTGTGCGGACACCTGCTGCGTGTGCATGTAGTCGCGGCTGGCCAACTGCTCCAGATTCAGGCCGAAGTAGCCCGCCATGACGCCCGGCGCCGTGAGGTCGGCCAGAAGAACGTCGTCCAGTACGCCTACTGCGCGAACCATCCGGGCCTGAACTTCCTTCAAGGCGATGGAGCGATTCGTGTCTTCAAGCCACTGGTGCTTGTGAAACACCGACTCCATCAGCGCTGTGGGTAGGTCGCGCCCCAGGTAGAGCACGCCGTAGGCCCCCGTCGGGCCATCGTAGCGATTCGTGCTGCTGCGGCCATAGTACAGCGGGCTGCCCCGATAGACGACGCGGCTCACGTGCTGGAGCAATTCACCGGCATCGATCAGAAACGAAGGCAGCTTGCGGCTCATGGTGGTCTCGCCTCAATGCACCTGCACGCCCAGCACGTTGAACACGGCCTCCGCCACGTCGTCGATCGTGCCATGCGTGACCGCATCCACCGGCGAGCGACCGCCCAGGCCTTCGAGCGGTTCGGACAGCGCGCGGTAGATCGTCCAGTGGTCGATGCCCTCGACCTCCTGAAGCACGGTTTGGGTCAACTGCTGCTTCACCGGGTCGAGCTGCCAGTCGGGCAGCTTCTGGCCGCGCGGCCCCACGTTCAGTGCCAGCAGCCGACGGGCGAGGATGTCCTTGTAGATTTGCTGGCGCGACTTGTCCGCCAGCTTGGCGAACTCGGCAGGCGGCAGATTGTCCGGCTGGTTGAAGGCTTCCAGCAGCACGGCGCGGCCTCGCTGGACATCGGTTTCATTCGGTGCCCAGCGCGTGTCGGAGCGCAACGCGGCCGCCTTGCGCTGCAAGGCCTGCACCACCGTTTCGCCTTCGAGGTTGGCGGGCAGCTTCACCGCTTCCACGCGCTCATGAATGAACGCCTGCAACTCGGCCGCGAAAGCCGGGGCATTGCGGATTTCGACGGTATCCGCGAAACGGCGCACATCCTCCACGGTGACGCGCGGCAGACGGTCGGCAATGAATTCGATCGCAGTGGGCATGGTCAGCTCCCAAGTAGGTTTGAGACAGGGTTCACTTTAGTCGCCTTTGTCGCATTTGTCAACTTAGTCGCCTGAGCGGAAGCCTACCTGGCGGTGTAGCGTCCCGGCAGCATAGGCCGGGGCCAGCGCCAGGTCGCCGTCCAATCCATTCGTGCGAGTTCCACATTGACGCTGGAGCCGCAGTCCAGGCCCCGCTATACCGAAACGGTTAAAGGCCAAAGGGTCGAAACGGCAAGGGAATGGGGTGCAAGGGGAAAGGCCCTACCTCGAAAAGGCAAAAAAGCCTCCCGCCCGGCCCGCCATCAGGACACCGACATGCTCTCCCTGTTCCAGCGAAAACGGCCCCCGGTCACTGCCGCGCCGTCGCCAGCCCCCGCCACCGACCTCCCGAAAGGGTTGATGCGGCCGGAATCGGCCGCATCGCTGCTGGCCACGCCGCGCCGGCAGAAGCTGCTGGAACACATCTGGCAGCGCACCTCGCTCTCGCGCAGGCAGTTCGCCACCCTGTACCGCACGCCACTGGAGCGCTACGCCGAGCTGGTCCAGGCTTTCCCGGCCTCCGAAGCACACCACCACGCATACCTCGGCGGCATGCTCGACCATGGTCTGGAAATCGTCGCCTACAGCCTGAAGCTGCGGCAGTCCCATCTGCTACCCATCGGTGCCAATCCCGAAGATCAGGCCGCACAGTCCGAAGCCTGGACCGCCGCCGTCGCTTACGCCGCGCTACTCCACGACGTCGGCAAGATCGCCGTTGATCTGCACATCGAGCTGGCCGACGGCAGTACCTGGCACCCGTGGCATGGCTCGCTGCGTCAGCCATACCGCTTCCGCTACCGCGACGATCGCGAGTACCGCCTGCACAGCGCCGCGACAGGCTTGCTCTACCGCCAGTTGCTCGACCGCGATGCCTTGGACTGGCTCAGTGGCTATCCGTCCTTGTGGGCATCCTTGCTTTACGTCCTGGCCGGGCAGTACGAGCACGCCGGGGTGCTGGGCGAACTGATCGTGCAGGCCGACCGCGCCTCAGTGGCCCAGGAACTCGGCGGTGATCCGGCGCGCGCGATGGCCGCGCCCAAGCACACACTACAACGCAAGCTGGTCAACGGGCTGCGCTACCTGCTCAAGGAGGACCTGAAACTGAACCAGCCCGAGGCCTCCGATGGCTGGCTCACCGACGACGCGCTCTGGCTGGTGAGCAAAACCGTTTCCGACAAGCTCCGCGCGCACCTGCTGTCCCAGGGCATCGATGGCATTCCCGCGAACAACACCGCAGTGTTCAACGTACTGCAAGACCACGGCATGTTGCAGCCGACGCCCGACGGCAAGGCGATCTGGCGGGCAATCGTGACCAGTTCGACCGGCTGGTCCCACTCGTTCACCCTGTTGCGGCTGGCACCTGCGCTGATTTGGGAGCCCGGCGAACGGCCAGCGCCGTTCGCGGGGACGGTGGCGATCGATACGACAGCGGCCGACAAAGATGCCGATGCCTCGGTGCAATCGGCGGCAATCGCGGCAACGCCTCCTGCCGAAGAGGAGCAGTCCGCTCCGTGGACGGACGCTGGCGGCGCCGCTGCCCCGGTTCACCCGTCCGCTGCCCGGGCCGTGCCCGATGTCATGGAAGACATGCTCGCGATGGTGGGAATGGGTGATTTGCCTGGCATCCGGCAGGATGCAGAAGCCGTCTCGGTCGAAGCGCCTGCCGCAGTCCCCGAAATGCCTGCATCGTCCGTGGCGAAGCCACTGCCTCCAGCGCCCGCGTCCACGGCCGCGCAGCCATCCGGCGAGCACTTCATGGCATGGCTGCAACAGGGCGTCGCCTCGCGGCGGCTCATCATCAACGACGCCAAGGCGCTCGTGCATACCGTGGGCGACACCGCCTACCTGGTCAGCCCCGGCGTCTTCCAGCGTTACGCGCAGGAGCACCCGCAAGTTGGCACGCTGGCGAAGCAGGAAAGCCAGCAGGATTGGCAATGGGTACAGAAGCGCTTCGAGCGGCTGCAATACCACCGCAAGCATCCCAACGGCCTGAATATTTGGACTTGTGAAGTAACCGGACCTCGCAAGTCTCGTCGGCTGCATGGCTATCTATTGATAGAACCTGCCCATGTGCTTGCCGAGTGTCCTCCAAATAATCCATATCTCTCGCTTTTGCGAGCAGATTCTGCCGTGTAAGCCATGTATTCGCCCGCCGACACGCCTCTTTGACCCATATCGGATCGATCCTGATCTTGCTGGTGCGCAGGCCCCCAAGGCCGAAGGCGTCAGGGGGCAAAGCCGGATGGCCGCAATTCGGCACGAAGCGCGGGGCCGTAGCCCGCGAACCCGACGGCGGCACGCCGGGACGCTATGCGGTTTCGCACTGACTCTTGCCAAACAATTCAATAAATGTTGTATTATCGAACAATGAACGAAGATCAAACTGTCTCTGCCCTGAGTGCTCTGGCTCACACGCAACGACTGCGCGTATTTCGTGCCTTGGTCGTTGCCGGCCCCGAAGGGCAAACCCCCAGCGTCTTGGCCGACCAGCTCGACGTCGCCCGTAACACCTTGTCCTTCCACCTGAAAGAGTTGGCCCACGCGGGTCTAGTCACGATCGAGCAAAAGGGCCGCAACCTGATCTACCGCGCCGACTTCGCCCATATGAACGGGCTACTCAGCTATCTGACCGAGCACTGCTGCCAGGGCAACGTGTGCGAAGTCACCAATCCCCCCCACTGTGACTGCTGATGCCATGACCGACACCACATACAACGCACTGTTCATCTGCACGGGTAACTCCGCACGCTCCATCCTCGCCGAAGGTATCCTCAACGAGTTGGGCAAGGGGCGCTTCCGAGCCTACTCAGCCGGCAGCCAGCCCAAGGGTGAAGTGCATCCGCTGGCACTTGCCACGCTGGAGCGGCTGCATATGCCGACGACCGGCTACCGCAGCAAAAGCTGGGACGAATTCGTGGCGCCAGGGGCACCAGTGTTCGACTTCATCTTCACCGTCTGCGACAACGCCGCCGGCGAGGCATGCCCGTTTTGGCCAGGGAAGCCGGTATCGGCGCACTGGGGCGTGCCCGATCCCGCAGCCATCGAAGGCAGCGAAGAACAACAACTCAAGGCATTCAAGGATGCCGCGCTGACCTTGCGCCGCCGCATCGAGTTGTTTCTGTCGCTGCCACTGCAACGCCTGGACGCGATGTCGCTGCAACGCGAGTTGCGAAACATCGGCCAAGAGTAAAGAGCGTTGCTTCGTTAACAACCAGATTTGAAAGGACACCCCATGCCAAACATCCAGATTTTCGACCCGGCGCTGTGTTGCAGCACCGGCGTATGGGCACCTCTAAAAACCCCCGTCCTACCCTGACCTACCGCCCAAACAGTTAGACAATCCTCCGATGAGCACACCTCCCGACCGCAGCGCCGTCAAGTTCGACCTGTTTGCCGATGCCGCGCGCAAGCGCAAGATCGAAGCGCTGGGCGATCCGCTGCAGCTCATTGCCCGGCACATTGACTTTGACCACCTCACGCAGGTCATCGATGACCTGCTGCCCCGGGGAGACGGACGCAAGGGCGGACGCCCGCCGTACCCCACATCCGTCATGGTGCGCATCCTGGTCTTGAAGTACCTGAACCAACTGAGCGACGAGCAGGTGGAATACCAACTACTCGACCGCATGAGCTACCAGCGCTTTTGCTTGCTGGAGGACAGCGCCACCATCCCCGACCGCAATACCGTCTGGCATTACCAGCAGCGCCTGGGCGCCGATGGTGTGACGGCCTTGTTCCAGGCGGTCGATGGCCAGTTGCTGGGCCACGGGTTCATTGCACGCTGCGGGCAGATCATCGACGCCACCCTGGTGCCCGCGCCCATCCAGCACTTCACCAAGGATGAGAAAGAGCAGTTGGCCCAGGTCAAGACCCCCGAGGACTGGAGCGATGCCAAGCGCCGGCAAAAAGACCTGGACGCCACCCATACCATGAAACACGGCAAGAGTTACCACGGCTACAAGCTGAGCATCAATGTAGACGTCAAGCACAAGTTCATCCGCAAGATCGCCACCGGCACGGCCAGCGAGCACGACAGCAGGCACTTCGATGAGGTGCTCGACGAGCACAACACCAGCCGGGATGTCTATGCCGACAAGGGCTACCCGAGCGCACGGCGCAGCGAAATGCTCCAGGTGCTGGGCTGGCGGGAGCATATCCAGCGCAAGGCCCAGAAGAGCAAGCCCCTGAGCGCATGCCAGAAGAAGCGCAACACGCGCATTGCCAGGATCCGTGCCCGAGTGGAGCACCCCTTTGCCCAAATGCGCCACATGGGCGGCAAGCTCATTCGCACCATCGGCCAGGTGCGCGCTGCGGTGGCCATGACCATGATGGCGGCCTGCTACAACCTCAAGCGCCTGGCCAGGTTCCTCGAAGATGGGGTGGATGCGTTCTACAAGGGCGGGCCATCAAAGAGCGAGGTGCGCCTGCAGGGGATCAATGCGTGAGAAATGGGGCGGAAAACGCCCTGGAACATGCCATATTTGCTTAAAAAATGGGCAGAACTGAAATGCTCGGTCTGCCTCAGTCGGCACGCTGCTGAAAACGGCGGTTTTTAGAGGTGCCCGTATGTGGCGTTGAAGTAGATCAAAACTTGGTGAATTTCGCTGCCGATGTGGATTGGGCCAAGCAAAACGGCGCCCAGGTCGAACGCTTCAACCTAGCTCAACAACCCCTTGCTTTCGCCGAAAACCCAACCGTGAAGGGCTTTTTGGAACGCTCAGGCCAAGAGTCGCTGCCCTTGATTCTGGTTGATGGAGAGGTGGCCTTGGCCGGCCGCTACCCCAGCCGAAGCGAATTGACCCGCTGGGCTGGCATCGAGTCGCTCGAAGCCTCTTCAGCAAAAGACACTTGTTGCTCTGGTGGCCGCTGCTGCTGAACAAGGAGATTCCATGCACTTTCTGACCCAGCCACCCCGTTTTCTTTTCTTTACCGGCAAGGGGGGCGTCGGCAAGACCTCCATCGCCTGTGCAGCGGCCGTGCAACTGGCAGCCCAGGGCAAGCGCGTGCTGCTCGTCAGCACCGACCCAGCGTCCAACGTGGGGCAGGTTTTCGGTGAGCGCATCGGCAACCGCATCACGGCGATTGCCGCCGTGCCGAACCTGTGGGCACTGGAAATCGACCCGCAGGCGGCCGCACAAGCGTACCGTGACCGCATTGTCGGCCCGGTGCGAGGCGTGTTGCCCGATACGGTCGTGGATGGCATCGAAGAATCCCTGTCGGGTGCCTGCACCACGGAAATTGCCGCCTTCGACGAGTTCACGGCCTTGCTGACCGATACGGCGTTAACGCAGGACTACGAACATGTCATCTTCGACACGGCTCCTACCGGGCACACCATCCGCCTGCTGCAACTGCCGGGCGCATGGAGCGGCTTTCTGGAAGCAGGCAAAGGCGATGCGTCGTGCCTGGGGCCGCTGGCGGGACTGGAAAAGCAGCGCAGCCAATACAAGGCAGCAGTAGAAGCGTTGGCCAACCCCTTACGCACCCGTCTGGTGCTGGTTGCTCGCGCGCAGCGCACCACGCTGCGCGAGGCGGCACGCACCCATGAAGAACTGGCCGCAATTGGCCTGTCGCAGCAACATCTGGTCATCAACGGCGTATTCCCTGCCAGCGAGGCCAAGAACGATACGCTTGCCGCTGCCATCCATGAAAGAGAGCGGGCTACGCTGGCCGCCATTCCGTCGGCACTCCAGGCGTTGCCTCGGGATCAGATCGCGCTCAAGCCGTTCAACCTCGTCGGCCTCGAAGCCCTGCGCCACCTGCTGGTTGATACCGACGCTACGCATAGTGCCGATGCCATCGAACTGCCCGAGCAGATCAATGCGCCGGACTTGTCTGCGCTGGTCGATGAGATCGCCGCTGATGGGCACGGACTGATCATGGTGATGGGCAAAGGCGGCGTGGGCAAGACCACGCTGGCCGCCGCCATCGCGGTGGAATTGGCGGGCCGGGGGCTGCCCGTGCAGCTGACCACCTCTGACCCGGCTGCGCATCTGGCCGATACGCTGGAAGGTTCGCTGCCCAGCCTGGCACTCAGCCGCATCGACCCCCAGGAGGCCACTGCGCGCTACCGCCAGCATGTGATGGACACCAAGGGCGCAGCGCTCGATGCGGAAGGCCGGGCGCTGCTGGAAGAAGATCTGCGTTCACCGTGCACCGAGGAGATCGCGGTGTTCCAGGCGTTCTCCCGCGCCATCCGCGAAGGGGGACGGAAGTTCGTGGTCATGGATACGGCCCCGACCGGCCATACCTTGTTGCTGCTGGATGCCACCGGCGCCTACCACCGCGACATCGTCCGGCAGATGGGCGAGACGGACGTTCACTTCACGACGCCGATGATGCAGTTGCAAGACCCGAAGCAGACCAAGGTACTCATCGTCACCCTGGCCGAAACCACACCCGTGCTGGAAGCGGCCAATCTGCAAGACGACCTGCGCCGCGCGGGCATAGAACCGTGGGCCTGGGTCGTCAACAACAGCGTTGCGGCCGCGCACCCGCATTCTCCGCTGCTGCGCCAGCGCGCACGCAACGAATTGCGGGAAATCGACGCTGTGGCCACGCGGCACGCTCAACGCTATGCCGTAGTGCCTCTTCTGACCGAGGAGCCGGTAGGGGTAGAGCGCCTACGGGCTTTGGCAAACTGGAAAATGTCATGAATCAAGGTAATTCTCAAAGCGGACATTCGCTGCCGAATCCTCCCGCTCGCCTGTCCTTCCTGGATCGCTACCTCACCGTCTGGATTTTCGCTGCAATGGCACTGGGCGTTGCCCTGGGCACGCTGTTCGACGGTTTGCCCGATGCGCTCAATGCACTCTCGGTCGGTACGACCAACGTCCCTATCGCCATCGGTCTGATCCTGATGATGTACCCGCCGCTGGCCAAGGTGCGCTACGAGACGCTGCATGAAGTCTTCGCCGACAGGCGCGTGCTCCTGCTGTCTCTGGTGCAGAACTGGATCATCGGGCCGGTGCTGATGTTCGTGCTGGCGGTGATCTTCCTGCGTGACCAGCCGGAATACATGACCGGCCTGATCCTGATCGGGCTGGCACGCTGCATCGCTATGGTGCTGGTGTGGAACCAGTTAGCGCGTGGCGACAACCAGTACGTCGCGGGGTTGGTCGCCTTCAACTCGATTTTCCAGATCCTGTTCTTCTCGACCTACGCCTGGTTCTTCCTGTCGGTGCTACCGCCTGTATTCGGCTTACAAGGCAGTGTCATCGACGTGGGCTTCTGGACGATCACCGAAGCGGTGCTGATCTACCTGGGCATCCCGTTCCTGGCCGGCTTCCTGACCCGGCGCACACTGATCCGGCGCAAGGGACAGGACTGGTACGAGCACACCTTCCTGCCCCGGATCAGCCCCATCACCCTGGTGGCGCTGCTGTTCACCATCGTGGCGATGTTCAGCCTCAAGGGCGCCGACGTGGTGCGCTTGCCGCTGGACGCGCTGAAGATCGCCGTGCCGCTGACGCTCTACTTCGTGATCCAGTTTCTCATCAGCTTCTTCATGGGCCGGCTGATCCAGGCCGACTATCCGCGCACCACCGCCATCGCTTTCACCGCCGCGGGCAACAACTTCGAGCTGGCCATTGCCGTGGCCATCGCAGCATTCGGCCTGGCCTCACCCGTCGCCTTCACCACTGTGATCGGGCCGCTGGTAGAGGTGCCGGTGCTCATCCTGTTAGTGCATGTTGCCTTGCGGCTGGGCCGCCGGTGGCGGTTCACTGGAGCCAGCATGTATTCCACCAACCCCACGAATCTCTGAATCGAAGCAAGGGTATGAGCCAAATTACCATCTATCACAACCCCGCCTGCGGCACATCGCGCAACACGCTGGGCCTGATCCGCAACAGTGGCGAAGAGCCGACGGTCATCGAATACCTCAAGACGCCGCCTTCACACGCAACGCTGGTCAAGCTGCTGGCCGATGCCGGCTTGAGCGTGCGCGACGTGCTGCGCGAAAAAGGCACGCCCTATGCAGAGTTGGGCCTGGCCGATCCGAAATGGACGGATGACCAGTTGCTCGATTTCATCGGGCAACATCCCATCCTGATGAACCGGCCCATCGTGGTCACACCGCTGGGCACGAAGCTGTGCCGCCCTTCGGAAACCGTGCTGGACATTCTGCCGCAGCCGCAGCGCGGCGCATTCAACAAGGAAGACGGCGAGCCAGTCATCAATGCGGAAGGTCGCCGTGTCTGAAGCGCGCCTTGACCTCCCCAATATCGACGCAGCGCTATTTCAGCCACCGGACGCGGCGCGATTGCTGGCGCCCGAACGTGCAGGCCACGCGCCGCGCTTTCTTCTGCTCTATGGCTCGCTGCGGGAGCGCTCGTACAGCCGTTTCGCCACCGAAGAGGCCGCACGCATCCTGCGTGCGCTCGGTGGCGAGACACGCATGTTCAATCCATCTGGCCTGCCGCTGGTGGACGATGCGCCTAGCGATCACCCGAAGGTGCAGGAGTTGCATGCGCTGACGCAATGGGCCGAAGCGATGGTTTGGTGCTCGCCCGAGCGCCACGGCGCGATGACCGGTCTCATGAAAACCCAGATCGACTGGATTCCGCTGTCGGTCGGCGCGGTGCGCCCGACCCAGGGCAAGACGCTGGCGGTGATGCAGGTATCGGGCGGCTCACAGTCGTTCAACGCGGTCAACCAGATGCGCGTGCTGGGCCGCTGGATGCGCATGCTGACTATCCCCAATCAGTCCTCGGTCGCCAAGGCGTATCAGGAGTTCGACGACGCTGGTCGCATGAAGCCTTCGGCCTACTACGACCGCATCGTGGACGTGATGGAAGAACTGATGAAGTTCACGCTGCTCACGCGCGACGCGGCGCCGTACCTGGTGGATCGCTACAGTGAACGCAGGGAATGTGCCGAGGCATTGAGCATTCGAGTTAAACAGGCTGCGATCTGATTCGTCTCAGAGACTCATGAGTACAGCTCAAGGCGCCGCAAAAGACAAACTACAAGGCAACGCGCCTGGGAGCGGTGTTCATTTCTGGCAAAGAGTAATGTCAAAGCATCATGAGTACGAGAAAAATCACACCAACCCTGTCTCTCAATAACACAGGTTTTGATTGTGTCTCGCGTGCATGGCGAGCACACGAAAAAGAGCTGCGTGCTTTTCTGATTCACCGTGCGGACGACCGGGATATGGCGGAAGACCTACTGCAGGAGGTCTTCCTGAAGTCGATGCGTCAGGGGCTGCGCTTTTGTGAGCTGACCAATCCGCGTGCCTGGTTGTTCGAGGTGGCGCGCAACGCATTGATTGATTCGGTAAGCTTAAACAAACCGTTTGAAGAGCTGCCCGAACATCTGGAGGCCGAGCTGGGAAGCGAGCGCGCGCCCATCGATGAATTAGATATTTGCATTGAGCGCATCTTGTCGGAACTGGCGGCAGAAGATCGTTCCATCATCCAGAGCTGCGATCTTCAGGGAAAAACTGTGCGTTCATACGCTCAAGACTACAGACTCACACTGGCTGCCGCCAAGTCTCGCATCCTCAGGGCCAGAAAGCGACTGCGTGACAGTCTTGTTGAGCGCTGCCAAGTGGGCTTTGATGAGACAGGGCGGGTTTGCTGTCATGTGCCACGCACGCTGAGCTGAATCCTTTTGCGTTCTTGTTCGTCTCCTCAATGAGCGTGTCGCATCGTGCGGCATGGCCAGATAAACATAGAGAGAGCAAGAACATGACTGTCCCGCCTAACGCCCAAGGGGGCTGCTGCAGCCAGCCAAGACCTGTTGCAGCAGCCCCAAGCCCTGATTCAAAATCGTGGAATCGCAGGTATTTTTTCAGCATCGCGGCTCTGGCAGCACTTTGGTGGGCGGCTTATTCCTACATCCTCCCTGCCTCAAACTGGATCGCATTTGATTTGCTTGGGGTTTCTGCTGATTCGCACGCAGGCGCTTCGCTGGAGTTCTTCATTTATGACACAGTGAAGATTCTTTTGCTTTTGACGATGCTGATTTACGTCATCGCCTGGCTTCGCGCTTCCATGAATACAGAGCGGGTGCGAGATTATCTCGTCGGTAAGCGGCGCGGACTTGGCTATCTTTTAGGGGCATCATTCGGCGCAGCAACGCCTTTTTGTTCCTGCTCCAGCATCCCGCTGTTTTTGGGGTTCACCACGGCTCGCATCCCCATTGGCATTACCATGTCGTTTTTGATCACCTCCCCGCTCATTAACGAAATTGCGGTTGTGTTGCTGTGGGGGTTGCTTGGCTGGAAATTCACGCTCATTTATCTGGCAGTTGGCATGGGGGCAGGCATCCTGGGCGGGTTCTTGATGGACAGTCTAAAAGCGGAGCGCTGGTTGCAACCATTTGTGATCGATGCTATGGGAAAATCGCCGAATGCCATGCAGCACACCAACGGCATGGGCAAGGCTGAAAAACTCTCGGTACGACAACGGCATGATTTTGCTTATGCGGAAATGATCTCCATTTTCAAGAAAGTCTGGAAGTGGGTCGTCATTGGCGTCGGTATCGGTGCCGCATTGCATGGTTTTGTGCCTGACAACTGGTTTGCTGACAACCTAGGGAAGGTCTGATCAAAAGCCGAGATTCACGGAAATCATGTATTTGAACCCAGCTTCAAATAGAATGAGTCTCAAATGGCCATCCAAACGGCCATTTATGCCTTGATTTGTGCCTGCAGCACGCCTTTTCGCGTGCTGCAGGCACACCTATCCTGCGGCAAGCAGTTGCTTTCTGGCCATCCACAGGTTGGCCAAGGCAAACAGCGTGACCATTTGCCCATGATTCTTGGCCAAGCCGCGGTAACGAGCCTTGGTGTGACCGAACTGTCGCTTGACTACCCGAAAGGGGTGTTCGACCGCGGCACGTATCGATGCTTTCAGATGCTCGATGCGCTCGGTGATCTCTCGCAACTTGGCATCGGCGATGGCTTTGACCTTGCTGCGCTGCTCGGCGATGTAGAAATGTCGGCCGCGTTTGGGTTTCACGCGCTTGGCGGCACCGCGATAGCCGGAGTCACCGTAGACCGCTTTTTCCCTGCCGTGCAGCAAGTTGGCGATTTCGGTGACATCGCCGACGTTGGCTGCCGTGGTGGTTACGGTGTGCACCAATCCGGTTCGTTCATCGACGCCGATGTGCGCCTTCATGCCGAAGTACCACTGGTTGCCCTTGCGGGTTTGGTGCATGTCCGGGTCGCGCTTGTGATCCTTGTTCTTCGTCGACGGTGCCGCATGAATGATCGTCGCGTCCACGATCGTGCCTTCGGAGAGCTTCATTCCGTGTTCGCCCAGGTACGTCGTGATCACGTCAAACAGCGGCTGTGCCAGCTGATGCTTTTCCAGCAGGTGCCGAAACTTGCAAATGGTGGTCTCGTCGGGTGCGCCTTCGCGCCCCAGGTCGATGCCGACAAATCGGCGCATGGCTTGCGAGTCGTACAGCGCCTCTTCGGCCGCCGGATCCGACAGTGCGTACCACTGCTGCAGCAGGTGAATCCGCAGCATCCGTTCCAACCCAATCGGTTGACGACCGCCGCGTTCGGGCGTCTTCGGATAGTGCGGTTCCACCACCGCGCACAACCGATCCCACGGCACCACCTTGTCCATTTCGGCCAGAAACACATCACGGCGAGTCGCCTTGCGATGGCGTTCGAAGCCGGCGTCCGATTCCGTGGCAAGCGTCATCTGTTTGGGTCGGGTCACAGTGTCGTTCCTGATGGGTTGAAGGTTCGACCGCAGAGCAAAATCAGAGTTTCCCTAGGCACCGGCCAATGGTGGACTGTGCCTTCAGCGGTATTGGTGGGCATACCCTTATATTCCAACGTCACTGGCATTATCCCGATCATGGAGAGCCTGCTTCTGAAAGGCCTGCCTATCGGCACCACACTGGCTTTCTGCATGAGTTCTGTGGCTGCCAGCATTCCTGAATTCATGATGCTGCGTCAGATCATGACCATCAAACTGCAAGCGACCTTTATTCTCTATCTATGGGTGGTCTTCACCCTGGTTGGGTGGCTACTCAATGCGATGTAGCTACTTATATTGTGAATTTCAATACTCAATCAAAACGCCAGTTTTTATCAAAGGAGAAAATCATGGATATCAAAGTGCTCGGCACAGGCTGTGCCAATTGCAAGGCCACCATCGCACTGATCATTCAGGTTACCCAAGACAAAGGCCTGCAAGCCGAAGTAAGCAAGGTTGAGGACCTACGTGAGATCATGTCTTACGGCGTGATGAGCACGCCAGGCGTTGTGATCAATGGGAAAGTCGTGCATGCCGGCGGCGTGCCACCACGCAACATGATTGAGCAGTGGCTGGGCGCATAGGTGTCGCACACCGGCACAAATCCACATCCGACGAATCGAATTTACTGGCCACGGCCTTCTGATCATCATTTTGTTACATCTCGCGGCTGACAGGTTTATACATCGGTCGGGCCGCCACGCGGAGTTATCACGACCATGAATCGCCATACCACGCGGCAGGATCTACCGCGTGCCTAGCTTCTGGCCGAACGCGCCTTCGCCACCCTCGAACGCTTCCTGCATATCGAAGCCGCCAAGCATCGTGCTGTTGATAGCCGCTGGCGTGGCGCTGATCTGGGCCAATTCTCCGATTGCCCCCGGCTATCACGCGCTCTGGCATCTGCCGGTGTCACTTGGCATCGGCAGCCTCACTGTCTCCCAGTCGCTGCACTTCGTGATCAACGACGGCCTGATGACTATCTTCTTCCTAGTCGTGAGCATGGAAATCCGCCGCGAAATCCATGAAGGTGCCTTGAGTAATCTGCGCCAGGCCAGCTTGCCGATCATCGCGTCGCTGGACGGCGTGACACGCTGCAGCGATGAGCGGCGGGAAGATGGCCGCAGATGGAGAAGACGACTCTCGGCCCAACAATTTAGCGAATCGACCGAATCGTTTTCCCAGTTCGGCGCCTCTATAGGACAAGTGGGGCGCCGTAGGGCCTCCATCAATTCCGGGATCAGCGATCCCCAGCCTTGAGGAGCTTGAAACCATGTCTTGTTACATTCGTTCGATGGTCGCTGGGTTTGCCGCCACTGTGGTGCTGTCGCTGCTGTTGCTGATGAAGGTGGCAATGGGATTGATGCCCGAGTTGAATCCCGTCGCCATGCTCACGGACATGGCACACGCAAACATGGGTATGCCGGCCTCCCCGATGGTCGGATGGGTGGCGCACTTCATGATCGGTACCGTCCTGTGGGGCATTCTGTTCAAGCTGCTGTATGGCCTTCTCCCCGGTGGAAATGCGTTTCTCAAAGGCATATCCCTCTCCGTGCTGGCTTGGCTGCTGATGATGATCCTGCCGATGCCGATGGTCGGCGCGGGTCTGTTCGGGATGAAGCTCGGCATGATGGCGCCGGTGATGACCCTGATGATGCACCTCATTTGGGGTGCGGTGCTGGGTTACACCTATGGTCGCCTGCAAGCCAATTCGAGTGCTACCAGGGCTGTTACGCCTTGATGAGCAGCAGCTACCGCAGTGAGGATACGAACATGATGAAGGAAACGGAGGTCACAACCGAAAGCGAGATGGCGCCGGATAACAGTACGCTGTATGTCGGGCTGGGCGGCTATGTGACAGCCACCAGCGTTTTAGCAGGTTTGTCTGCCCGGTTTGCGTGATAGCAGCTCCCGCTTTGCTTGCGACGGGTGTATATCAGAAGATCAGGAATCGAAGCCGCAAGCCCAAAAATGGGAGCGGCATAACGACGGGCGGAATAAAGGCTCACTGATTAACTGATCATTGAGCCGGAACAGGAGATCAGCATGCGTGCCTCTTTTAACGACCGAAACAATTTAATCATGGCGGCACAGACTGGAGACGCGGCCGCCCTTTCCCGTTTGCTGGCGGTGTGCCAAGCTGATGCGCGCCGCTATGCGTACAAGCACTGCCATGCGAGCGACGTTGATGATGCCGTTCAAGAATCGCTACTCATCATTTCTCGCAAGGTCAGCGGGCTAAAAGCGGCGGCGGCCTTTTCATCGTGGCTGTTCACGATCATCAAGCACGAATGCCGCAAGCTCGCGCGAATGATGTTCAAGCACGAGCCACTGCCTGATGAAGTAGCAGAGGAGCTGCTGCTTCATCGCCCCGACGATGAATTGAGAATCGACCTTGCCCATGCTCTGGAGTCGTTGCCTGCCCACTACCTCGAAGTGGTACTTCTGCGCGACTTCGAGGAGTTGACCATTGCCGAGATCGCCGCCAAGTTGGGTGAGCAACCTGGGGCGGTCAAGAGTCGTCTGCACCGCGCTCGTGAACTGGTGCGCGAATACATGCTTGGTTCAGAGCCATCCTCCGGTCACCGCGCCCCGATGAAGTAAAGGGTTTTAGGCTACTCCCGCGTGGGAAGAGTCCGCATTGATAAGCCGCAGAAGCCCAGAGCACATGCGACATGCGTTGCCCTCTGCGTGCGATTCCACTGGCATGGCGGTATGCCTTATCGAATTGGTACTGATCGCCTTCCTCGGGCTATCTAACCACAACCAGCCTTCGCCTGCGCTTGACGGCGAATCTCGCGCTCGCTTGCCAAGCGATGGGGCGACCAGCGATCGAGAACTTTTTTTCGCTGCCCGCGAACCGTTTTGCGTGACGGGCACCTCCTAGTAAATAAGGCTGGCAGTTGCTGGCCTATTACCCGCAGCTCACCCGGCTGCTTCTTTCCTTTCAGGAGATTGCAATGTCAAACCGTATGTTGTCCGCCGCTGTTGCTACGGCGTTTGTCGCCGCCTTCGCTGCTCCCGCTTTTTCTCAGGGCATGAGCCAGGCCGACATGCAGAAGAAGATGCAGGAGAACCAAGCCAAGAG
The DNA here is from genome assembly GCF_029839485.1 of Achromobacter sp. GD03932. Classification (NCBI taxonomy): domain Bacteria; kingdom Pseudomonadati; phylum Pseudomonadota; class Betaproteobacteria; order Burkholderiales; family Alcaligenaceae; genus Achromobacter; species Achromobacter sp. GD03932. The sequence goes on from NZ_JAOCAT010000005.1 coordinate 54,244, forward strand.
CATGGAGATGATGAAGACCGGCAAGTTCGACAAGTGCTACGGCGTCGCCCTCAAGGGGCAGAACGACTGCTTCGCTGGCGCCGGCACGAGTTGCGCGGGCACCAGCACCACCGACTACCAGGGCAACGCCTGGAAGCTGGTCGCCAAGGGCACCTGCACCACGATCTCGACGCCCAACGGTCACGGCAGCCTCACCGCCAAGTCCTGACGCCAGCGTTCACCTTGGTGGGCGGTGGCCTGTCGCCCCGCCCATCAGCTTGCGATAACGAGGACCAACATGGGCATTCACCAAACCGGGCACGCCGCCGAGCGGGAAATCCCTGCGCGAGCGGGTGTCAGCCTCAAGCCCGATCACTACCACACGATCATCGAATCGTGGCCGGATATGGGCTTCTTTGAAGTCCATGCGGAAAACTACATGGGCGCCGGTGGTCCGCCCCATCGCTACCTGACCGCCATCCGCGAACACTATCCCCTGTCGTTGCACGGCGTGGGCCTGTCCATCGGGGCCGACAGACCGCTCGACCAGGCGCATTTGCAACGCCTAAAGGCGCTGGTCGAGCGGTACGAACCCGGCCTGGTGTCGGAGCACCTTGCATGGTCTTCGCACGGCACCAGCTACCTCGATGATCTGTTGCCGGTGCCCTACACCGACGAGACGCTGAACCGCATCTGCCAGCACATTGACGAGGTGCAAACGGCCCTGAGCCGGCAAATGCTGCTGGAGAACCCCGCGACCTATATCTGGTTCAAGGAGAGCACCTGGCGCGAGACGGATTTCATCCGTGAGATCGCCCGCAGAACCGGATGCGGTCTGCTGCTGGATGTGAACAACGTCCATGTGGCGAGCACGAATCAGCAATGGGACGCGCGCACCTATATCAACGACTTCCCCCTTGACCATGTGCAGCAAGTCCACCTGGCCGGCCACTCCCGCCAGACGGACGAGAAGGGACGCCCCTTGTTGATCGACTCACACGACCAAAGAGTGGATGAGCGGGTGTGGAACCTCTTTAGGCAGGTCATCCAACGCATCGGGTCAGTCCCTACGCTGATCGAGTGGGATTCCAACATTCCCGCATGGCCCGAACTGCAAGCGGAAGCCGTGATGGCCGATGTGCTGATGGGCATGTCCAACGTACAGGAGCGACGTCATGGCACGCTTGGCTGAACGCCTGGAGGAATTTGCCTCGGCGCTGCTCGACCCGGAACGCGCGGTGCCCGAGGGGCTGGTCGGCCCCGACAGCGAGCCGAGCGCACGGCGCTTTGCCGTCTATCGGAACAATGTGTTCGTTGGCCTGACGGACGCGCTGCGCGCGGGCTTTCCCTGCGTCGTCAAGCTGGTGGGCGACGAATACTTCGCGGCGATGGCTCGCGTCTTCGCGGCCGCCATGCCGCCCGGCTCGCCGGTGCTGCTGCACTATGGAGCCGAGTTCCCGGACTTCATCGCGTCCTTTCCCCCGGCGGAATCCTTGCCTTATCTCGCCGACGTGGCCCGCATCGAGCGCGCCGCGACCGAGGCTTACCACGAGCGCGAAGCAGAGCCGTTGGCACCCAGCGCGCTCGCCAGCGTATCGCCAGACCAAGCACCCATGCTGCGGTTTCGGCTTCACCCTTCCGTGCGCCTGGTGCGCTCGCCATTCCCAGCCTTCACGATCTGGCGGATGAACGCCCCCGATGGCACGCCGGCACCCGTTGATCTCTCCGAAGCGCAGGACACGATGGCGCTGCGCCCCGACGCCGAGGTGGATGTGCGCCAGGTGCTCCCCGCGAGTCATGACTTCGTGGTCGCGCTCGGCCAGGGCCTGACGCTATCGCAGGCGATGGAAACAGCCCTCGCCACCGACGGCGGTTTCGACCTGTCGGAGAACTTGCGGGAATTGATCCAGATGGGCGCTTTTGTCGGCTTCGAGTTGGAAGCCAGGGAGAACGATCATGAGTAACTTCCAAGTGCCGAAGGGTTGGCCCGGAATACTTGGCGCGGCGAACTGCGCATTGCACTGGCTAACAAAGATCGCCGGCATGGCGGCGCCGCTGTTCCTTCGCGTAGCACTGGCCTTGCCCTTCTTCAAGTCGGGCCTCACCAAATGGGACGGCTTCCTGTCGCTGGCGCCGACGGCGAGCTTTCTGTTTGAAGAGGAATTCAAGCTGCACATCCTGGGGAAGGTCTATGACCTGCCTGCGCCTGACGTGCTCGCCTTCGCCAGTGGATCGGCCGAGATCATCTTTCCGATCCTGCTGATTTTCGGACTTGGTACGCGCTTGAGTGCCCTGGGCTTGCTCGGCATGACGGCGGTGATCCAACTCATCGTGCCGGACGGGTGGGCGAACTTTCATCTGCCTTGGGCGACGATGGCGATTGCCTTGATCGCCATCGGGCCGGGACAACTATCGCTCGACCATTGGATTCGCGGACTCTTGAAGCGCCAACAGGCTTCGGCCTGACAAGGAGTTCTGCATGCTTGCATTGCGCGCCACATCCCTCGTGATGGCATGTTGTTTTGCTTCGGCGGCGGGAGCCGCCGATGGGCTGATCGCGGTACAAAGCCCTTACAGCGTCAAGGAGACCATCGACCGCTTCGAGACTGCCGCCAAGTCTCGGGGCATCAACGTCTTCTTGCGCCTCGATCACGCGCAGGGTGCCAAGAAGGTCGGCAAGGATTTGCGGCCGACCGAACTTCTGGTGTTCGGCAATCCCCAGGGCGGCACCCCCTTGATGGAATGCGCGCAGACTGCCGGTATCGACCTACCCCTGAAGGCGCTGGCCTGGCAGGACGCGGCCGGGCAAGTCTGGCTGGCCTACAACGATCCGAAGTATCTCGCGTCGCGCCACGGCGCCGACAACTGCGGCCCCGTCGCGGAAAACATGTCGAAGGCGTTGGGTGGCATAACGCAGCCATCCATAAATGAACGTACTCGACCGGCTCGGCCTCGCCGTTAAGACGGTGGGAGACGTGTTTTCTCAGCCTGCGCCATACTAGGAACAGCATGTTCAGAGACAAGGTGCCAATGCCCACAGCGACAGCGAATCGGCAGTCGACCACTGGAACAACGAACGGCAGCAGGCCCACGGCGAGCGCCGGTGGCACATGCAGATCGAATAGTCGCAAGATCAGGATGCCCAATCCGGTGAGAAGCGGTGTGAGAACGAGCATCCCCGGCGCTTTGGCCCAGGTGCCGTGCGGTCGCTTGATGACGTCATGGGCCAGAGCGCCCAGTCCGGGAAAAAGAATGTAGTCAACATGCATGGCTACCGCGATCCACGCGATCACGCCCATGTAGAGTGCGGTCAGCGACTCGCCAAAGAATCCCTACGGCGGCGGCGACCACCGGACGCCTAACAATCTCATGTCTTCTACTCACAACATCCTCCGGCAACACCTTCCTGCTTGGATGGACACCTGCTGGTGCCGTAAGAGCAGAACACGCAGCAGTCGCCCGGCTTCGGTTTTAACAATTCATGGCACACCGGGCACTCGTAGAAGAACTGGCACGAATCAACAGGCATGACTTCCGTTTTTTTGAAACCGCATTTCGGGCAAGTAATGGTTGACTCCAAAGTGTGCACTGTATTCATTTCGTCACCGCCGGCAGAGCGTAGGACGCAAAGGCTAGTTCCATAGGGGTGTCGAACAGGTGGTTGGTGTAGTTCGAGAGCGTCTTGATGGCGATAGCGAGCACCACTTGCAACGCCTGCGGCTCGCTGTAGCCTGCGCCGGTGAAGCTCTGCAAACTGGCCTGGGACGGATTGCCCCGCGATTCCACCATTTCTTTGACGAAGTCAGCCAGGGCGCGCAACTTCGGGTCATCAATCGCCGTGCCCTCACGGATCGCCTGGAGCGCCTGCGGCGGCACCTTCGATACCTTCTCGGCGATCATGCTGTGAGCGGCCACGCAGTAGTGGCAGTCGTTGATCCGGCTGATGACCAGCAACACGACTTCTTGCTCGGCCGGCGTGAAGCCCGATTCCTTGCGGAACCAGTCCATCCCGTGCAGGTAGGTCGAGAGTGCACCAGGGGCGTGGGCCATTTCCCCGTATATGCTGGGAATGAACCCCTGCTTATTGCGCGTGTTGCTCAGGAATTCGCGGCCCTTCTCGGGGCGGTTTCTTCGTTAATAAGTGGCAGTGTTAGCTTGGCGTTCATGGGTTGCTCCTAAGTGGAAGTAGTCCGGCTTCCAGGGTGGGTTTGATGATGGCGAAATTGGGCGAAACATCGAAGTCACGCGGAGCGAACAGGCTGTGGTGCCGCACATGGAGGATTTCCGCTACGCAGCCGGGGCACTGAGGTTCCGCGGATGGCGCGGCGTCAATGGGCGGAAGCACGGGATAGCGGATCGTTTCAAAGGCTTGGGCGATCAGCGTCGAGCAGATGGCACGGGTCGGGTCGCCGCTGCCCAGGGCGAGCATGCGGCGGCGCCAGCGCACGGGCACGGGCGGCGTGGGCAGCAGGTATCGGGCCAAGTCAATCACGTTCTTCAAGTCGTACTGATGGCCCAGCCGGGCCACCGCCGAGCCGATCAGGGTGTCGATCTCGGCAGCGGTCAAGCCCACTGGCCGACAGACCCGGGTGTGCAAATCGGCGAACTCGGCCACGCTGACCAGGCGCACTCCTTCGCGTAGATCGGCTTCGAGAAAGCAGCGAGGCCGCCCTTCGGCGTCGAGTGGCCTGCCGGCCGAGCCGACAAACAGCGCCGCGTGTGACCACGTGGATTGCGTCAGGTACTTGATGGCGACGCTGAACCGGCTCTGCCCTTCGACCAGCAGCACGTCGCCTGGCCGCAGACAGGCCATGAGAAGGCATGGATCGGTCGGCGGCGCTACGCTATGCACGTGGTGGGGCCGGCTGAGGTAGCGGCTCAGTCCTTCCCCACAGCGGCGCGCGATGCTGTCCAAGACGCTTCCCACGGCGTCACCCGGTCGAAACGAAAGTTAACTTCGGCCGGGGCATCGCTCAGAACCTCGTCGTCAGTTGCGTGAGCCAGGCCGGTGAATGTTCGACAAGCCATGCTTCCATCGGCTTGTCGGCACCCGTCAGGATCAGAATGGCCAGGGCAACCATGATCGCGCCCAACAGGACTTTCCCCGCCTTGCCGGCCTGCAGGAGCTTGGATCGCGTGCGGCCGATGGCGCTACGCGACACATAGGCCAGTACTACCAGAGGCAATGCTGCCCCAACGCCGAATACCGCCATCATCGAGCCCGCTTGTGCCAGGTTCGTGCCTTGGCTAGCGAGGACGATGGCCGCGCCGAGCGTCGGCCCCACGCAGGGACTCCAAACCAGTCCGAGCACCAGGCCCACCACGAACTGCCCCGTCAGACCGTCCAGTTGGACACGCGCAAGCAAGTTGTTCCCAGCATTGCCGATGCCTGCCGTCAGCGACGCAAACCGCTGCTGGAGAGCGCTGGACATGAGCACCACTCCTAACATTCCCAGGACGACCGCGCCCACGCCCCGGAAGATCGTTGTATCGATGCCGAGCGAGGCACCTGCCCAGGCCAGCGCCGTGCCGACAATGGCATAGGACAACGCAAGGCCGCCCGCCAGGGCCAGCGGTGCGTGCCGGTGGGCGTTGACTGCCGAGCCAATCAGGACCGGCACGATGGGCAGGACGCAGGGCGATAGCGTGGAGAGCACCCCGGCGAGCAAGCCGAGGCCGTAAGAACCAAGTCCGAGAGTCATCAGCGCGTGGTCTTCTGAATCAGGCTCTCGATGCCGGCCTCGGTGGTATCACCCACGGAGCGGGCCACTTCCTGGGCGCCCTTGAAGCCCACCAGCGTGCTTTGCATGCTGACCTTGAAGGCCCGGACGATGCTCTTTTCGCTGTCAAAGTCTACGGTCAGCACGGTCACGTCCTTATAGGCGGGCTGCTTCATCAGCTTTTCCAAGATCGGCTTCTGCGCCTTGCAAGTCGGGCACCACGTCGCGCTCACGTCCACCACCACGGGCTGATCGGCTTGTGTCAGCCGGTCGAACTCGGTCTGACTGAATGGTTTGATCTCGCCGGCGCTGGCGATGCTGGCGAGCGCGGAGAGTGCGAGAAAGGCGGCGGTCATGCGGAATTTCATAGGCGTAGTCCTTGAAGAAGGGGGAGAACCGCCCAAGGCGACGGCGCGCAGGGGCGAACTTGGCCGCGAAGAACGGTGGCTGTTCATTTAGAGGCTGGGAGTCGTTAAAGCGGTTCGCAACCGAACGGAAATATCTGCACGGCGGCGCTACTCCACCCGTCCGCGTTTTCACGAAGCCCGACTTTTTGAGCCTGCCGCGAACCGTTTTGGCGGCCGCGCCCCTCTTATTGGCGGGAAGGGGCAGAACGCTCGTCTAGGGCGGGCAACCTCGCCATCCCCCAGTTATTCCCATCGCACCGTTCTCTGGTGACAGGAGCGCATCATGTATTGCAGCACTTCCGTGACAGCGCAGTTGGTTCGCGGTGTTTTGGCCGTGGCATCTATGGCAGGTGGCATCGTGCTAACCCCTCACTTCTGGCCGGCAATGGGGCTGTTCGGCTTGGCCATCTACTTCATGCGGGGTTGTCCAGCCTGCTGGCTTGTGGGGTTGATGGAGGCGATTCGGGTTCGCAACAAGCGCAAACGGCAGCATGGACGGCCATGTTTCTTGCCCGGGGAACGAGTTCGATGAGCATCACTTCACGCTCGCTGATCTTCTAGCTACAACCCTGTAAAATGGCAGTTGGGTGTTAGTTGCATGTCGCAGCGGGACAGGTTCATGCGTCGGTCGGGCCGCCACGCGGAGTTTTGACGACCATGAATCGCCACACCACGCGGCAGGATCTACCGCGCGCCCAACTTCTGGCCGAGCGCGCTTTCGCCACCCTCGAACGTTTCCTGCACATAGAAGCCGCTAGCGGCATCGTGCTCTTGATAGCCGCCGCCGTGGCACTGATCTGGGCCAATTCTCCGTTTGCGCCCGGCTATCACGCGCTCTGGCATCTGCCGGTGTCACTTGGCATCGGCAGCCTCACTGTCTCCCAGTCGCTGCACTTCGTGATCAACGACGGCCTGATGACCATTTTCTTCCTGGTCGTGGGCATGGAAATCCGCCGCGAAATCCATGAAGGCGCCTTGAGCAATCTGCGCCAGGCCAGCCTGCCTATCATGGCGGCGCTGGGCGGCGTGGCCGTGCCCGCGCTGATCTATGTGGCCTTGAATACCGACCCATCTCGCTTGCAGGGTTGGGCCGTGCCCACGGCCACCGACATCGCCTTCGCCGTGGGCGTGCTCGCCCTGCTGGGCCGGAGCATTCCGGGCAACGTGCGCGTCTTTCTACTGGCGCTGGCGATCATCGACGACATCATCGCGCTGTTCTATTCGGGCGGCCTGGACCTGTCGGGATTTCTCGTCGCCGCGATGGGCATCCTCGTGGTGCTGGGATTTCAGCGCATGGGCGTCGGCTCGGCCTTCGCCTACGTGCTGCCTGGCGCCATCGTCTGGACCGGCCTGTTGATGACCGGGGCGCATCCAACATTGGCAGGTGTCGTTCTCGGTATGCTCACGCCGGTGCTTTCGCGGCCCACGCGTGAACACCCGCTGGACATGGTGGCGTACGCGGCGCAGAAGCTGCGCAACCACGATGACGCCAACGATACGCACCACCTTGCCATGCCGCTCAAGCAATTGCGGCTGGCCCAGCGCGAGCTGCTGCCCCCTGTGGTGCGCGTACAAACGGCGCTGCACCCTTGGGTGGCGTTTGGAATTATGCCGCTGTTCGCGCTAGCCAACGCAGGTGTGAGCATGGACGACATTGACCTGTCCGCCGCAGGCCCGCAGTGGGTGATGGCCGGCGTCGGCCTGGCACTGCTGCTGGGCAAGCCGTTGGGCGTGGTCGGCGTGAGCTGGCTGATGGTCCGCTTGGGCTGGTGCCGGCTACCACCCGGCGTGTCGTGGGGCGGTATCGTCCTCATTGGCCTGCTTGCGGGCGTGGGCTTCACGATGTCGATCTTCATTGCCATGCTCGCGTTCGACAATGAAACCCTGCTGGGCGCGGCCAAGTTGGGCGTGCTGGCAGGGTCGTTGCTGGCAGCCTTGCTGGGGTTGGCTTGGGGCGCGATGTATCGGCGCACCACAAAAGCCGCGTGATGATCGTGCACGGCACGAAGCAAGGATGGAAGCCAAGCCCGTTTTTGCCTTCATCAGGCGAAATGCTTTAAAATCACCGACTTTGCATTCATCCGCAGTCAATTGGAGTTTTTGCCGGTGTAAGTCTCATTCTCGCTGCGAGCCAGCTTCTCTCCCATTTCTTTCTTGCTCGCACGAGGCTGCGCGTCCGTTTGACTGCGTCTTGCCGCCCCCTTTTTTGCGTAGGGGTGGCTTTCTATTCCGGGTTCGGAAAGACGCTTTCGCGCCTGTGTCCGTTCCAGCCCGTGGCTGAGTCTTCTCTCGGAATAGAACAATGATCAAATCCTTTCGCCAGGACTGGCTGTCCAACGTCCGCAACGATCTGCTTGCAGGCATCGTCGTCGCGCTGGCATTGATTCCCGAAGCCATCGCTTTTTCCATCATCGCGGGCGTCGATCCCAAGGTCGGCCTCTACGCCTCCTTCAGCATCGCCACGATCATCGCCTTTGCCGGCGGGCGGCCCGGCATGATCTCAGCCGCCACGGGCGCCATGGCTCTGCTCATGGTCACTCTGGTCAAGGAGCACGGCCTGCAATACTTGCTGGCCGCCACCGTGCTGACCGGCGTGCTCCAGATCGTCGCGGGCTGGCTCAAGCTCGGTGCGCTGATGCGCTTCGTCTCGCGCTCGGTCATCACCGGCTTCGTCAATGCGCTGGCCATCCTGATTTTCATGGCCCAGTTGCCCGAACTGACCAATGTGACATGGCATGTCTATGCCATGACGGCGGCGGGCTTGGGCATCATCTACCTGTTTCCCTACATCACCAAGGCCGTGCCGTCCCCATTGGTAGCCATCGTGGTGCTGACCGCCGTGGCGATCTTCCTTGGCCTAGACATCCGCACCGTGGGCGACATGGGCCAGTTGCCTGACAGCCTGCCGGTGTTCCTGCTGCCCGATGTGCCGCTGAACCTGGAGACGCTCAAGATCATTTTCCCGGTGTCGGCCACCCTGGCAGTGGTGGGCCTGCTGGAATCCATGATGACGGCCTCCATCGTCGATGACCTGACCGATACGAACAGCAACAAGAACCGCGAATGCGTGGGCCAGGGCGTGGCGAACATCGCGACTGGCTTTCTCGGCGGCATGGCAGGCTGCGCCATGATCGGCCAGTCGGTCATCAACGTGAAATCGGGCGGCCGGGGTCGGTTGTCCACGCTCGCCGCCGGTGTGTTCCTGCTGCTGATGGTGGTGTTCATCGGCGACTGGGTGGCACGCATCCCGATGGCCGCGCTGGTCGCGGTGATGATCATGGTGTCCATCGGCACCTTCAACTGGGCCTCGATCCGAAATCTGCGAGAGCACCCCAAGAGTTCCAGTGTGGTGATGCTGGCCACTGTCGCCATGACGGTGGGCACCCACGACCTGGCTAAGGGCGTGCTGGTCGGCGTGCTGCTGTCTGGCTTCTTCTTCGCCCACAAGGTGGGGCGGATCTTCCATGCGTCCTCGCGCACGGAGGACGAAGGCCGCATGCGCACCTACACCATCACCGGCCAGGTGTTCTTCGCGTCGGCCGAGCGTTTCGTCAACACCTTCGATTACAAAGAGGTCATCGACAAGGTATGCATCGACGTCAGCCGTGCCCACTTCTGGGACATCACTGCCGTCAGTGCGCTGGACAAGGTGGTCATCAAGTTCCGGCGCGAAGGTACTGAAGTGGAGGTGATCGGCCTGAACGAGGCCAGCGCCACGATGGTGGACAAGTTTGCTGTCCACGACAAGGACGGCGCTGCCGACATGCTTGCGGGCCATTGAAAGGAGAACGAATCATGAAGAACGAGAACAAGGTGCTGGCCTGCGTCGATCAATCCAGGTATGCGGACTATGTGGCTGACTGCGCGGCATGGGCGGCACACCGTATGAATGCGCCCCTGGAGTTTTTGCATGTCATCGACAGCCACCCAGAGCGAGGAATGGGCGATGACCGCAGCGGTGCGATCGGTATCGACGCCCAGGAAAGTCTGCTGGCCAAACTGTCAGCAGAGGATGAAACCCGCGCCAAGAGCGCACGGGAACAAGGCCGCTTGTTCCTAAATCGGCTGCGTGAGCGGGCGATGGCCATCGGGGCCACCGATGTCGATGTGCGCCAGCGTCACGGCGATTTGGAAGAAACTGTCGTAGAGCAGGCGAAGGGCGTACGACTACTGGTACTGGGCCGGCGCGGCGCCGACGCGGCCACATCGCAGCGTAGTGAATTGGGGCACCATGTGGAGCACATGGTTCGCGCGCTGAATCGGCCTATCCTGACCGTGACCGAAGATTTCAAGGCACCCCAGCGAGTGATGATCGCTTTTGACGGCGGTGTCGTCACGCGGCGCGGAGTTGAAATGGTGGCGGGCAGTCCATTGTTTCGCGGCTTGCCCATTCTGTTGCTGATGTCAGGCACGCAACGCAAAGATGCATCCAAGTCACTGGAGTGGGCCAGGGGCGCCTTGGAGGTGGCGGGCTTCGAGGTGACGTCTTCTATGACGCCAGGTGAGGCGCAGGAAGTCATTGTTCGGACAATACAAGAGCAGGCCATTGATATGTTGATCATGGGGGCATTCGGGCATTCGCCACTGCGCAGTTTGGTGGTTGGCAGCAAGACAACCGAGCTTTTGAAAGCCTCAACAATTCCCACCTTATTGCTGAGATAGCACGGAACGCCAAATACGATGAATGCTGTGAGTGTGAAAGGCATTAAATCAACCCGCCGTTCCACCATTGGCTTAAAGCCAGCAATTACATAGTGAACGTCGGATGACCACGAGCCATTAGCGGATGTTGGAGTGTGAGTGTTTGACGGGTCGCGGTTGCGACGTTCATTCCAACTGCTGAAATGTTCTTTGGGCTCAAGCAGGATAGGGGAGGATTTTCACTTCTTTCGCCGCGCATTCCGAATGCGATGCGCCATGGAACCTGAATAGGATTGAGGAGAACTGCTCATGGAATTGCGGCACCTTCGCTGTTTTGTTGCATTAGCCGAAGAATTGCACTTCACACGCGCTGCAGAGCGATTACACATTGAACAGCCACCACTGTCCCGCACCATTAAGGAACTTGAAGACGAACTGGGAACATTGCTTTTTGATCGTGATCGGCGAGGAACGCGTCTGACTCCAGCGGGCACTGTGTTCTTGCAGGATGTTCGAAGGCTTTTCACTGTTCTGGATCAGGCCAGAGAAAACGTCAAAGCTGTCGCGGCGGGCCTCAATGGTAGTCTGCGGATTGCTATATCAGACGGCACCGTAGACCAGCGCCTGTCTGCGTTCCTCGCGGACTGCCGAGAGGAAGAGCCAGAGATTGAAATACGGCTTTCTGAGGTTCCATTGGCTGAACAGATACGCGGACTGCGGTCTGGCGATTTCACTATTGGATTTGCACATACAGCTGATGTCGAGAATGATATTGTTGCCGAACCCATCTGGCGAGACCCCTTGGTAATTGCTGTTCCGGCCAGGCACGAGTTGCTTGCCCACAAGGAGGTTCCACTTCAGGAGATCGGGGATCACCCCCTGGTCTTGTGTGACCCTCGGGTGTGTGAAGGTTACTGCCGCGAGCTATCAAGGTTGCTGCGACCACTGGAGAGAGAACCAAATATTGTCGGACACGCATCCTCGTTGGACATGATGCTCACACTGGTCGGGGCTGGATACGGTCTCGGCTTCACCACAGCCGCCAGACTTGCGGTCAGCCGGCGCGCCGATGTCGTTGCTCGTCCTTTGGCCGTAGATTCGGCCGTGATTACCACCTACCTACTCCGGCCTCGAAGAGACACGCCGAGCCCTCCGTTGGAGCGCTTCATTGCTCGCCTGCGCTCGCAGGTGGACGGATAGAAGCCCTTTCCGATGGGGCGTCAGCCTGCATCGGCATGCAGATTGCGTTCCGTTGCAGTCATCAGTTCGGTGCCGCTCATTTTGAGCGCTGCGGCAACTTTCAAGATTACGGCCAGCGAGGGCAAGTGTTCCCCTCGCTCGATCTTGCCCATATGTGAACGCTCAATCCCGGCCCGCGCGGCCAACTCCTCCTGCGCAATACCCTGATCCACACGAAACGTACGCACGGCCTTGCCGAAAGCCAGGGCTGGCTCGGCCTCAAATCTGGTTGTACCCGGAGGACGCCCTCGTTGAACAGTACGCTTCTGCATTAACAGAAGCGTCGATCAGGCACAAAAATTTAACCACGTTAAATTTAACTCATTAGTATCATGTCGCGTTGTCTTCGCAATCGACACTCTCCGTGGGGACTTTCATGCACGATGCCACCAGTCCGCCCCCCCGTCTCAGACTTGCCGTAGCACCGGGCGTACCGTCATCACACCTTTCGGCGCTTCTCGCGCGACAGCGCGCGGAAGAGCCAGACGTCACCCTCTCGTTCTTCGAGGTTGCAGGGGACGTCCTGCTTGATGGGCTTCTTGAAGGCCGCTACGACGTCGGAATGTCGCTTCAGGGGGATCGCGACCCGGCTCTCAAAACGCAGCTCTTGTGGACGGAGACTATGGCCGTCGCCATGCCGCCTCGGTCCCGCTTGGTCGACAAGGCGAAGCTCACCATCGCCGATCTCCAGGACTATCCCGTCTATCGCTGGCAGGCAGAGGCCTGTCCGCTTCTGAATGAGAGGCTGGCCTCCCTCATGCCAGCAGACCAGAAGAGCATCCGGCGGGTGGTTTCTTTCGAGATGCTGGCGCTATGGGTTGCAGCGGGCTACGGCATCGGGGTATCTGCGCGATCGCGCATCGAGCGTGCCCATGGATGGGGAATCACCATGCGACCGCTCGCCGACGGCCCCTATGAAATCGTGACCTATCTGCAGCGGCCCCACGCGCAAGCCGAACCCGTTGCGGAGCGGTTCGAGCGCAGAGCGATGCAAGTCACCGGGACTGGCGCCACGTAGTGGCGCCCCTATGGCCGAGGTCATGGCCCCGGCTATAGGTCGAAATGGGGTTAGGCCCCCTCAAGCACTACTGCGCTATCTACCAGCCGACGGACGCTCAGCCGCACATCTTCGGGGATGGGCCGCATGGCAATGGCCTCGGGCGCATCCTCATGGCGCTGGTAGCCGCCCATGATGACCCGGATGATCGCGGGCACGTTGGTCGGCGTGACCGCATCGATGGCCGCACGATCCCCCAGGTCGGGGTGTGGCTGGGTCAGCATGCGGTACAGGTCCCAGGAATCCGCGTGTGGGCACTGGTTCATGAGCACCTGGGCCAGCTTGTGCTTGAGCGGCACCAGTTGCCAGTCGGGAACCCTCTGCCCCCGGTTGCCCAGGCTGATCGACAGCAGCTTGCCGGCTTTCAGCTCGCGGTTGATCTGGTCCTTGGATTTCCCGGCCAGCTTGCCGAACAGCGGGACCGGCAGATTGTTCGGCGACTCGTAGATGGCAAGCATTTCTTCGCGCTCACGCTGGATCGCGGAGACTTCCGGCTCCGGGGCATGCATCGGAGGCGGCGGCACCTGTGACAGCCGCTGGAACGTGATTCCGCCGCTGTTGGGAGTCACGACGATGGGCGTGGCCACCACGGGTGGCACGCCGGTGACAGCGGGCTCGGCCGCCGTGGGGGCCGCACCCAGCGCTTCCTCCACTTCCGCCATCGCCGGCACCCCGTCGATGCGGATGGTCAGGTGCGCGCTCGCGGCTTCCACTTCACCCTGTTCGAGCAGGTCGAGACGGTCTGCCCAGTCCTGCATCATGCGGCGCCGCGGCTCCACGTACTTGGCGTGGTTGTAGGCCGAGCTGACCTTGTTCGGGTCGGAGTGCGAAAGCTGCGCGTCCACCCAAATCTTCGGGTAGCCGATCTCGTTGAGTGCCGTCGAGATGGTGCCGCGGATGCCGTGGCCGGTCAGGCGCCCCTCGTAGCCCATGAGCTGCACGGCCTTGTTGAGGGTGTTCTCGCTGATGCGCTTCTTGAGTTCGCTGCGATGCGACAGCAGGTACTTCTGCGCCGGCCGCATTACGCCCAGGAGATAGCGCACGATCTCGATGGCCTGCAGGGACAGGGGCACGATGTAGGGCGGCACGTCCTGCGGCCGCTTGCCGGCCTTGCGCATTTCGTCCTGAAGCTGCTTGACGACCTGCGGCGGGATGATCCACAAGCCGCGGTCGAGGTCGAATTGCTCAGGTTCGGCCAGCCGCAACTCGCCCGTGCGCACCCCCGTCAGGAACAGCAGCCGGACGCCAAGCTGGGTCTGCCAGCCGCGGGGGTTGTAGCGCCGGAGCTTCTGAAGGAACTCGGGCAGCTCGGGCAGGTGCAGATAGGGGTTGTGGGCCACCGGGGGCTTGGGCTCGGCCACCACATCCAGGTCCGCGGCCGGGTTGACTTCCAGCCCCTCGGCGATGACCAGGGCATAGCGGAACATCTGGTTGAACCAGGTGCGGACCTTCTCGGCGGTGGTGAACGCCTTGCGTTTCTCGATCGCCGCCACGACGCCCACGAGCTGGGGCCGACGAATGTCGTAGATCGACATCTTCCCCAGGGTAGGCAGCACGTCCTTGTTGAAGATGCGCAGGATCTGCGACAGCGTGCTCTGACGGCCTTCCTTGAGTTCCTTGCGGCGATGCTCGACCCAGGCGTCGAAGACGTTCTTGAAGGTGTATTCGCCCGCCAGCTTGGCCGCGTGCCGCCGCTGGTCGCGTTCGATTTGGGGATCAATGCCCTTGGCGAGCAGAACCTGGGCCTTGTCCCGCTCGGCGCGGGCCTCGCGCAGGCTGAGAGCGGGATAGCTGCCCAGAGACATGCGCTTTTGCTTGCCCAACCAGCAGTAACGGAAGATCCACGACTTGCCGCCTGCGGCAGAGACCATCAGGCTCAGGCAGTCGTTGTCGTAGAGGGTGTAGCGCTTGCCGGCGGTCTTGGCCTGCCGGACGATCAGATCAGAGAGTGCCATTTCGAGGCTCCTAAGTGATGACTTAGGCCTATGCTCGTCATGGTTCCCGCTCAGCCCCAGCAACTATCCGGAAGCCGTCTCACCCATATTCCTGTGCCTACATTGGCGCCTAAAAAAGGCTGGCTGTGGGTGGATTTCCGTGGCGCTCGCTGGAATGAAAAGAGGGGCCGAAGCCCCTCTTTTCAACGACTTACAGACGTCAGTAGAAGTCTGTAGATCATAACTTGGAGCGGGAGACGAGTCTCGAACTCGCGACCTCAACCTTGGCAAGGTTGCGCTCTACCAACTGAGCTACTCCCGCGGGGGGCACTGCGTTTTGGTGTAATTTCTGACTTGGTTTTCAGAAAGGCCGTGTCCACCAAAGACAGCGATTATACACAGAATTTCGGGCTTGTGTAGCCTGGCGGGGCGGGGATGCGAAAAATCCCCGCTCGCCGAGCCAAACAGTGTCCTCAGGGCGTATCGCTCGATGCCGGCGTTGTGACGGCCGCGGCTTCGGGGGCGGCTTCAGGCGCGGGGGTGTCAGCCGGGGTGTCAGCGGATGCGGCAGCCGGCGCGTCGGCCTTTTTCGCCGGACGAGCCTTGCCGGCCGGCCGGCGCGAAGCCTGGCGGCGCGCGTAGGCGGCTTGCTCCGCCGTCACCGTGCCCGCGGGCTGGCCTTGCAGGTCGACGCGGGTGGCGTCGGCGACCATGCTGCTCCAGTAGCGGCTGCCCTTGCACCAGGTGGCGATGGCTTGCTTGAGCTGTTCTTCCGTCATGCCCAGCTTTTCCAGATGCTGGGCCGCGTCGGCCAGGATGCCCTGCTTGAGCGGCAGCTTCGGCGCGGGATTCTTGGGGAAGGCCTGCGGGAAGTGCTTCTGCAGGCGCCAGATGGCCTCGACCACGGGGTCGACGGGCTCGCGCTTTTGCTGCGGGCGGGCGGCAGCCTTCGCTTGACCAGACTCGCGCTTTTGCTGCGGCCGCGCCGTAGCCTTGGCCTGATCAGGCTCCCGCTTCTTTGTCCGGCCTGCCGCCTTCGGTTGGACCGGCACCGCCTTTTGAGCCTGTGCCCGTAGCTGCTCGCGCAGGTCGGCAAGTTTTTCAAAACCCATTGTTATTTCCAACACCTCAGATTTGTTCAGGCTGAAGGTTACCGCAAGTGCGCGAATGCAGCACTGTCGAGGGGGGGCATGTGTGGTGGCGGCGCCATGGCCGCCGGCGTTGGGGGACGTGGATTTACCCCGGAATCAGCGTCCGGAGGGCGGGCAGGATGGCTGGCCGGGCACCTGTATTGCGCGGCCTTTCAGCAGGATGGGCGTGCTCGGATAGACGTTGAATGGTTCCACGGGCCGGCCATCGGCGACCGCATCCTTGACCTGATAGCGCACGTTGCCCGACGCAGCCAGCCAGGCGCCTTGCGGCGCGCAGCGCAGCGACAGCCCCGAGGTTTCGTTTTGCGGTAGCAGCCTGACCAGGGTGCTGAACGCAAGGGTGACGACCACATTGCCGGAGGTGCCTTGTCCCGCCCGATCCAGCAGATTGACGACCGGCCTGATATCCAGCCGGTACACCTGTTCCTGTTCCACATCGGCCAGCGGCTTGAGGGTGACGGTCTTGCTCTGCCCTGGTCCTAGCGAGAGCTTGAACGGGGAGACGTAGAGCGCAGGCCTCTCCGTCTGCGCGATGGGCTCCAGGTGTTCCTGGTCGGCCTCGACGCCGGGGTTGAGCAAGCGCGATAGGGTAATGGACACGTACTCCGCGCGATCGCCCTGGTTGATGATATGGACCGAGGCCGGTTTGCCTTGCACGACGGCGAGCTTGGGCATCACGTCGATATGTGCGAAGGCCGGTGTGGCAGGCCAGGACACCAGAAGCAACAGCAGACAGTCGAAGGGTTTCATCCACATTTCGGCGACATCCGGCCGCTTATAGCGGGTCAGGGGATCCGCACGGTCGGTTCAAAGACCAGCGACAGCTCGCCGACATAGCTGCCTGCGGTCTGCTTGAAATCGCCTTCCGGCGGGTAGGCCGCAATCGCCAGCCCGTAGTAGCCGATGGAGTCCTCGCCCGCAGCGGGCGCAGGCGGATTCTTGAATTTCACGTCCTGGCCTACTTCCAGGGTTTTCTGCTCCCCGTCTTCCGCGGCCAGGGAAACCTTGGGCCGACGGAACACCAGGGCCGCGTTGGCCGTATTGCGGATCTCCAGCGGTCGGTCCATGCGCACCTGAAACGCGCCGCTCGAGGACAGGATGCGCAAGCGTGCTTGCGCCTCATACGGCGATTCCCAGCCGCGTAGCTGCTGCATGGCCAAGCCCTGGTCGAACCAGCCACCCTTGTCGTCCGTGACCAGCAATCTGTTGGCGGCCTTGACCGTGGCGGTGATCCTGCTTGTGGTGTCGCCGGTCAGGACGATATCCCCGGCGGAGGCTGCGGCAGAGAGCGTTCCCAGGGCAAGCATCAGGCACGCGCGGATTGATATTCTGTTCATGTCCGGGTTCTCATGGGTTTCAAGGCTGAGCGTGCTCGGCGGTCTGATAGATCAGAACGCCGTACGCCATGTTGATGATCAGGGGCGCGCTGCCATCGGCCTCGCCGCCGTTCAGAATCACCCGCTCCCTAGGCCGGAAGGTGATGCGCCAGACTTGCGTGCGGGCAGGCGCATGCAAGACGCGCACGCTCATCCGGTACTTTTGTCCCGGCGCCAGAATCAGGCGCTTGGGGGTGACCAGCAAGCTGGGTCGCTCTGTTTCGCCAACTGGCGCCAGCACCTCCGGCATCGATCCGGGATTGAGGAGCAGATGTTGTTCCACATCCAGATACAGCGGGCTGTCGCCACGGTTTTCCGCCAGCAGTTCGCTCGGCGCTCGACCGGGTTCCAGGCGCAGTTCCGCTCTCGGCAGGTGCAGGATGCCGGCCCCCTGGCCGTGCTGGGGCCAGGGCAGGGCGAGTGCCGCGACGATAAACGCGGTGCGGCGGGCGAATCGCCGGGGAAGGACATGAACGCTCATGGCATGAGCTAAGGTCGTGCGACGACCGTGAAGGTGAGCACGTCGCTGTAGTCGCCTTCCTTCGCCGCCTTGGGCGTGTCGGCCGTGAACGTGGGGATGAAGCAATCGCGTCCGTTGTTGCCCAAGGCGGACACGACATTGCCGGTGTTGGGCAGCGCGACCTCGGTACTGGTCGTCGCGTTCCGCAGCACGACTCGGTATGGCACCGTGTCGGAAGGCGAGGTCAGGTGCTTGAGTTGGTACCAGCCATTGCCCGACAGGCCGTTCTGGTTGGTCGCGTTGATGGCGTAGCGCGATCCTGTCCATTTGAGGTGGTCATAGGTGAAGCACAACTCTTCGCCGGCGCCAGAAAATGGCCTTTCCGCAGGCGCTCCGGGCAGCAACTCTCCGAGGTTCCAGTCCGGCGCGGTCATGTGGATCTTGGGAGCCTCAGGTGGGGGCGGAATCTTCGGATCGGTGATGGTATTGCAGTTGCCCGTTGAGCTGTCTGCGCCGATATAGGCCAGTCCGGTTATTTCGACGATGTCGTTCTTTTGCGTGACGTTCGCTGCTCTTACCCCAATGGCAGGCCACGGTGCAAGGTGCTTGTTATCGATAACGACCGTTACCCGCACGACTCTCGCGGATGGATCGCGCCAGCTCGTGGCGTAACGGGAATCACTGTTATCGTAGGATGCGTAGTCAATGCCGCTTGTTCTACCCCAGTGCCGAACGCCATCCATGTAGACAGCACTGGCATAGTGACCAGACTGCCGCAGTTTGCCATCTTTCTCATAGGTGTATATAAGGATTCCTCGGCTCTGGAACCACCCGCTATGCCTGCCTAGGTGACCTTGAATGTTCTTATAGCTGATGGTCACGCCCAGCGTGCTGGTGCCATTGCCATTGTTTTGGTAGGTGCAATTGCTATAGCCGTTGCTCAGGTTGCTGTAGTAGATGCCCCGCCATGCCAAGGCGTCACTACTGGCGATCATCGCGCTTGTTGCCAGTACGGCAGCAACTGGTCGCGGCATCATCCATCCTTTGAAATTCGGCAATCTCATGCTTGGTCCCTCGTACATTGCGCCATGCTCATCCGCGGCAATCGAAACCCTGCGGCGCATCGCCGATCAGCATCGTGAGCTTCTTGCCCTCGAAGCGCCGCGACATGCCGGGAAACAACACCACCCGGTTCTGCTCCTGCTTGCGGTCCGGCGATGCGATATCCGCCAGGACCAGCGACACATTGCCGGTATTCTCCAGCCTCACACCCGCGTCTTCGCAGCGATGCGACCAGCCCGACCGTTGCTGACCCGGAGGAGGCATGTGCTGGACCAGCACGCCATAACCTATGGAAACTGACATGGGCGCGCTGATCTTGTCCTGGGGCGCCTCTTCGACCTGCATTGCCCTCACTGGCACGACGTACAGGCGGTACATCTCTTCCGCGGTGGGTACGGATAGCGACTTCAGGCTGATCGCGCGGCTTTGGCCCGGTCCCAGCGTCAATTTGTCCGGACTGGCGAGCAGGCCGGGATGCTCGAGTTGGCTCAGCGGCACCTGCTCCTCGGGGTCGAAGCCGGGATTCTTCACCTTCTGCAGCGTGGCCGACAGGTAGAGCGGCGCGTCGCCAACGTTCTTGACGGTGACGCCGTAGTCGTGGCCATTGAAGACCTTGATCCGGGCCGGCATCACCAGCAGCTCGCCTTCGGCTTGAGCCGACGGCGCGGCCAGCAGCATCGAAGCGAATAGCGTGAGCAGGGTCTTGCGTGGCATCGTGGTTCCTCTTCGGATATCAGGTTATCGGCAGCGGTAGTAGCTGCCATTGATGGCGTTGCCGAGGTCGCAGGTGTAGTTCCTGCCGGGTTGCCGCAGCGTGATCTTGGTAAGCACCGTCTTGCTGGCGATGGAGAACAGTCCGTTGGGGTACGCCGTGTCGCCAGTTTCCTGGATGGTTCCGCCCAGGGGCTTGTCGGACGGATCCATCAGGATGCCGCTGTAGACCATGTTGATCGCCACCTTGGCTTGCGCCGCGTACACCTGACCAGGATGGGCGCGCACGACGTTGGCAGGGACTTCGATGCTCATGTCCATGTGCTCGCTGTTGCTCAGGACGCGGGCGAAGGGAACGTCGCGGTATTGGCCTAGCGGTACGGCGTAGGTGCTGCCGCCGCCGACCGGATGGCCTTCCACGCTGAATCCGTAGGCGGTGCCGTCGATGGCGGGCGTGTCCAGCAACATGGCGCTGCCGCTGCTGCTGTAGCGTCCTACCGCTATGCCCGTGGCGCTGGCCGCCAGCATGCCGCGGTAGTTGAAATCCGCGTTGCTGCCGAAGTCGCTGTGGCCCAGGTTGAGGGAGGTATCGCCACGAGTGCCGGAGCGGCTGCCGTAAACATTGACGCTGTTGCTTGTGCTGCTCCGGTTGACCGTGACGCCAGCCGTCGAGGTGCCGTAGCTGTCCTCGAAATCCTTGCGATAGTCGCCGCTGAGTTGCGTTTCGCCGCCCTGGCGGGCCGCGCGGAAGCTGGCTTGCGTCTCGTCCAGGGTCCAGCTCATGTTGAAGTACACGGCGTAGCCGTCGTCGCCCCGGCCGTACCCGCCCTTTTGCACGCCCAGGGAAAAGGTCGACCACAGGCCGTTGGGGCGGTAGTTCCAGCGCGCTTCGGCTTGCTGTATTTCGCCGCGGCTGTGCTTGTTGTAGTTGTAGCCCAGCATGACATCGCCCACGCTTCTGCTGTATGAAAAGCTGGTGCTGGGCGCGCCCCAATAGAAGCGCGATACGTCTGAAATCTGATAGCGGCTGGCCGAGAGGCTGCCCAGCAAGGGATCGTTCATCGACAGGTTGAAATAGCCGCCCGCGCCGCGTTCGCCGCCTAGGACGCCCACTGTGGGAGTGAGGTCAGCCGTGCCGATGCGGGAGGGGCGCGTGATGTTCAGCTCGCCCGCCCAGCGGGACTGGTCGCCGCTGATGAACGAGGCGTTCAGGTAGAACTGGCTCAGGTTGCGGCTGACGGCAGCTTGAAGCAGCTGGCCGCCTGCGCCCATTTCCTTGCCCGCGGTCATGTGCCAGGAATTGCCGCCGCCGCCGTTGAAATTCAGGTTGTTGATGTCGCGCGTTTCGCGGTTGATCAGATTGCCGTTGCGGTCCACCAGCCGGATCTCCACCGGGTAGTAGCCGCCAGGCAGGTCGATGAAGCTGATTTCATTGCGGCCGAGTATGGCGGGCCGCTTCAGGATGAGACGCCCGTTGCGGTAGAACTCGTAGTTTCCTTCGGCGGTGGAATACAGCACCAGCGAACCCGTATCGCGGTCGGCCCGCAAATGGTTCTGGCTGCCGATGGTGACGAACTGATCGAAGCTGGGCGACAGCATGGTGCTGACCGAGCCCGAGGCGTAGTCGAGGCTGTTCTGCTTGCCTGCCCGCACGTAGGTGTCGTGAAAATTCTTCTGCAGGAAGTAAGAGGATATCCCTTGATCGCCATTGCTGCGGCCGCGCATGCGATTGCGGCTGCCGTACCAGCTCATGTAGCCGAAGCTGCGCAGCGGCAGGCCCAGCCATGTCGTGCCGCTGAGATTCATGGCGCGATAGCTGTCGGAGGATCCGCGCAGGTCCAGGGACTGATTGTTGATCAGCCCCCAGGTGGTCGCGGGAGATAGGTAGTCGTCGCGCGAGCTTCTGATCTGCAATGTGCGGCGGATCTTGTCGATGGTGACGTAGTGTTCCGCCACGCGCACGTCACAACCGTTGACGCATTGCTTGTAGTCGACCGCGGAAACTACCTGGCGGATGGTTTCTATTTCTTCCACCGTGATACCGTTTTCCGCATACTTGACCGGGTCGAACGCGAGCCGGTTCTGCTCCAGCGAATAGGCGATCAATCCGGGCAGCGTCCTGCCGTTGAAGCTGGAGACGTAGCTTGCGCTATTGTCCATTTCAACCGCGCTGAAGCCTTCGGGGATGCCGTAGGAAATCTTCACTTGCGCAAAGACCTGGGTGGAGGTAGCGGCAAGCACGCACGGCAGGATTTTTTTGAGGCAAAAGGAAACCCGATGAGCGCGCATGCCCTGCAATCCATAAGGGGGAAGGAAGAGCCCCGGACGGGGCTCTGGAGAACGATGGTCGAGCGAGGCTTAAGGGGCCGGCTCGAAGAGCATGACCAGATTGCCGCTGTAGCTGCCGTTGGTGGGCTGGCCGTTGGTTTGCTGGGGGCTGTCCACTGAGATTTCCAGATTGTGGATTTCGTCAAAGCCGCCGTTGCCCTGCACGACCTGGGTAATCTTGTTGGGTTTGTCGTATGCCAGGACTTGGTCGCCTGCGGCGTGGGTCAAGATCACCTGTGCGTTGGTCATCTCGAGGTGTCCGTTGGACATTTTCAGAGGTTGGGAGAGCTTGACGTTGATCCCAGCGGTCTTCGAAAATATGCGGATCGGCAGCGTCTTGGAGAATGTCAGCTGCCTGTAGTCTGCCGGTTCGAGCTCTTCGGTGCCGTACCAGGTGGAGCCGTCGGGCTTGGACACGAAAATCGCGTCGTTGATCTGAGCCGTCAGGGTGATGCTCTTTGTGACGGTTTTCTCTGCTGGGGTAGCGGCATGCGCCACGCCCGCAAACGCGCCAGCCAATCCCAGTGCGATCAGGATCTTGTTCAGTTTCATGGATGAAAACCTGGAGTTGAAGTTGAATGAATGCCTTCGAGAGTTGTTGAAGGCGGGGTTGTGTAGCGGACGCTTCGTGTGCGTCCGAACCCATGCATCATCCTTGTTCAACCTAAGTCCAGGTCTGAGAAATTTCTCGTTCTGATCCCGATGCTGGCGGAATGCCGCGAGGCTATCGAGTCTGGCCACCCACCTTGAAGTCCCGCCATCTGTCGCCGCCCATCGTCAGCAACAAGTCCAGGCTGTCCGCACCGATGCGCGGGGATAGCAGATCTCCCTGGAACATCAGGTTTGGAAACGACCGCAGCCAGTGAAAATCGATGGCATGGTTGATATCCGAGACCAGCACCGGCAGCTTGAATGCCTGGGCGCGTTGCAGCAGGGAAAAGAACTTGCCATTCAGCATGGGCTGTTCTGAGATGCGCTCCGGGATCTTCAGGTGCAGGCCCACGACGCGCAGCACGCCGTGCGTGTTTGGCCGGCCCTCCACCAGCGTGGGATTGATCCTTACTCGCAGGCCGGCATTGAAATCATGCCGGTTCTTGTGCAGTTCGGCGTCCGGCAGCAGATCCCACGTCATGGGTATGTTCAAGGTGAACAGCGATGCGGGATAGCTCGGGCCCGCCGCGACGCCATCGGCGGGAGCCGCGCCTAAGTGCAGGCGGCTTTGCTCCAGCGACAGGTCTAGCTCGGTGCATACGTTTCGCGCCGACCACTCGATGCGCGGGGCATCGAGCGCATAGCTGAATGACAGGGGAATGCCCTGATGTCCCTGCCGGAAGAGACGCAGCGTGTCGTGCAGTCTGTGAGCGGCGGGATCATCGATGAAATGTCGGGTCGCTTCGGCCGCGGGCAGGTCAGGCAATGCGTATTCGCATACTCGGCCATCGGCGGAGAAAACGGGTTGATAGCCGACTAGCGCCGAGGGCTGACGCGCGGGGCGTAAGCCGAAGCCACCGCAAGGGAGATATTCCATTTTCGGTAGTAGCGCATGCCTGCGCGTTGTCGGCCAGGATGGCGACGGCGCTTGCGCGCATGGCATGCATTCGTTTGCAGTGGTTGATTCTAGAAATCACCCACTGCATGGGCCATGGGAATATTCTCAATTGTTCCCAATGGCCTCGCGCCGAGTGAACGCGGCCTCTCAAAGAAGGGGGCGAGTCTGACTTCGCTGATTTACGCTTTCGCGATCTCGAGCATCTTGTCTCGCAACTGCGCGACAAAGGAGGCCACCTGCTGGGGCATGGCGCCGCCCAGGCCGTCCTTGCGGTGCAGGGCGGCAAGATCATCGGCCTGGGCCAGCAGAGGGGCCATGTGCACTGCGGCCAGGCCGCCGCGTATACGATGCAGCAAAGCGCGGATATCGGCGTTGTCGCCGCTCTTCATCGAGGCTTCCAGCCGAACCAGATCCTTGTCCATGGTTTCGAGAAAGACGGCCTTGTACTTGGCGGGAACCACCGGCTTGCCGGGCCGCGGCGGTTCGGCGGTGCTCTGTAGCGGGGCAGCCGGCCGGTCGGGCTTGCGGGGAGGTGCGGCGGCGTATGCCTGGAGCCGTTGCCTGAGCGTGCGCAGGCCTATCGGTTTGGCGAGCCAGCCGTTCATGTCGGCCGCTGCGCACCGCTGTTCCTCTGCGCGGGGCGTGCTTGTGACCAGGGCAAGGATGGGGACCGTCGCGCCCTGGGCGCGCAGGGCCGCGGCGAACGCGTAGCCGTTCATGCCGGGCATGTCGGCGTCCGCCATGACCAGGTCGTAGGGCTGTATGTTCCACAATGCCAGTCCTTCGGCCCCGTCCGAGGCGACCGTGGCGTGGCAGCCCAGGCGCGCGAGCTGATCCTGCAGCGTGGCCTGGTTGATGAGATCGCTCTCCACGACCAGGACGCGCAGGTTCAGGAGGCGGTGGGCAGGCAGCGCGGCATGCGGGGGCCGATCTGTTCCGCCTTGCATCAGGTGTTGTACCGCGTAGCCGATCTCGCGCGCGGAATGGCGGTCTACCAGGACCGTGCCGCCGCCGCTGCGTGCGCTTCCCGCCACGATGCGCGGCCCTCTCCAGGGCGCATGTTCGGCATTCTTGTGCAAGGCCAGGTCGACCAACATGCCAGCCTCGTTGCCGTTGGCGACGATGCCTGCGGGGACGGTTCGGGACTGGGCCCCCCATTGCCGCAGCCACTGGGCCACGCTCTCGCCCGCTTCCTTGCGGGCGCTGCGCACCAGCACGCTTAGACCCTGCAACAGCGGTGGCGTATAGGCCAACGCGTCCGCCCGGTCCACCATGAAGGAAATGGAGAAGCTGCTGCCCAGCCCAGGTTCGCTGATGACCTGGATACGGGTTCCCATGAGCGCCGCCAGGCGGGCGCAAAGAAACAGACCCAGACCCAGGCCCGCGCCGCGCGCGGCCTGCGTTCCGGCAGCGGCCTGATGGAAGGGTTCGAACAGTTTGGTCTGCTGGGCTGCGGCGATGCCAGTACCGCTATCGGCAACCTGCAGGTCCAGGCGGACTCTGGCGTCTGGCATGACCTGCGCGCGCAGCCTGGCGACGACGTGGCCGGAATCCGTGAACTTGATGGCGTTGCTCAGCAGGTTGTTCAGTATCTGCCGGATGCGTCCGGCGTCGCCGGTGACGCAGTTCGGTACCGAGGTGTCCAGGCAGCCATAGATGATCAACCCCTTGCGTTCTGCTATCGGAGCATGGGCCGCGACCGTGCTTTCGACCAGCTCGAGGGGATCGAATGCGCCGGTTTCCAGGGAGAACTGGCCTGATTCTATCCGGGCGATGTCGAGCAGATCGTCCGTAAGCTGCTGCAGCGCGAGGGATGCGTTCTGGACGCGGTCGACGTGTTGGCGCTGTTCTTCGTTCAGCGCCGTCATGCCCAACACCTCAAGGGTGCCCAATACCCCATGCAGCGGCGTGCGGATTTCGCGGTTGATGGCGGACAGGATGCCCGCCCCGGATTCGTAGAGCCTGTCTGCCTGAGCCTTTGCGCGTTTCAGGAGACGCTCCATGTCGGCGCGTGCGCTGATGTCGGCGAAGGCGCACAGCACTACATTCTGCCGGCGGTATCGAGTCGGGGCATAGGCTACCGTCAGCCTGCGGCCGTCATGGGTTTTGAATGCCTCGATGTTGCCGGGCTCCCGTGCGTGCAGGGCTTGCATCAAGAGGCGTCTGGCGTCGGGTGTGTCGGGCAAGACCTGGCCGGCGCCCGCGCCCAACCATTGCAGCGCCAAGGCGTTGCCGAAGACCAGCCGGCCGTTCTCGCGCGAGAGCGCACATAGCGCGCAAGGCGTCGTGGCGAGCATCGTTCGGCAGAGCGCCTCGCACTCGGCCAGCGCCTGCCGCGCCGCTCTCGCCGGCAGGATGATGCGGCGGCGGCACCAGAACCAGAGCAGCGCGCCGGCATAGAGTCCGGCGGCCAGCAACAGCAAGGTGCAGGCGAACAGCCAGATGTTGGTCTGCACGATGGTCGCGAAGTCCAGCCGCATCAGGTCGGCGTGGCGCCGTTGGATCTGTTGGCGCCCGCAGTAGAGCGCGGCGACGCAAAGCAGGACGGGCGGCATGGCGCGCAGGCACGCCATGCTCAGGTGGCGCAGGCTGCGGGCTATTCTGTTCGGCGGCATATCCGGTATCGGAGCGATGTCGGCATGCCCTAGTGGGGCGGAGACAGCGGGGCGAAATAGGAATTCGGTTCGTAGGCCAGCAACTCGCAGAAGGTCGCAACGTTGACGGCTGCGGAAATAAGGAATCCTTGTGCGACATCGCAGCCGATCCGTCGTAGCAATTCCAGGTCTTCCAGCGTTTCCACGCCTTCGGCGGTCACCTGCAGGCCCAGTTGCCGTCCCAGCTGGATCGACGCCACCAGCGCGGCCGCCAGCGACTCGTCGGCCGCGGCGCCGTTGACGAAGGCGCGATCGATCTTCACCTCGGTGTAAGGGGTGGAGATGAGGTTGTACATGGAGCTGTAACCCTTGCCGAAATCATCTTGCGACAGCCCGAACCCCTTCAGACGCAGGCGGCTGGCTCCCATGTGGAACTGCCCGGCGAGTGTCGGCATCGCGTCCTCGAGCAATTCGAAGGTTATGTCCGAGGCGGGTATGCCGAGTCCGGAGACCATGGCATGGAGTTCGTCGGGCAACTGCGGAAGATCCAGCAGGCTGGCCGAAAGATTGACCGAAATGGGAATGCGGTGCCCTTGATCGCGCCAGATGGAATAGGCTCTCAGGCCATCGTCCAACATGCGCAGCAGCAGTTCGTGGTCCAGATCGTAGGCGCGCAGC
Organism: Achromobacter sp. GD03932; assembly: GCF_029839485.1. Lineage (NCBI taxonomy): Bacteria > Pseudomonadati > Pseudomonadota > Betaproteobacteria > Burkholderiales > Alcaligenaceae > Achromobacter > Achromobacter sp. GD03932. Next base: position 81,130 of record NZ_JAOCAT010000005.1, read on the forward strand.
GATGCGAGGAACGAGGAGGGCAGCATCAGGCCCAGTTCTTTGTGCTGCCAGCGGACCAGCGCCTCGGCGCCGACGATGTTGCCGGAAACGAGTGATTTCTTCGGCTGAAACCAGGCCTGGATACTGCCGTCGCGCAGGGCGTTCTCGATCATGCGCCGGTCGAGCAGAGGTCGAGACTGATCGGCGCCGGCGGGAGCTCGCACTGGCGCCGGGGCGGTTTGCTTTCTCAGCAGGCCTGCCGCCAGGCTGCCGATCTGCTCGGTGGAAACCGGCTTGATGAAGCTTGCCATGACCGCGAATCCGCGCTCTTTTGCCATGAGTCCGATGCTGTTGCTCATCCGCCGGGAGCATCCCGTGACGATAGCCAGTATCGGATTCAGGCCGCGACAGGCGAGTTCATGAATGAACTGCGCGCCGTCCATGCCGGGCATGTCCACATCCATGAGCACCAGTTGATGTTTCTCTCTCCAGATCTGGTCCAGGGCGTCGTGCGCGTCGAGCGCCGTGTCGACGTGCGGGAAGCCTGCTTCCTCGAGCATGTCTTTCAGCAAGGCGCATTGGTAGGCGTGATCATCCAGTACCAGTACTTTGAGTTTGGACAGCATTTTTTCGTCAGCCTTCGGCGTATGCGTGCAAGGTTGCGGCCAGGGCCAGGATGGGCAGTGGCTTGATCAGCACCTGATTCATGCCGGCTTCCTGCGCCTTGGTTATGGTTTCGGGCGCCGCGCAGGCCGTCACGCCGAGTATGGTTCCCGGGTAGCCGAGTTTGCGCAGGGCTCTGGCCAGCTCGTAGCCATCCAGGACAGGCATATTGATGTCGGTGATGACGGCGTCGTACTTGTCGGGATCCCAGCGTTGCAGCGCTTCGCCGCCGTTGGAGGCTATGGTGGCTGAGCATCCCAAGTACTCGAGTTGCTCGCGCAGGATGATCTGGTTGATTGCGTTGTCCTCGACCACCAGGATCCGCAGCCCCAGCGACGGCCGTTGCGTGCCGGGAGAGGGCGGCAGGACTTGTTCGCGGCCGTGTTGGGCCATGCCTACGGCGGTTCCGATACTGAATGGATTGCCCTGACTGGTGACGCCGAGGCGGCCGCCGCGCGATGCGATCGAAGCATGGTCGGCGCCTGGGGCGAGCACGCGCACCCTGCTGCCGGCCCAAGACGCTTCTGTCAGTCCGGGCGGCCAGGTCTGCAGCAAGACCGCGTTGTCGGCATCTTGTCCATGGCTCTGCCCGCGATAGGGTATGGCGATGGCGCCCCAATTGTTCAGCCACGCGCATGCGTTCGCCACGACCTCCGGAATGGCGCCGCTGACGTAGACGGCGCTGCGTCGTAGCGCTATGGGCGATGCCGGTTCCATTTCGGTTACGTCGAGCGCGACGGTGAACGTTATGCTGGTACCCAGGCCGACCTCGCTGACCACGGTCAGGCTGCCTCCCATCAGGTCGACCAGGCGGCGGCTGATGGCCAGGCCCAGGCCAGTGCCGGTCGCGTCCCGGCCCAGCCCGGAATGCGCTCGAAAGTAGGGCTCGAATAGCTGGGCTTGCGATTCCGCGCGTATGCCGACGCCGGTATCGGCGACCTGGAAGCGCAGCGTCACCTTGCCAGGATCGACGACGCTCGCGGTTCCTCGCAGCACGACCCGGCCCGCCTCGGTGAACTTGACCGAGTTGCTCACCAGATTGTTGAGGATCTGCTGCAACCGGACCGGATCCCCCTTCACCATTGCCGGCATACCGGTGTCGGATAGGGAAAAAATCTGTAGCCCCTTGCCCTGGGCGCGAGCGGCATAGTTGGCCACGACTCTTTCCAGCATCTCCGCGGGCGAGAACTCCGAAAGGATCAGGTCCTCGTGGCCGGCCTCCATGCGGGACAGGTCCAGCGTGTCGTTGATGGTGCGCAGCAAGGTCGAGGAGGATTGCTGGACGGTTTGAAGGTATTGCTGCTGCTGGCTCGTCATGGGCGTGAGCGCAAGCAGCTCCAGCGTGCCCAGGATGCCGTACAGAGGGGTGCGTATTTCGTGGCTGATCGTGGCGAAGAACAGGGTTTTGGCGTCATTCGCCTGGTCGGCAGCCAGTTTGGCACTGCGCAAGGTGTGTTCAATTTCCTTCTGCGCGGAAATATCGCTGATGGCGCATATCACGACGTTCTCGGATTGGTAGCTGGTCGCGGCGTATGTCAGGCAGACGGTGCGTCCGTCGCCAAGCTGATACTCATGCCGGCCTGCCTGGTCTCCAGCGCTGCGCGTGTCCTCGCGCCACCTGTCGTGCGCGCCCAGCAGATGGCGTGCCGTCTCGTTCGATATGACCTGGGTGCCGTCGGCGGGGCGAACCAGGCTGAGCCCGATCGGCGCGACGTCAATGATCTTCCGGTTCAGGGCGAGGCTGTCGATGAGCGCGGTCTGATGCCGGATCGCGGGCGAAATCAGCGTCTCCCTGATGTGGCGTACGCCCAGCAGGACCACCGTGCTCAGGCAGGCCGCGATCGTGCCCACGGCCCAGAAGGCGGATGCGCCATGTTTCAGCACGTCCTGCGTCGGCACGTAGTAGATCAGTCGCCAGCCGGCTTCGCCGACCGCCTTGCTCAGCGCCAGGCTGTGGGGAAGCCAGCTGGCGCCTTGGAAGCTGAAGGAGTCGCGGGTCAATCTCGCCGACATCGAGCCGGTGGCGGAAGGCGAGGGGCCGCCGTGCAAGGCGACCCGGCTGTCGCTGTCGTAAAGCGCATAGCTTGCGCCGTCGCTGGCATGTTGCGCCGTGATGACGGAAGCGATGTCGTCGACTTCGAGCCCTACCCAGGTCTGCTCGCGGCCTGCCGTGTCCAGAGGCGTGTAGAGAAACAGATGATCGGTGGCGTCCGTCAGGGGCCTGATCCAGACGACCGGCGCGCGTCCGTCGTCCGGATCAGGCGTGGCGTGATGCGACGCCAGCGCGTCGTAGAGCCATTTTTCCGCTTCCCTGGAAATCTGGTGACCGTCCCGCCGCGTGTCGTCCACCGCCAGACGTGTCGCGCCGGAGTCTGCCAGCGTTGTGTAGACGATGCGCGCATTGGCGGCGGCTACGTCCGCCCGGTTGCGGCGGGTGAGAATCAGCGCCCATTCGTAGGCGTCCGCTCCGTTCGTCAGCGGGATCACGTTGATCTGTCCGGTCTGGCCGAAGGTCCTGGGCGTGTGCTGGGCCGGCGTGCGGTCGGTGTTGCGCACCGACGAGGCCGCCACGGCCCGCAGCAGCGTTTCGCGCTGGTCGAAGAATATCTGCGCCCGGTCGGCGGCGGCGTTCATGCGGCGGCGGTAACTGGACACCTCATCGCTGAACGACCAGTACATCAACAGCATCGTGCCGATGAGTATGCATGCCAGCAGCGCCATCGCGAGCAGGTGCAGCAGGATCATCGGCAATCTGGTGGTTGCCGGCATGTATCCGTCGGGGAGGCTGGGGGCGGCCATCATGCAAACGATGGTAGGGGCCGGGCCGGGCTTCACGGATAAGAAAATTCTGGAAGCGGGCCGGTGCCGCGCTTCGTTCCCGCGCTGGTTATGTCAATTTGTTTCCCGAACGGCTTTGAAGTCGGGAAATCGAACGCCAGTTGTATCGGTTTGGATGGTATCCAACAAGAAAAAATAAATAAATCGGATATTGGCCATTTTAATTATTTTTCGCCGATGGATGGTATCCATATTCGATTATTCAGGTTTTGGATGGTATCCAAGTTGCTGAATTAATTAATAAAGATGGTATCTATTCATTAATTTTTGGTATTGAAAGAAAAGGGGTATAAATTGCCTCCTTTTTTCGCGAAAACTTATTTCGGCCATTGGGTTTACCCGGTTACTTAATAATACTTTTATAGCGATCCGGTAATGCCCTGGATATCAAATTCATTAATCAAAACATGGAGGATTTACGTTGATACACGACACGAAGAAATGGCTGACGGCGACGCTCGCGCTGAGCGCGTCCTACTGCGGTGGCGTCGCGGCTGCGGACCTGACGGTTACGTCGGGCAATACGCAGGTGTTCGACGGCTCGGCCAATTTCCCCGGCGGGGTGGATGTCAACGGCGGCACGCTGGTGATCGGCGGCAATGGCGGCGGCTCTGGCGTTACGTTGGGCGGCAACGTCAATGCGAACTCGAACGGCACCGTCGCGGGCTTTGGCTCGATCAACGGCGATCTCAATGTGTCCGGCGCGCGCGTGGCGCCAGGCTATGAAGTCGGCACGCCTACTGGCGTCTCCAATGGCAACCTGGTCGTCAACGGCAATCTGTCGATGAACAACTCGGTGTTCAATTTCGAGACCGGCTACGCGGGGCTGCCCATTACGCAACCTGGCACCGGCGACAACATCACCGTGCGCGGCAATGCCGCCATCAACAACACCACGCTGAACGTCACGGTCAACACCCTGGGCGTCAACGCCGGCTACTACCGGATCCTGTCCTACGGCGGCAGCCTGAGCGGCAACGGCCTGACGCTGGGATCGGTCTCGGGCGATTCCGCGCCTGCCGCGACCATCCAGAACCTGACCGGCGACAAGCAGATCAATCTCATCCTGGGGCCGAGCACCACCAACCTGTGGAATGGCAACGGCGCGGCATCCGCGACCCGCTCGGGCGGCGGCAACGGCACCTGGAGCGCGGCCAGCGCCAACTGGAACAGTCCGAGCAATGCCACGGGCGCCCTGCCCGACGGCGGCTACGCGATCTTCACGGGCGCGGCCGGCACGGTGAACGTGGACGGCAGCGCCGGTCCGGTGCGCGTGTCGGGCATCCAGTTCGCCACCGATCGCTACCGCTTGCAAGGCGCTCCCATCACCCTGGTCGGCAGCGGCGGCAATCCCCCCGCGATCGTGGTCGGCGACGGCACCTATGCTTCGGGCCAATTCGTCGACACCATCGACAACCCCTTGCAGGGCACGCAGGGCTTCGTCAAGACCGGCCCGGGATCGGTCATCCTGACCGCGGACAGCAGCGGCCTCACGGGCCCCATCCTGATCGCTGACGGCGCCCTGGAGATCGACGGCAAGCTGAACGGCCCGATGGACATCGGCCGTGAAGTGGTGCTGGCAGGCGTGGGCCAGGTGGGCACCACCAACCTCTATCCCACCGCGGTCATCTCGCCCGGCAATGATGGCACGCCCATGGGCACGCTCACCGTCAACGGCAACCTGACCTTTGGCCAGAACACCATCTACCGCGTGCATGCCGATCCGGCCAGCAACCTCAGCGACCGCATCCACGTCACCGGCGTCGCCTACCTCGACGGCACCGTGGCGCACGTGGGTCCTGACGGCAATTACGCGCCGCGCACGACCTACAACATCCTGACGGCGGATGGCGGCATCCAGGGCCAGTTCACCGGCGCTTCGAGCAGCTATGCGTTCCTGACGCCGACGCTCAGCTACGACCCGAAGAATGCGTACATGACCCTGACGCGCAACGATGTGCCGATCGGCAGCATCGGCGGTTCGGGCAACGAGAGCAACGTGGGCGGCGCGCTGGACAAGGAAGAGCCGCCCGCGACGGGCAACGGTTCCTCCTCGAACGGCAACGGCTCGACGTCGACCGGCAATGGTTCGTCCTCGAACGGCAACGGCAACGGCTCGACGTCGACGGGCAGCGGTTCGTCCTCGAATGGCAACGGTTCGTCCACCGCCGGCAATGAAACGCCGTCCACCGGTAGCGGATCCTCCCTGGTCGACAGCGGCATCGCCGCTGGCAAGAACACCGGCGCCAGCCAGGTGGCGGCGGCCGTGCTCGCGATGACGCCGAACGAAGCGCGTTCGGCCTTGAGGATGCTGTCGGGCGAGGCTTACGCCAGCACCGCGAGCGTGCTGCTGAGCCAGGGCGACACCGTGCGCACGCTGCCGTTGTCCCATCTGCGCGGCAACCTCGATGCGCCGGTGGTCGCCGGCCGGCCCACGGCCCAGTTGGGCGCGCCCTCGTCCGACGCCATGCCGCAAAGCGGCGCGTCGCCGGTGTGGGCGCAAGCGTTCGGTAACTGGAGCAAGTTCGGCGGCGACGGCGACGCGTCCAGCCTGAGCCAATCGTCCGGCGGCCTCTTCGTCGGCGGCGATGGCGCGGTCGGCGGCGGCTGGCGCCTGGGCGGCGCGGTCGGCTACATCGGCAGCCACAACTCGATCGACGATACGTCTTCGCGCACCAATGTGGACAGCTATACGGCGACCCTGTTTGGCGGACGGAACTTCCAGGCCGGCCCCGGCCACATCCGCTTCATGGCCGGCGCAGCCTACACCTGGCATGACATCGACGCGAAGCGCGACGTGGCGGCCGGCAGCTTGAACCAGCGTCTCGAGTCGTCCTACCACGCCTCGTCGACGCAGGTGTTCACCGAACTCGGCTATAAGCTGCCGCTGGGCGATGCCTACACCATCGAACCCTTTGCCGGTCTGGCATGGAACCAGCTGCGCACGCGCGGCTTCGAGGAATCGGGCGGCACGGCGGCCCTGCACGGGTCCAGCAATTCCGATGACGTGACCAGCACCACGCTGGGGCTGCGAGGCGGCTGGGAGTTCGGCTCCGACCGCACGCCGGGGCGTTTGACGGCGTCGCTGGGCTGGCGCCATGCCATGGGCGATGTGAAGCCCAAGCAGCAGTTGGCCTTCGAAGGCGGCAGCACGTTCTCGGTGACGGGCGTGCCGATCGCGCGCGACGCCGCAGTGTTGGGCTTGGGCGCCGAGATGGCGATCACGCGCAACACGACGGCCGGCATTGCGTACGACGCGCAGTTCGGTGGCGGCAACCGCCAGCAGTCGGGCGTGCTCAAGCTGGCTGTGCGCTTCTGATCGGACGCAGCAAGGCACAACAGGCATCGCGATTGCGGCGCCCGTTGTGCCTGTGCGAGTTGGAATCCAGGCCAAATGAAAAAGGGGCGAATCGAAAGATTCGCCCCTTTTTCAATGACTTGCTTAAGAATGCGCGCTGAGCGGGGCCAGAGCGGACGAGACGCAGTTGGTCCTAGTGCTTATCGGCCCCTTGCCATCGCAGATAAGCCGAGCGGGTAACAGCAGACACTGAATCCAGGACTTTCCGGTGATCGACCTGATGCCGCAGCATCAGCCGTGCATCGGCCACGGCGCGGGATTTGCAGAACCAATGGCAACTGTGTTGCAGCAGATACAACTCTGCCGAGAGGTGGTATGCGCGTTCTCTTGCGTCCCAGTGGCTCTCGTTGTCCACGACATGGCGCAAGCCGGCTGCATGGATGTGCAGCAGTTCACGAAAATCCCGTGTCATTGCAGGAAGAAAGCGCTCGATGTATGGCACGCAGAACGAGAGCATGCTCACGCGGGTAGCCTGTGGACTTTCCTTTTGCATGGCGTCGGCCAGCGACTGCACTTGTGCCGCCACGGCGCGTTCGGTCTGAGCGAAGGTTTCCAGCACCTGTAGCTGGCGTGTTTCGGTGTCTTCGCGGATGGCGCGTGTGTAGCCTTGCGTCAGTGTTTCCATGTGGCGCTCAAGCTGCAAACCGCCCAGATGACGCCCCAGCAGCGCAATGCGGGCGCGCTGGTAGCGCACGCGCAGCACCTGCCATGCCGCGCCAAGCACCAGCAGGATCAATGCGGTATCCATTGCCCGTGTTCCCTCATTTTCCAAGCGGCGCAAACCGCAATGAAAAAAGGGCCCGTAGGCCCTTTCTCAACGATTTTCAGAATTCCGTGAAGGAAGCTGGAAATCAAAATTTGGAGCGGGAGACGAGTCTCGAACTCGCGACCTCAACCTTGGCAAGGTTGCGCTCTACCAACTGAGCTACTCCCGCATTTTCGTTGCCTGGCGCCATCCGTGATCGTTGCGATCCGGGGGCGGTTGCGGCAAGCGAGGCGGAAGTATACCTAATTTTCAAAAACGTGCCTGAGGGGGGCTGCGGCCCGGCCGGATCCCCGTCCGGCGGCGGCCTGGAGGCGGCCAGTGATCGCCATCCGTTGAAGATGTGGCGGCGCGGCAGGCGCCGGATCGTTCGGCGCCCCCTCTGGGCAGGCAAAAAATAACTTCAAAAAATATCAACCAAATCTATATTGCTTCACCGATACGCGAGATTCAGAATTCTGTTCATGGGCGCAGCCTGTCGTCCGAGGGCGGAAAATGGATACGAAGAACTCCACGAATCAACGACAACTCACGGTCCGCATCTCTCGGGGAACCGAAGACGGAAGCTATTCCACCTACTCGGTCCCGTGGCGGGAGAACCAGACGGTCCTGGATGTGGTGACCGAAGTGCAGCGCACGCAGGAACCGAGCCTCTCGTACCGCTATGCCTGTCGCGTCGGCGTGTGCGGGTCCTGTGCCATGACGGTCAATGGCAAGCCGCGCTGGACCTGCCGCACGCACGTGAGCCGGGTCGAGGAAGGCGGCGTGATCGTGATCGAGCCGATGCGCAACATGCCGCGGATCAAGGATCTCGTCGTGGACATGAGCGAGTTCTTCCAGAAGTGGGCGCGCGCAGGGAATACCTTCGTCGGCACGGCCACGCGCAACGATCCGCCGGCGCTGGTGTCGCCGCAAAGCAAGAAGCGCAAGCAGGCAGACGCGGCCATCGAATGCATCAATTGCGGCGTGTGCTACGCGGCCTGTGACGTGGTGTCCTGGGACAAGGACTATCTTGGCCCGGCCGCCCTGAACCGCGCGTGGACGCTGTTCAATGACGAACGCCACGCCGACCCCAAGGACGTGCTGCGCAAGGCCACCTCCGGCAGCGGCTGCAATTCCTGCCACACCCAGGGCAGTTGCATGAAGCACTGTCCGGTAAGCCTCAGCCCCACCGGCAGCATTGCGGGATTGAAGCGCAGCGCCATCTTCAGCCTGCTCAAGGGAGGCTGACATGGAAGCTCGTCTTTTCGCGCTCCAGCGTCTGACGGCGATGGTGATGGCGCCCTTTGTCCTGGTGCATGTGGGCCTGGTCATCTATGCCGTGCGCGGCGGCCTGACCGCGGGCGAGATTCTCTCGCGCACCCAGGGCAACTGGTTCTGGATCATTTTCTACGGCTTGTTCGTCGTGAGCGTGGCGGTCCACGTGCCGATCGGCGTGCGCAACATCCTGATCGAGTGGCTGCGGCTGGGCCGCGGCGCGGCGTCCGCGGTCGGACTGGCGTTCGGCTTGGGGCTGTTCATCCTGGGCGTGCGCGCCGTCGCGGCGGTGGGAGGGCTGATGTCATGAGATCGGCGCGCAACCATCAGGCGTACTGGGCCTTCCTGGGGCATCGCATCTCCGGCCTGGCGCTGGCGCTGTTCCTGCCGGCGCATTTCTATGTGCTGGCGATGGCGCTGGACGAAGCGCGGCTGGACGGATTCCTGAAGCTTGCCGACATGCCGGCCATGAAGGTCGGGGAGTGGGGGCTGGTGCTGCTGCTGACCTTGCACATGTTCTTCGGGCTGCGCCTGCTCGCGCTGGAGCTGCTGCCCTGGAGCTCGCCGCGGGACGCGCGCATCGCCTGGATCGGCTGGGGCTTCGTGGTCTCCATGGCGACGGGCCTGGTTTTCATCGCGGGAGTGATCTGAGATGCGGATCGAGAACATCAAGACGGACATTCTTGTGCTGGGTACCGGCGGCGCCGGCCTGTTCGCGGCGCTGCACGCGAAGAAGGCGAATCCGTCGTTGCGCGTGACGGTGACGGTGAAGGGGCTGCTGGGCAAGTGCGGCTGTACCCGCATGGTCCAGGGCGGCTACAACGTCGCGCTGGCCGCGGGCGACTCGGTGGAACGCCATTTCATGGACACCATCGAGGGCGGCAAATGGCTGCCGCGCCAGGACCTGGCGTGGCGGCTGGTCGAAGGCGCGGTCGAGCGGGTGCGCGAACTGGAAAACGAGATCGGCTGCTTCTTCGACCGCAATCCCGACGGCACCTTGCATTCCAAGGCGTTTGCCGGCCAGAGCTTCGACCGCACCGTGCACAAGGCCGATCTGACGGGTATCGAGATCATCAACCGGCTCATGGAGCAGGTGCGGGCGCTGGATGTCGACGAGCTGGAAGAGCACCGCGCCATCGAACTGATTCCCGCCGCCGACGGCTCGGGCATTGCGGGCGTGTTGTTCATCGATATGCGGACAGGCGCGTACCGCTTTATTCAGGCCAAGGCCGTGCTGTTGGCAACGGGGGCGGGCCCGACCATGTACCGCTACCACACGCCTTCGGGCGACAAGACCTGCGACGGCCTGGCCATGGCGCTGCGCTATGGCTTGAAGCTGCGGGACATGGAGATGGTGCAGTTTCACCCCACGGGCCTGCTCGGCGGGCCGGATACGCGCATGACCGGAACGGTGCTGGAGGAAGGGCTGCGCGGAGCGGGCGGCTATCTGCTCAACGGCGACGGCGAGCGTTTCATGGCCAATTACGACAAGCGCGGCGAACGGGCGACGCGCGATGTGGTCAGCCGCGGCATCTACGCCGAGATGCGTGCGGGACGCACGGGGCCGATGGGCGGGGTCTACATCCAGATGAGCCATCTGGGCCCGGACAAGGTGGCCAAGACCTTTCCCGGCATGGTCAACCGGTGCAAGGATTGCGGCTTCGACCTGGCAGGCGGCAAGGTGGAAGTGGTGCCGACGGCCCACTACCTGATGGGTGGGGTCGAATTCAATGTGGACGGTTCGACCGCGTCGCCGGGCTTGTATGCGGCCGGGGAGGACTGCGGCGGCGTGCATGGCGCCAACCGCCTGGGCGGCAACGGCGTCGCCAATTCCACGGTGTTCGGCGGCATCGCGGGCGATGCGATGGCGGCCTACGTCGCGAAGTCCGGCCAGTGGCGCGACCCCGACCAGCGCGTCATCGAGCGCGGCATCGAACGCGCCGAGTTCCCGTTTTCCCGGCCCGCGGGCCGCATCCACGAGCTGCGCGACGCGCTCTCGCAAACCATGTGGGACGACGTAGGCGTGTTGCGCCGCCAAGAGGCCATGGCGCATGGCCTGGATGCCATTGCCGGCCACCGCGCCGCCTTGCGCGACATCGGCGTGGCGGACGGCGACCGCCGCTACAACCTGACCTGGCATGACTGGCTCAACCTGGAGAGCCTGGTCGATATTTCCAAGGTCATCACGGTCTCGGCGCTGGCGCGCGAGAACAGCCGCGGCGCGCACTACCGCGAAGATTTCCCCGAGGCCGGCGACCTGCACACCAGCTGCTACACGCGCGTGAGCGCGCAGGACGGCGAGGTGGCGCTGGAGATGGTTCCGGTTTCCTTCGACATCGTAAAACCCGGCGAATCGCTCATCGAGGGCGAGGCGGGCATCCCCCAGAGCTGAGGCATCCCAATCATGAGCATCCCTGTCCAGAAAGTTGAAGAGGCGGCGCTGGAGATCATGCGCCGCGCGGCCATCGAAATCCCGGCCGACTACAAGCGCGGCATCCAGGAACTGCAGAAGAAGGAAACCGGCAAGCTGCCGCGTTTCGTCATCCACGCCATGATGGACAACTGGGAAGCGGCCGACCAGGACCGGCGTCCCATGTGCGCCGACACCGGCCTGCCGCGCTACTACGTCAAGGTGGGCAACCACGCCTCGGTCGACAGCGGCTTCGTCGCCGTGGAACGCGCACTGCGCCACGCCACGGCCGAGGCCACGGTCAGCGTGCCGCTGCGGCCCAACCGCGTGCATCCGCTCTGGCGCACCGATCACAACAACAACGTCGGCATCAACGCGCCCGAGATCGAATGGTCGTTCGAGCCGGACAGCGACTGGATAGACATCACCACCGTGCACAAGGGCGGGCTGTTCGGCACCGACTACCGCATGCTGTTTCCCGGCGACGGCATAGACGGCATCAAGCGCTTCGTGCTGGACACGCTGATCGCCTTCGGCAAGCGCGGGCTGGCCTGTCAGCCGGCCATCGTCGGCATCGGACTGGGCGGCTCCAAGGACACCTGCATGCAGCTGGGCAAGCAGGCCGCCTGTCTGCGCACGGTAGGGGACCGCAATCCGGACCCCAAGGTGGCGGAATTGGAACTGGAGCTGATGCGGCTGGGAAATTCCATCGGCATGGGCGCCATGGGTTTCGTTGGTTCCGGCATGGTGGTGGACTGCCATATCGAGTGCGGCTACACCCACACCGGTGGCATGCCCATCAGCCTGCACACCTTTTGCCTGTCTTCGCGCCGCGCCACCGCGCGGATCCATGCCAACGGGGAGATCGAGTACCGCACCGATCCCCAGTGGTTCACGCCCTACATGCGCCGGGAGACGGTCGAATGGTAAGCAACGACGACGACATCAAGGTCTTTCATCTGGACCTGCCCGCCAGGCGCGAAGACATCGCCAGGCTCGAACTCGGCTCGGCCGTGTACTTGAACGGCGTGGTCTACACGGCCCGCGAGGGTGTGTACAAGAAGGTGCTGGACCAGGGCTTGCCGCTGCCCGTGGACTTGCGCGCCATCAGCAACGTCAACTTCCATTGCTCGCCGGCGGCCGCGCCGGACGGCCGCGGCGGCTACAACGTGGGTGCGGTCACCGCCACCGCCTCGTTCCGATTTTCCAAGTGGATACCGCGCTGGCTGGAGGAGACCGGCTGCCGCATCCTGATCGGCAAGGGCGGCATGCCCGCGGACGACTACAAGCAGGTGTTGGCGCCCGGCGGCGCGATCTACCTGACCACCGTGGGCTACGGCACGGGCGCCTTGCTGGGGCGGGGCATCAAGCGCGTGCGCGAAGTGCACTGGCTGGACGAACTGGGCATTGCCCAGGCCATGTGGCTGTTCGAGGTCGAGAATTTCGGGCCTTTCATCGTCGAGAGCGACCTGGAAGGCAATTCGCTCTTCGCCCAGCACGCCGAGACCATCAACGCGGGCATCGAGAAGCTCTATGCCGGGCTGAAGCCGCCCGCCTTGCATCGCTACGGCGAGACGGACGACCGCAAGGACGAAGTGATGTAGGCGCGGCAGCACGGCTTGCGGCAACCCCATACCTGACAGAGATACTGCGATGATCATCGACTTTAGGCTGCGGCCGCCGGTAGGCGGCTTCCTGGACACGCTGATGTACTCGGCGGGAGAACGCCGCGACGGCTTTACGCGGACGGTGGGTTTCGAGCCCTCGGCAGCGGCGCAGCAGCAATCGATGGCGCTGCTGCTGAAAGAAATGGACGCCGCGCGGATAGACCGCGGCGTGGTCGTGGGCCGCCTGGCCGGCGTGCTGGGCAGCGTATCCAACGAGGACGTGCGCGGCATCGTCGCCGAGCATCCGGGCCGATTCATCGGCGCCGCCTCCATCGACCCCACCGACCGGCGCCGCGCGTGCCAGACCATCAGCCAGGCAGTCGAGGACGGTTTCAAGCTGATCAACATCGAGCCTGGCTCCTACCCGGTTCCCATGTGCGCCGACGACAGGCGCCTCTATCCGATCTACGGCCACTGCGAGGACCTGGGCGTGCCGGTGATCATGATGGTGGGAGGCACTGCGGGGCCGGACTTGAGCTATTCGGACCCGATACGGACCGACCGGGTGCTGGCGGACTTTCCCGGCCTGAACGTGGTGGTCGCCCATGGCGGCTGGCCCTGGGTCAACGAGATCCTGCACCTGGCCTTTCGGCGCCAGAACCTGTGGCTGTCGCCCGATATGTACTTCTCCCGCATGCCGGGCTGGGAGGAATACGTGAAGGCGGCCGACGGCTTTCTCTCGGACAGGATGCTTTACGCCAGCTCATTCCCGTTCTGCCCGGTGCAAGGGTACAAAGAGTGGTTCGAGACCTTGCCGATCCGGCAAGATAATCTAGGGAAAGTCATGGGAGGGAACGCGCGGCGGCTGCTCGGCCTCTAGCGCGGCATACTCCTCTTTTCCGCAACGCCGCTCTTCACCAGGAACCTTCTTGCATGGACATCCGGACGCTCTACACGCTGATCGCGATTGCAGACCACGGCAGTTTCGCCGAGGCTGGCAATACCATCGGCCTGTCGCTGTCGGCGGTGAGCATGCAGGTCCGCGCGCTCGAGGACGAACTGGGCATCACGATCTTCGACCGCAGCCGGCGTCCGCCGATACTCACGGACACGGGGTTGGCGCTGGTGCACCGGGCGCGCGACCTGATCGCGCATTGGGAAAGCATGAGCGCCGCCCTGAAGAAAGGCACCTCGTCGGGACTGCTCAGGCTCGGCAGCGTCCACACCTGTGTGTCCGGCGTGCTGCCGCTCGCGCTGCGGCACCTGCAGAAGCAGGGCCACGGCCTGGAGGTCCACGTCACCACGGGGCTCACGCACGACCTGGAGCGCGCCATTTATCACCGGCAGCTGGACGTGGCGATCGTGACCGAGCCCGACGCGCCGCGCTCGGGCCTGGATTTCCTGCCGTTCGTCGAGGAGCAACTGGTCGTCATCGCCCACCGCTCGGTCAAGGGCGCCAGCGATCAGGAGATCCTGGAGCAGAACCCTTATGTCCGCTTCAATCGTTCGGCGCGCGTGGGGCATCTGGTGCAGGAAGAGATGGTGCGCAGGCGCATCACCGTGCGTTCGACCATGGAGATCGACAACCTGGAAGGCGTGATCGCCATGGTGGCCAATGGCCTGGGCGCATCGGTGGTGCCGGCCTGCCGCGGCAGGAACGAGTTTCCGCCGGGTATCCGCGTCATTCCGTTCGGCTCGCCCACCGTCACGCGCCGTCTGGGCATCCTGGCGCCGAAAGAGAACCCGCGGGCCCATCTTACGCAGTTGTTGCTCGATGCATTGAAGTCAGTCTGTGCCGGCCAGTAGTTCTTAGTCCGGTAGTTCTGTAGTTCAGCAGCCTAGTAGTCCGCAGAAAAACACCGCAACGCCCCAAAAAATCGAGCCATCGGCCCGAGGGTCAGTTGCTGCCTGGCGAATCGTCAGCCGGCCGCGAGCCGGCGGGCTTCGCCGTCCCGCGAACTGAAGGAGACAATCCATGAAGAACGAAATCCGACCCAATGATGTACGCCGCCGCATCGTCAAGACGCTGGGCTGTGGCCTCGCGCTTACGCCGTTTATCGCCTTGCCGGCGCGGGCCGATTGGCCGGCGGACAAGGCCATACGCATGATCGTCCCGTTTTCGGCGGGCGGGGCCACCGACCTGCTGGGCCGCGCCTTGGCGGCCGAATTGGGCAAGGGCCTGAAGCAGAGCGTAATCGTCGAGAACCGCGCGGGCGCTGGCGGCAGCGTGGGCGCGCAGGCCGTCGCCAGCGCGCCGGCGGACGGCTATACGCTGTTGCTCGCGTCGGGCAGCATGTTCACGGTCAACCAGTTCATCTACAGCAAGCTGCCTTATTCGCTGACGGATTTCAGTCCCATCGGCAAGGTGGCCAACGGACCCATGGTCATCACCGTCAATGCCAACCTGCCGGTCAAGAACACGCGCGAACTGATCGAGTACGCGCGCGCCAGGCCGGGCAAGCTCAGCTTCTCGTCGGCGGGCGTGGGCAGCCAGACGCACATGGCGGGCGAAGCCTTCAGCGACGCGGCGGGGATCGAACTCATGCACGTCCCGTACAAGGGCGAGGGCCCGGCCTACACCGACCTCATGGCGGGCGTGATCGAGGTCGCCGTGGGCAATATCAACGCCATCGTGCCGCTGCTCAAGGGAGGACGCCTGCGGGCGCTGTCCGTGACGGGGAAGGAACGTTCGGCGTTGCTGCCGGACGTGCCGACCACGGCCGAGGACGGCGTGCCGGGGTTCGAGTTCACGGGCTGGTTCGCCTTGCTGGCGCCGGCGGGCACGCCCCAGGCCTCGGTCGACCGGCTGCTGGCCGATGCCAAGGCGGCGGTCGCGCAGCCCAACATGCAGCGCTATCTGGCTGACCAGGGGATGTCGGCGACCATCGTGCCTGCCGCCGCGCTCAAGGAGGAGATCGCCCGGGAGTCCGCCAAGTGGAAGGCGCTGGTGGAAAAGAAGAAGATCACCGCGAGCTGATTCCCCATGATGCCGTCCGATACGCTCGCCTGCGCCGCGCCCGTCGTCCTTGCCGCCTATGTCGTCTTCGGGATGACGGGGTTCGGCGCGGCCATGGTGGCTGTGCCGCTGCTGGTTCAGTTCATGCCCTTGCAGTTCGCGGTTCCGCTGGTGGTGCTGTTCGACCTGGCTTGTACCGCCCTGGTGGGTGGCAGCAATTGGCGGCGCGTTTCCCTGGTCGAACTCAAGCGCCTGTTTCCCTGGTTGCTGCTGGGGATAGGACTGGGTGTGACGCTGCTGCACAACGCCGGCGCCCGCTGGCCCCTGATCCTGCTGGGCAGCTTCGTGCTGGCCGTGTGCATCAAGGGGCTGCGAGGCGCGCGGGCCAAGCCGTCGGCGCCGCTGAACACCTTCTGGGCCTTGCCGTTCGGCGTGTTCGGCGGCATCTTCAGCGCGCTGTTCGGCACCGGCGGGCCGATCTACACCATCTATCTGTCGCGCCGGCTGGATGCGCTGGACCAGTTCCGCGCCACGATCTCGGTGGTCATCCTGGCCAGCGGCCTGATCCGGGCGGCGGCCTTCGGCGCCGCCGGACTGTATGCGCAGCCGGAAATCCTGTCCGCAGCCGCCGTGCTGCTGCCCGTGGCGCTGATCGGCCTGTACGGCGGATCCCGCCTCAGGGTCCGGGTGTCCCCGGAACTGCTGAAGCGGGCCATCCTCGTGCTGCTCGCGATAGCGGGCGCGGGCGCCATCTATCGCGGATGGGTCTCGCCTGCGTGAGACGGACTGCCGTTACTTGGCCGTCGGCATGGCGAACTCGGCGCCCTTGCCGATGCTTTCGGGCCAGCGCTGCATGATCGACTTCTGACGCGTGTAGAAGCGCACGCCTTCTTCGCCATAGGCGTGCATGTCGCCGAACAGGCTGCGCTTCCAGCCGCCGAAGCCATGCCAGGCCATGGGCACAGGGATGGGCACGTTGATGCCCACCATGCCCACCTCGATGCGGCGGCCGAACTCGCGCGCCACGTTGCCGTCGCGGGTAAAGCAGGCCACGCCGTTGCCGAATTCATGGGCATTGATGAGATCCACCGCCTCTTTCAGGTCCTTGACCCGCACGCAGCCCAGCACCGGGCCGAAGATCTCTTCCTTGTAGATGCGCATGTCCGGCGTGACGTGGTCGAACAGCGTGCCGCCCATCCAGAAGCCGTCGCCGCAGCCCGCGCCCGCCTGCGAGCCTTGGAAGCCGCGGCCGTCCACCAGCAGTTGCGCGCCTTCCTGCACGCCGAGATCGATGTAGCCGCTGATGCGCTCATGCGCGGCGCGGGTCACGATGGGACCCATCTCGGCTGCGGGATTCTCGCCGTCCAGCACCTTCAGCGTCTTGGTGCGTTCGATCAGCCTGGGCAGCAGCCGGTCGGCCACGTCGCCCACCAGCACCGCCACGCTGATCGCCATGCAGCGCTCGCCGGCCGAACCGTAGCCGGCGCCGATCAGGGCGTCGACCGCCTGGTCGATGTCGGCGTCCGGCATCACGACCATGTGGTTCTTGGCGCCGCCCAGGGCCTGCACGCGCTTGCCATGGCGCGCACCGGTCTCGTAGATGTAGTTGGCGATGGGCGTGGAGCCGACGAAGCTGATGGCCTTCACGTCCGGGTGTTCCAGCAGCGCATCCACCGCCACCTTGTCGCCCTGCACCACGTTGAACACGCCATCGGGCAGGCCGGCTTCGCGCAGCAGTTCGGCGATGCGCAGCGACGCGCTGGGGTCGGTGGGGCTGGGCTTGAGCACGAAGGTGTTGCCCGCCGCGATCGCCACCGGGAACATCCACATGGGCACCATCACCGGGAAGTTGAACGGCGTGATCCCCGCCACCACACCCAAGGGCTGGCGCAGCGTCCAGTTGTCGATGCCGGTGGATACCTGCTCGGTATGGGCGCCCTTCAGCAGCTGGGGGACGCCGCAGGCGAACTCGACGATGTCGATGCCGCGCGTGACTTCGCCTTGCGCATCGCTGAAAACCTTGCCATGCTCGGCAGTGATCAAGTGGGCAAGTTCGTCGCGATGCTTGTTCATCAGTTCAAGAAACCTGAACAGCACGCGTGCGCGGCGGATGGGAGGGGTGTCCGCCCATTGCGGAAACGCCGCCCTGGCGCTGGCCACGGCGCGGTTCACCTCGTCGGGCGTGGCCAGGGCCACCTGCCTGGCGACAACGCCCGTGGCCGGGTTGTAGACGGGCTGGCGGCTGCCTGTCCCGTCGACGAGGCTGCCGCCGATATAGTGTCCGGCATCGCGGGATTGGGCGCTGGCATTGCTTGCGGTCATGGCTGGCTCCTGGGCTCATGCATGGTGTTCTGGAGCTGGCAATGTCGCGCATTGCCGCCCGGCCGTCGAGATCAGAGGGCTGGAATCAGTGTTTGATGTTTCGAACAATGGAGCAGGGCATGACGAAAACCAGACGTCTGGAAGATCTGTGGTCGCATATCCATTGCCTTGGGGTGCTGGCCGATACCGGCAGCTATACGGCGGCCGCGCGCCGCCTGCAGATCAGCAAGGCGTCGGTGAGCCAGCGCATCGTGGAACTGGAGCAGGCGGCTGGCGTCCCTCTCGTGCGCCGCACCACCCGCAGCGTCGGCCTGACGGAGGCGGGGCAGAGCCTGGTCGACCAGACCGCGGCGGCCTTTCTGCGCATCGAAGAGGGCTTCTCGGCCGTGCGGGACCTGTCCGAGGGGCCGCGCGGCGTGCTGTCCGTGACCGCGCCCGTGGCCCTGGGACGTCAGGTCATTGCGCCGCTGATACCTGGATTCCTGAAGAATTTTCCCGATGTGCGGATCCAGCTCGAACTCAGCGACCATCTGGCGTCCCTGGCTACCGAAGGCTTCGACCTGGCCATCCGGCATGTGGCCGGCGTGCCGGACACGCACGTCGCCTCGGTCATCTGCGAGACGCGCTCCGTGCTTGTCGCTGCCCCGGAGTATCTGGCACAGCATGGCACGCCCAAGACGCCGATGGATCTGGCCGTCCACAATTGCCTGCACTACCTGCGGCGCAGCGGCAGCGCGACCTGGTCGTTCGAGTCGCGTGACGGAGACAAGCGCGTGGCGGTTCCGGTGCGCGGCAGCTTCACCGCGAACAACAGCGAAGTGCTGAGGGAGGTGGCTGTCGGATCCCTGGGGATCGCGCTGGTGCCGGATTTCAGCGCCAACCAGGCCCTGCGCAGCGGAGAGCTGGTCGAGGTCCTGCGCGGGTGGCGCGTGGTGGGCGAATATGCGGAACGGCTGTACGCAGTCAGGCCCTACACGCCGCGCGTGCCGCTGACCGTATCCTCATTCGTCGGCTACCTGCGCGAGGCGATCCCGGCGTCCGCCGGACTCGGCGGGCCGCCAGGAACGGGGGGTGGGGCTGGCTAGTTGACCTGCAGTCCGGCCTTGGCCACAAGGTCGGCGTAGATCGCGGCCCCCTGGCTGACGTATTTTTCCGTCTCCGCGGGGGGCAGGACGTGAGGGATGCCGCCGAAGTTGGCGTTGCCCGCGATCCACTTCGGATCCTGCGAGATCTGCTTGAGCACGGCGGCCCATTTGGCCACGGCTTCGGGACTCATGCCGGGCGGCCCGAACAGTCCGCTCCAGCCTATGACCGCCTCAAGTTGGGGCAGCCCCAGCTCGCGCGCGGTGGGTATGTCGGGGAACTGCGCCAGGCGTTCGGGCGTGGTCGTCAGCAGGGCGCGCAGCTTGCCGCTGGCGAGTATGCCCGTCATTGAACTCAGGTTGTTGCAGGCGAAGTCCGCATCCTTGCTGAGCACCGCCAGCGCGACCTCGTTGCCGCCCTTGTAGGGGACGTTGACCACGGCCTCGGGCTTCAGGCCGAGACTGCTGAGCAACAGCTGCGGTGCAAGGTTCTGCACCGTTGCCGGACCGGAGTGGCTGTAGTTGAGCTTGCCGGGGCGGTCCTTCAAGGCCTGCGCCAGATCGCCCATCGTTTTGTAGGGGCTGTCCGGATGCACCACGCAGACCACGGGGTTCAACTCCAGCAGTCCGATGTACGTGAAGTCCTTTGCGGTGTAAGGCGTGGTCTTGGGTTGCAGCGCGGGCAGCAGGACCTGGGAGCCGATCCGGCCGACCAGCAAGGTGTAGCCGTCGGGCGCGGCGTTCTTCACGGCGGCCGAGCCGATCGCGCCATTCGCCCCGGCCTTATTGACCACGACCAGCGGCTGGCCAAGCAAGCCTTGCGCGGCGGCAGCCAAGTTGCGGGCCGCCATGTCGGCGTCGCCGCCCGCGCTGAACGGCACGATGAGCTGGACGGGTTTGGCGGGATAGGATTGGGCGGTCGCCAGGCCCGGAAGCGTGGCAAGCATGCAAATCGCGGCGCGAGCGAACGCGCCCGGCCAGAGGCCGGTAGGTCTCATCATGAGGGTCTCCTGTCGTGCTAAGGGACGAAACCGGACTGCAGCTGGGCTCGATGCTTCGAGGTCAATGACCGGTTGCGGACTGCATTGATGCGCTGAAAACCGGAGCGGGTTCGCCCGCCAGGGATACGTTGATGCACGCGGGCAGCCCGCTGTCCGCCGCCGCGCGCAGCGCGGTGGCGAGGCTGTCGCGGTCCTGCGCGGCGTAGCCGGCTCCGCCGAGCGCCGCGGCGACTTCTTGATAGCGCGCGGTCGGCGCGAGTTGGCAGCCGATCAGCCTTTGCGGGCCGTAGGTACGCATCTGGATGAGATGTTCCGCGTTCCAGCGCAGGTCGTTGCCGATCACGGCGACGATCGCGGCCTGTTCGCGCGCCGCCGTGTCCAGCTCCATCAGGTGAAAGCCCGCCGTGCCATCGCCCATGAGCACGGCCACGGTGGCGTCGGGCTGTGCGATCTTGGCGGCGATGGCGTAGCAGATGCCCGCGCCGATCGCGCCGGACATGCCGTTGATGATGCGCACCGGCGCCTGGCAGTAAGCCTGCGCCCACTGGCCGAATTCGCCGCCGTCGCACACCAGGATCGGGTTGGGGGCGGAGGCGAGAAACGTCTGGACGGTCTCACATAGCGCGCGCGGCCCCAACGCACCCTCGGCGCAAGCCGTGGCGCCCAGCGTGTTCCGGTTGCGCAGCGCGTCGTCCACCCGCGCGCGCCACGAGGCGCGTTCGGCCGGGGCTGGCGCTGCCCGCAACGCGGGCAGCACGGCGTAGGGATCGCCCTGCAAGGCCAGGGCCAGGCGGTCGCCCAGCAAGCGGGCAGCGCGTTCCAGCATCGCGGGGTCGGGATCTATCGCCACGATCCGGGCCGTCTTGCCCAGCGCGCCGGCGCCGCCGAAGCCCAGCGTGAAGTCCAGGCACTTGCCCGCCAGCACGATGAGGTCCGCTTGCGGAATGAGTTCGGCCAGGGATCCCAGGGAAGGGTCCTTCAGGCCGCGAGGGCTTTCCATGGGAATGAGGCGCGCGCCTAGCACTGCTTCCAGCCTTTCGCGAACTGCGCGCATGTGCGGCCGTGCGCCGGTGGGGCCGGCCAGCACCAGGGGCCGCTGCGCCGGATTCACCAACGCGGCGAGCAGTTCCAGGCCGGCTGCGTCCACCGCGGCGGGCTCACGCTTGGGTGTAGTGGCGGGCAGTTCAGCCAAGCCCGTCTCCGCAGTCATCAGGTCGAAAGGCAGAGCCAGATGGACTGGACCGCGCCGGGGAGCAAGCGCTTGCGCGACCGCGCTGTCTAGCGCGGGATAGAGTTCCTGCACGGTCCGCGGACGCAGCGAAAGCTTGGTCAAGGAACGGGTGATGGAAACCTGGTCCAGTTCCTGGAACGCGCCCATGCCGTCTTCCCCTACCGGGGAGTCGCCGGAAATGAGAAGCACCGGGCTTTCGGCCTGTGCCGCCGAATAGAGCGGCGCCAGGCCATTGGTGATGCCCGGCGCTGCGGTCAGCATCGCGACGCCTAGTTCGCCGGTGATCTGGGACCACGCATCCGCCATGAAGACAGCGGCCGCCTCATGCCGCACGTGGATGATGCGGATGCCTGCGTCGATACAGGCATCGTAGAGCGGCATGATCTGATTGCCGGACAGACTGAAGATGGTCTTGACGCCCAGGCGATGCAGCGTACGGATAATCAACTGGGATCCAAGCACCTGTGTCTCCGCTGAGGCTGCGTCGGTTGTACGCCGCGCACCTGTTTTTTACCGGCTATGGGAGAGTTCAGTGTATCGGCTATCCGTGGCGGGTTGGTTGATGTTTTTTGAAGCTAGGGGGCGGCCCGCGGATGGTCTTGTTCCGTCTGCATGACCGCGTCGCGCACGCCTTGCCCGTAGGCCGGGTCTGCCCGTGTGCAGTTGGCGATGTGGCGCTCGATGACTTCCCTGGAGGCGCCGCGGATCGCGCGCGCGGTGTTTTGGAATAGCCTTTGCTTTTCGTCTGCCGCCATCAAGCGGAACAGGTTGCCGGGCTGGGAGTAGTAGTCGGCATCTTCCCTGTGGTCCCAGCGGGCCGCGGCGCCATTAAGGTCCAGCGGCGGTTCGGAGTAGTCCGGCTGCGCCTGCAGCGCGCCATGGCTGTTGGGCGTATACGCGGGCGTGCTGCCGCCGTTGCCATCCACGCGCATGGCCCCGTCGCGGTGATAACTGTGAAACGGGCAGCGCGGCGCGTTCACCGGTATCTGCGGATAGTTCACGCCCAGGCGATAGCGCTGCGTGTCCCCATACGAGAACAGGCGGCCCTGCAGCATCTTGTCGGGCGAGAAGCCGATGCCGGGCACGATTACCGCGGGGCTGAAGGCGGCCTGCTCGACCTCGGCGAAGAAATTCTCTGGGTTTCGATTGAGCTCCAGGACACCGACCTCGATCAACGGATAATCCCGGTGCGGCCAGACCTTGGTCAGATCGAAGGGATTGAGCGGGTAGGTATGGGCCTCGGCCTCGGGCATGATCTGCACGTACAGGGTCCAGCGCGGGAACTCGCCGCGTTCGATCGCTTCGTACAGGTCGCGCTGGTTGCTCTCGCGGTCTGCGGCGATGACCTGACCGGCCTCGGCGTCCGTCAGGTTCTGGATGCCCTGCTGGGTCTTGAAGGTGAACTTGACCCAGAACCGCTCGCGGGCGGCGTTGATGAAGCTATAGGTATGGCTGCCGAAGCCATGCATGTGGCGGTAACTCTTCGGAATGCCGCGGTCGCCCATGATGAGCGTCACCTGATGCAGGGTCTCGGGCAGCAGGGTCCAGTAGTCCCAGTTGTTCTGCGGGCTGCGCATGCCGGTGCGGGGATCGCGCTTGACGGCCCGGTTCAGGTCGGAGAACTTCAGCGGGTCGCGCACGAAGAAGACCGGCGTGTTGTTGCCGACCAGGTCCCAGTTGCCTTCCTCGGTATAGAACTTGAGCGCGAAGCCGCGGATGTCGCGTTCGGCGTCGGCTGCGCCGCGTTCGCCCGCCACGGTGGAGAAGCGGGCGAACATCTCGGTCCGCTTGCCTACCTGGCTGAAGATCCTGGCCTTGGTGTAGCGCGTGATGTCATGGGTGACGGTGAACGTGCCGAAGGCGCCGGCGCCCTTGGCGTGCATGCGCCGCTCGGGGATTACTTCGCGGTCGAAGTGAGCCATCTTTTCCAGGAACCAGACGTCCTGCAACAGCGCCGGTCCGCGCCGGCCGGCGGTCATGGTGTTGTCGTCGTCCGGAACGGGGGCGCCGAATGCGGTGGTGAGTTTGCTCATGATGGGCTCCTTGCATGGTTCAACGGGGCAGCGGCCTTCAAGAGCGGGTGCGTCGCAGCGGGCCCGGATCCGGCCACGCGGGGGTCAGGCGTAGTGCTCGATGGGGGAGTGATCCTCCAGGCGCAGCACGCGGCCATCGATGACGAGGGACGGCAGGCGGGTGATGCCGAGCGCCTTGGCCTGGGCGGCGGACTCGGGCTGCCGCGCGAGGTCGAATGATTCGTAGCGGTGCAGCGGCGTCGCGAAGGCGGCGGCCATGCTGCGGTCTATGCCCAGGCAGAGATTGCAGCCGTCGTGGAACAGGGTGACTTGAATCAAGGCGATCTCCTTGGCGTGCCGCCAGGGCGGCTGCGTCCGGGCACCCGTACCCTATGGGCCGACATGCCAGGCTGGTCTTGGAGGCGCGGGCTGGAATCGAACCAACCTCAGGAGATTTGCAATCTGCCGCATGACCACTCTGCCACCGCGCCGCTTTCTTTGTCCTAGGACGTAATGAATGGTACGCAAGCCGGGCAGGGCGTGGACTTCCTCGAATCCACGAAAATTGTCCTGGCGTCCAGGATGAATGGCGCAGGCCAAGGGGCGTGTATGTCATAGGCCGCGTGCGTGGCGGCTAGGGGATTCGTGCCGGAGAGGGGCGGGGCGATATGGCCGCAGGCAGCGTGGAGAAATGCCCGATTTTCGAGCAGAAATGAAAAAAGGGCCCGGAGGGCCCTTTCTCAAGGATTTCCAGAAAAGATCTGGAAATCAAAATTTGGAGCGGGAGACGAGTCTCGAACTCGCGACCTCAACCTTGGCAAGGTTGCGCTCTACCAACTGAGCTACTCCCGCATGGGTTCTGCACTTGAACAGCCAGAACCTGTTTTCTTATTCACTCTGATCAACTTGGTTATCGATCAGAAGGCGCGCATTCTACATGATTTTTTTGAGCTTGTCTTGGCCTGGACTTATTTGGATTTGTTCACTGCAAGCAGTTTTCGAACAAAGCCTGAAATTCAGGGCAAGCACTCAATCAAGTAATATGAGCGAAGACAGAAACTATAGCAATCCGCAGCACCCATGTCAAATTCTTCCGCCAAAGTCCTTCCGTCCCCCGACTTGTCTCCCGTCAGCCAGGATCTCACCCGGTTGAATACGCTGGGCCTGGCGTCGCGGGCCGGGGCCTTTGTGACCCTGGAGGATGCGGCGCAGCTGCCGGCGCTGTCGCAGCTGGCGCACGAGGCGTCCTCCCTGCTGGTGCTGGGCGGGGGCAGCAATCTGGTGTTGCCGAGCCAGGTGCCGGGACTGGTGGCGCGCGTCGCGTTCAAGGGCGTGCGCCTGCTGGAAGCCCGGCCGGATGCCTGGCTGATCGAGGCGGCGGGCGGTGAGACCTGGCACGGCTTTGTCGAAACCTGCGTGAACCAGGGCTGGGACGGGCTGGAAAACCTGGCGTTGATCCCGGGTACGGTGGGCGCGGCGCCGGTGCAGAATATCGGCGCCTACGGCGTCGAACTGCAGGAACGCTTCCACAGCCTGACCGCCTGGGACGTGCGCGCAGGCCGCCAGGTCGAAATGAGCGCGGCCGATTGCCGCTTTTCCTATCGCGACAGCGTGTTCAAGCACGACGAGCCCGGACGGTGGGTCATCGTGAGCGTGCGTTTCGCCTTGCCCCGGCCGTGGCGGCCGGTGCTGGGTTACCCCGACCTGCAGCGCCACGCGCGGCTGGCGGCGGGGCAGCCAGCCGCCCGAGACATCTTCGACGCGGTGTGTGAGATCCGCCGCGCCAAGCTGCCCGATCCGGCGGTGACGGGCAACGCAGGCAGCTTTTTCAAGAACCCCATCGTGTCGGCGCAAGTGCGGGACGGGCTGCTGGAGCGTTTTCCCGGCCTGGTGTCGTACGCCCAGCCCGATGGCGGCTACAAGCTCGCAGCCGGCTGGCTGATAGACCAATGCGGCTGGAAGGGCCGCTCGCTGGGGGCCGCAGGCGTGCATGAGCGCCAGGCCCTGGTGCTGGTCAACCGCGGCGGGGCCACGGCAGCCGACATCATGGGCTTGGCGCATGCCATCCAGGCGGCGGTGTCCGAGCGCTACGGCGTGCGGCTTGAACCGGAACCCGTGGTGGTGTGAGGCCGTTTGGGCCAGGCAAGAAAAAGGACCCCGCAGGGTCCTTTTTCTTGCAGGCGAGGGCTTCAGAGGCCCAGCACCGATTGCATGTCGTACAGGCCGTTGTGCTTGCCTTCCAGGAAACGGGCGGCGCGCAGGGCGCCTTCCGCGTAGGTGGCGCGGCTGGCCGAGCGGTGCGTGATCTCGATGCGTTCGCCGGTGCCGCAGAAGGACACGGTATGGTCGCCGACGATGTCGCCGCCGCGCAGCACGGAGAAGCCTATGGTGCCGGGCTTGCGCACGCCGGTATCGCCATGGCGGCTCCAGGTGGCGACGTCCGGCAGGGCCACGTTCCAGGCCGAAGCGATGGTTTCGCCCATTTTCAGCGCGGTGCCCGAAGGCGCGTCGACCTTGTTGCGGTGGTGCGCTTCGAAGACTTCGACGTCGTAGCCGGAGTTCAGGATGCGCGCGGCCATGTCCAGCAGCTTGAGCGTGGCGTTCACGCCCACGCTCATGTTGGGCGCGAAGACGATGCCGATCTTCTGGGCGGCGACTTCGATCGCGGCGCGGCCGTTGTCGTCGAAACCGGTGGTGCCGATGACGGCGTTCACGCCGTGCTTGACGCAGGCCTGCAGGTGTTCGAGCGTGCCTTCCGGACGGGTGAAGTCGATCAGGCAGTCGGCCAGGGCCAGAGCGTCGAGGTCATCGGTGATGGCCACGCCCGTCTGCTTGCCCAGCGGCGCGCCGGCGTCCTGGCCCAGCGCCGCCGAGCCCTGGCGGTCCAGCGCCACGGCAAGCTGCAGGCCGGAGGCGTTCAGGACGGCTTCGATCAGCATTTGGCCCATACGGCCGCTGGCGCCGGCAATTGCGATACGCATAGATAGTCCTTGGTGTTACTTGAGCGGCTCGGGGGCGTTGCCGGGCTGGCCAGGGTACTGGTTGAGGGGGCTGACCGGGGCGGCGGAGTCGCGCTTGCGCTGGTCTTCCTCTTCCTTCTGGCGGGTTTCGTCTTCGATGAGGCGCTTGTCCGCCTTTTCGTCGGCGACGGCGTCGGGCGTATTGATCTGGTAAGGCTGCAGCTCAGGCTGCTTGTCGCCTTCCCAGCGGGTCAGCCGGTCGTTTTCGAACCAGACGGTGAATTTGCGTTCCTGGGCGTCGCCGTAGCCAGGCTTGTAGTAGTAGGGGTAGTCCCAGCGGTTGGCGTGCAGCACGCTGGTCAGCGTCGGGCTGCCGAGGGCGAAGCGCACCTGTTCGCGCGTCATGCCAGGCTGCAGCAGGGCGACCTGTTCCTGGGTGATCCAGTTTCCTTGCTGGACGCCGGCCTTGTAGGGGAAGCCCCACTTGTCCCCCGAGCATCCAGCCAGGGCGACGGCCAGAGCGGCCACTGCCAGGCCGGTCTTCAGCGAGCGGGAGGGAATTCGTGCAATCATGGACACTACGCGCCCCTATTATTTGGAAGCAGACAAAACCGTTATCATAAAGGTTTCATAAGGATAGTTCCGCGTGGCGGCATGATTTCGGTGAGCCGGCTCGCGGTGAACCTATCCTGCCCATGCCAACGCGGACGGAGAGCGATTACACCATGAGCGACCAAAGCGAACTGAAGAACATGGGTTTGAAGGCGACGTTTCCCCGCCTGAAAATTCTTGATATTTTCCGGAAATCGGACCAACGGCACCTGAGCGCCGAAGACGTCTATCGTGCCCTGATCGGCGAAAACGTCGAAATCGGGCTGGCAACCGTCTACCGCGTCCTGACCCAGTTCGAACAGGCCGGCATCCTTGCCCGCAGCCAGTTCGACAGCGGCAAGGCGGTGTTCGAGCTCAACGACGGCGATCACCATGATCACCTGATTTGCACGAATTGCGGCAAGGTGGTCGAGTTTTCGGATCCCGAGATCGAGAAGCGCCAACAAAAGATTGCCAAGGACAACGCCTTCGCGCTGGAAAGCCACGCCATGGTGTTGTACGGCATTTGCGGCAGCTGCATGAAGGGCCGCTGACCCGGCCCTGCATACGACCCGCGGCTACGCTCGCGGCGGGTCCGTAAGATCCAAATCCCCTTCAATATGAAGGGGATTTTTTTATGGCGCGAATCGGCCCTTTTTTCTGTGCCCCGCCGTAACAAGGCCGGCCAGCGCTTCAGTTCTGCCCGAAACCTTCCAGCATCTCGCGGGCGTGTTCGCGGGTGGTCGCGGTGAGCTTGATTCCGCCCAGCATGCGCGCGATTTCCTCCACGCGGGAGGGCGCGTCCAGTTCTTCGATGCTGGAGCGGGTGGCGCCGCGCGATTCCGCCTTGCTGACCAGGAACTGGTTGTTGGCGCAGGCCGCGACCTGGGGCAGGTGGGTCACGCACAGCACCTGATGGCGTTCGCCGAGTTCGCGCAGCAGCTTGCCGACGGCCTCGGCCACCGCGCCGCCCACGCCGCTGTCGACTTCGTCGAAGATCAGTGTGGGCACGCGCGCGGCGCGGCTGGCGATGACGGACAGCGCCAGCGAAATCCGCGACAGTTCGCCACCCGATGCCACCTTGGCCAGCGGCCGCGGCGTGGTGCCGGCATGGCCGGCCACC
Source organism: Achromobacter sp. GD03932 (assembly GCF_029839485.1). Classification (NCBI taxonomy): domain Bacteria; kingdom Pseudomonadati; phylum Pseudomonadota; class Betaproteobacteria; order Burkholderiales; family Alcaligenaceae; genus Achromobacter; species Achromobacter sp. GD03932. Next base: position 109,283 of record NZ_JAOCAT010000005.1, read on the forward strand.
AGGAATTCGACCTGTTCGTTGCCATGCGCGGAGGGCGCCGATTCGGCCAGTGTGGGTTCGAACTTGCCGCCCTGCATGGCCAGCGTCTGCATGGCCCGCGTGACCTGCTTGCCCAGGTCCTTGGCGATCTTGCGGCGTGCGGTCGTCAGCTTGGCCGCCGCGGCGTCGTATTGCGCCTGTGCGGCCTGCGCCTGGGCGCGCAGGGCGTCGATGTCGCCTGCGGCCTGCAGCGCCGCAAGCTGGGTGTGCAGCGTGTCGCGCAGCTCGCAAAGCGCGTCGGGCTCGACGCGGAATTTGCGAGCGGTTTCGAATACCAGGCCCAGGCGCGCCTCGACCGCCACCAGCCGCTGCGGATCGAGATCGACGCGGCTGACGTAGTTGTTCAGGTCGGAGACGGCCTCGCTGATCGCGATGCGGGCCGATTCCAGTTCGTCGTAGACGCCTTGCAGGCCGGGATCGTGGCGCAGCATCTGCTGGATGCGGTGGTTGGCCGAGGTGAGCCGGTGGTGCGCGGAATCGCCTTCGCCGTCCAGCCCTTCGAGGATCTGGTTGGCGCCGTCCAGCAGGGATTGCGCGTGCGACAGGCGCGTGTGCTCGGACTGCAGCGCATCCCATTCGTCGGGGCCGAGATTCAGCTGGTCGAGCTCGTCGACCTGCCATTGCAGGCGGTCGCGTTCGGTAGCCAGGCTTGCGGCGTCCTTTTCGGCGGATTCCAGCTGGCGCGCCAGCGCGCGCCATTGCTTCCAGGCCTGGCCGACCGCGGTGCGCAATTCGCCGTGGCCGCCGTGGGCGTCCAGCAGATCGCGCTGGGCGTCGGCGCGCATCAGGCTCTGGTGCGCGTGCTGGCCGTGGATATCGACCAGGCTGTCGCCCAGTTCGCGCAATTGCGCCACGGTCGCGGGCGTGCCGTTGATGTAGGCGCGGCTGCGGCCCTGGGCATCGATGACGCGGCGCAAGGACAGTTCCGTGTCGGCGTCGATCTCGCGTTCTTGCAGCCAGGCGATCAGGCCCTTGGGGGTATCGAAGACCGCGGTGATGTCGGCGCGCGGCGCGCCCTCGCGCAGCATGCTGGCGTCGCCGCGTTCGCCCAGCGCGAGCGCCAGCGCGTCCACCAGGATGGATTTGCCCGCGCCGGTCTCGCCGGAAAAGACGGTGAAGCCGGGGCCGAAATGGATCTCGGTCTGTTCGACGATGACGAAGTCGCGGATATGCAGGGTGCGCAGCATGTCGGGGCGCTTACTACTCTACGTTGTCGGAGGCTTCGGGCATCAGGTTCCAGTGCAGCTTGCGGCGCAGGGTGGAGAAGAAACTGTAGCCTTCGGGATGCACGAAGCGGATGGTATAGGGCGCGCGCTGTACGACGATGCGGTCGCCCGGCTGCAGGTCGGACCAGGTCTGCATGTCGAAATGCACGCTGGCGCCGACTTCCACGCGGCCCATGGCCGTGAGCGTCATGTTCAGCACGCCGCTGTCGGGAATGACGATGGGGCGGTTGGACAGCGTCTGCGGCGCCACGGGCACCAGCACCATGGCGTTCATGCCCGGATGCAGGATGGGGCCGTTGGCCGACAGCGCGTACGCGGTGGAGCCCGTGGGGGTGGCGATGATCAGGCCGTCGGCGCGCTGCGTGTACATGAACGCGCCGTCCAGCTCGACCCGCACTTCGATCATGCCGCCGCGTCCCGCGCGGTTCAGCACCACGTCGTTCAGCGCGGACGCGGAGTACATCTTCTGGTCGCCGCGCCACACGCTGCCTTCGAGCAGCATGCGTTCCTCGATCTGGAAGCTGCCTTCGAGCACGCGCGCCAGGGCGCTGTGCGCGTCCTGCAACGCGATGTCGGTGATGAAGCCCAGGCGTCCGTGGTTGATGCCAACCAGCGGCATGCCATAAGGAGCGAGGTGGCGGCTGGCGCCCAGCACGGTGCCGTCGCCGCCCATGACGACGGCCAGCGACGCGGTCTTGCCGATTTCCTCGAGCGTGGCGACGGGGTATTCGGTCAGCCCGGTGTTGCGCGCCGTGTCCGCATCGATGAGCACCTGCCGGCCCGCTTGCGTCAGCGCGTGGGCGAGTGCTCTCAGCGGTGTGTCCAGGCCGGTGTCCTGGTATCTGCCGATCAGGGCTACGGTAGGAAAATGCATGGCTGCTTGCGTATCAAAAAAGGCCGGACCAGAAGCCGAAACCTGCCCGGAATGGGCGGTTTAGCCGATTATATGGGGCCGCATATGTGCTTGCGGGACAAAAATCGCCTCAATTGAAAAAGATTCCCTAAAATACTTGTTATGGATGACCGCGCACGCGCACTACTGAAAGCGTTGATCGAACGCTATATCGCCGATGGGCAGCCAGTCGGCTCGCGGACGCTATCGAAAGTATTCGACTTGTCCCCGGCCACGATCCGCAATGTGATGGCGGATCTCGAAGAACTGGGACTGATCCACAGCCCGCACACCTCCGCCGGCCGCGTGCCCACGCCGCGGGGATACCGCATGTTCGTCGATTCGTTGCTGGCGGTGCAGTCCTACCAGCTCGAACCGCACAACATGGGCGAGATGCTGGCGGCCGCCGAACCCACGCGCGCCGTCAACGCCGCAGCGGCCCTGCTGTCCAACCTGACCCAGTTCGCGGGCGTGGTGCTCACGCCCAAGCGCGCCCAGGTTTTCCGCCAGATCGAATTCATTCGCCTGTCCGACAAGCGCGTGCTGCTCATCATCGTCACGCCCGACGGCGATGTCCAGAACCGAATTCTTTTCGTGCAGCGCGACTATGCCGAAGCGGAACTGCTGGAAGCCGGCAATTTCTTCAACATGCATTTCGCCGGCAAGTCTTTCAATGTCGTGCGGCAAACCCTGTCGACCGAACTGGCGCAATTGCGCGAGGATATCTCGCGCCTGATGCAGGCCGCGGTCGAAGCCAGCGCGGAAGCCGCTGAAGACGGCGACGCCATGGTCATCTCCGGAGAGCGCAAGCTGCTGGACGTGACCGACATCGCCTCCGACATGGACCGCCTGCGCAAGATGTTTTCGCTGTTCGAGAAAAAAACCGACCTGCTGCAGCTCCTGGACGTGTCCACCCGGGCCCAGGGCGTGCAGATCTACATCGGCGGCGATTCGCAGCTGGTGCCGATGGAAGAGGTCTCGGTCATCACCGCGCCTTACGGCGTGGACGGCAAGGTCGTGGGTACCCTGGGCGTGATCGGTCCCACGCGCATGGCCTACGAACGCGTCATTCCCATCGTGGATATCACGGCGCGCTTGCTGTCCAACGCCCTCAGCCACAACCAGTAGGTCCATCCGAAGCTACGTCCTCCTTGCGGAGGAAGGGGAGTGTTTGTGTTTCTTCGCCTGTTCAAGTACCTGTGGCCTGAGCGCTATCTGCCGGAACCCGAGCAGGAGGACCCCTTCAACGAAGACCCCGCGCCGCGCGGGCCGGCCAAGGTCGGCGTGCTGCTGGTGAACCTGGGCACCCCGGACACCCCGGGTAAGCAGGACATACGCAAATACCTTGGCGAGTTCCTGTCCGACCCGCGCGTGATCGAGATCCCGCGCTATCTGTGGAAGCCCATCCTGCATTGCCTCGTGCTGACGATGCGGCCCAAGAAGCTGGAGCCGCGCTACGCCGGCGTCTGGATGAAGGAAGGCTCGCCCCTGATGGTGTACAGCCAGCGCCAGGCCGATGGCGTGCGCGCAGCCCTGGCCGAGGCTGGAATCGACGCCGTGGTGGAGCTGGGCATGCGCTACGGCAACCCCTCGATCCCCGACGCCATTTCTCGGCTGCGCCGGCAGGGCTGTGAACGCATACTCACCGTGCCGCTCTATCCGCAGTACGCCGCCAGCACCACCGCCACGGTCGTCGATGCGGTCACCCGCCACGCAGGCCGCCTGCGCGACCAGCCCGAGCTGCGCTTCATCAAGCGTTTCCATGAAGAGCCGGCCTATCTGGACGCGCTGGCCGGCCGCATCGAGCGCTACTGGCAGGAGCACGGCAAACCGCAGAAGCTGGTCATGAGCTTTCACGGCCTGCCGCGCTATTCGATCGAACTGGGCGATCCGTACTACCGCGATTGCATGGAAACGGCGCGCCTGCTGGGCCAGCGTCTGTCGCTGCCGCGCGAACAGATAGAAGTGACCTTCCAGAGCCGTTTCGGCACCGCCCGCTGGCTGGAACCCTATACCGAACCCACCCTGAAGGCGCTGGCCGCCGCCGGCGTGACCGAGGTCGATGTGGTGTGCCCGGGTTTTGTGGCAGACTGTCTGGAAACCCTGGAAGAGATCAGTCTGGAATGCCGCGACGCCTTTATCGAGGCCGGCGGCAAGCGTTTCCGCTACATTCCGGCGATCAACGACGATCCGGCCTGGATCGCAGGGCTGGCCGACCTGGTGGCACGCCACTTGCAGGGGTGGCCTACGCAAATCACGGACTTGAAGGAGAAGGCGCATGCAGCATGATCCCAAGACTGGAAAGGTCGTCAAAAAGGGGCGGGTCAGTACCCCGGTGGACGAAGATCAGGTGGAACACGAGCTGGATGAGGCGCTTGCCGAGACCTTCCCCGCCAGCGACCCCATCGCAATCAGCCCGGAGCCGGACGAGGATCGCGACGTGGACCGCGCCCTGAAGGACAGTTTTCCCGCCAGCGATCCCGCCGCGCCCGCGCAGCCCCACAAGAAGTAGCCTGCCGGAGGGCGTCCGCCATTTGCCGGATGGCGTCGGGAAGTGCTGAATTTATGCTTGCAGTCTGATATTTGACGGCAATTGGCAGAAATTGGGCGGATTTTTGACTACATTCCGCCTGCCTCTCTTACCCGGCGCCGTCAGGGAATATTTGCTTTCCCGGGCTTGAAATAGGGGTATTGGCCCCCATTCATGTCTGCGAAAGCCATACTTTTTGGAGGATTCCCCATGACGGCACCCAACGAGCCTGTAGATCAGACGCCCGAAGTCGGCCAGAACGCCGATGCGGCCTCCGCCGCCGAGGACGCCGTGCAGGCCGAGCTGAACGAGTTGCGCGCCCAGCTGGACGCGGCCCAGGCTACCGTCAATGAGCAGCAGGACCAGCTTCTGCGCATTCGGGCCGAAGCCGAAAACGTGCGCCGCCGCGCCCAGGAAGATGTGTCCAAGGCGCGCAAGTTCGGTATCGAGTCGTTCGCGGAAAGCCTGGTCCCGGTCAAGGACAGCCTGGAAGCTGCCCTGGCCCAGCCCGAGCAAACCGTTGAAACCCTGAGCGAAGGCGTCCAAGTGACCCTGAAGCAGCTGACGGCCGCCTTCGAGCGCAATCTGCTCAAGGAAATCGCGCCGGCGCAGGGCGACAAGTTCGATCCGCACCAGCACCAAGCCATTTCGTCCATCCCCGCAGAGCAGCCCGCCAATACGGTGGTCCAACTGCTGCAAAAGGGCTATGCCATCGCCGACCGGACCCTGCGTCCCGCGCTGGTCGTGGTGTCCGCCGGCCAGGGCTGAACAGGCGGCGCGCCATGACGGATCCCCGGTTCGACCCCGCCCAGATATTCCAGGTGTTCGGCATGCGCCATGTCGACACCGAGGGATTCGACGCGGCGGTGGTGCAGGCGCCGGGGACGGATCTGCGCTGCGTGTTCCTCTGGGGACAGGATTGCTATAACTGCAATATTTTCAAGCAGACCGCCTTGCTGCACCGGGACGCGCTGCTGGAACTGGGCTTGACCTGGTTCGAAGCCGACGTCTACGCGGACGAAGCGCTGGGAAGGCGCTTCTCGCTGCATGGCGTCCCCACTTTTGTGCTGTACCGCGCCGGCAAGCGGCTGGGCCGCGTCACCGGCTGGCCCGGCCTGCCGCAGTTCACCGCGGCCATGCGCCGCCTGCAGGAAACGGCTGTAGAAAATTCCGGCCAGGCGTCTTGAAAAACCCTGCGGGCAGCCCCAGTTATGTGGGGACAAGAAGTTTCTCCCTATTTTCATAGATTCAATCAAGGTAACCGACCATGAGCAAGATTATTGGCATTGACCTGGGCACGACCAACAGCTGCGTGGCTGTCATGGACGGCGGGCAGGTCAAAATCATTGAAAACGCGGAAGGCGCTCGCACCACCCCCTCCATCGTCGCCTACATGGACGATGGCGAAACCCTGGTCGGCGCGCCGGCCAAGCGCCAGGCCGTGACCAACCCGCGCAACACCCTGTATGCGGTGAAGCGCCTGATCGGCCGCAAGTTCGAAGAGAAGGCGGTGCAAAAGGACATCAACCTGATGCCCTATGCCATCGTCAAGGCCGACAACGGCGACGCCTGGGTGGAAGTGCGCGGCAAGAAGATGGCGCCTCCCCAAGTGTCGGCCGACGTGCTGCGCAAGATGAAGAAGACCGCCGAGGACTACCTGGGCGAAGAAGTGACCGAGGCCGTCATCACCGTGCCCGCCTACTTCAACGACAGCCAGCGCCAGGCCACCAAGGACGCCGGCCGCATCGCCGGTCTGGAAGTCAAGCGCATCATCAACGAACCCACCGCTGCGGCGCTGGCGTTCGGCCTGGACAAGACCGAAAAGGGCGACCGCAAGATCGCCGTCTATGACCTGGGCGGCGGCACGTTCGACGTGTCCATCATCGAAATCGCCGACGTGGACGGCGAAAAGCAGTTCGAAGTGCTGTCGACCAACGGCGACACCTTCCTGGGCGGCGAAGACTTCGACCAGCGCATCATCGACTACATCATTGCCGAGTTCAAGAAGGAACAGGGCGTTGATCTGTCCAAGGACGTGCTGGCCCTGCAACGCCTGAAGGAAGCCGCTGAAAAGGCCAAGATCGAGCTGTCCTCGGCGCAACAGACCGAAATCAACCTGCCGTACATCACGGCGGATGCCTCGGGTCCGAAGCACCTGAACCTGAAGATCACCCGCGCCAAGCTGGAAGCGCTGGTCGAAGAACTGATCGAACGCACGATCGAGCCCTGCCGCGTGGCCATCAAGGACGCCGGCGTGAAGGTTTCCGACATCGACGACGTGATCCTGGTCGGCGGCATGACCCGCATGCCCAAGGTCCAGGAAAAGGTGAAGGAATTCTTCGGCAAGGATCCGCGCAAGGACGTGAACCCCGATGAAGCCGTCGCCGCTGGCGCCGCCATCCAGGGCTCCGTGCTGTCGGGCGACCGCAAGGACGTGCTGCTGCTGGACGTCACCCCCCTGTCCCTGGGCATCGAAACCCTGGGCGGCGTGATGACCAAGATGATCCAGAAGAACACGACCATCCCGACCCGGTTCTCGCAGACCTTCTCGACCGCTGACGACAACCAGCCGGCCGTGACGATCAAGGTGTTCCAGGGCGAGCGCGAAATCGCTGCGGGCAACAAGGCCCTGGGCGAGTTCAACCTCGAAGGGATCCCGCCGTCGCCCCGCGGCATGCCGCAGATCGAAGTCACCTTCGACATCGACGCCAACGGCATCCTGCACGTGTCCGCCAAGGACAAGGGCACCGGCAAGGAAAACAAGATCACCATCAAGGCCAACTCGGGTCTGTCGGAAGACGAGATCCAGCGCATGGTCAAGGATGCCGAGGCCAACGCCGAGGAAGATCACCGCGTCGCCGAACTGGCTCAGTCGCGCAACCAGGCCGATGCGCTGGTGCATGCCACCCGCAAGTCGTTGACCGAGTATGGCGACAAGCTCGAGGCTTCCGAAAAGGAAGGCATCGAAGCCGCCATCAAGGAACTGGAAGACACGCTGAAGGACGGCGACAAGGCTGCGATCGACGCCAAGGTGGAAGCCCTGTCGACGGTTTCGCAGAAGCTGGGCGAAAAGATGTACGCCGACATGCAGGCGCAGCAAGCCGCCGGCCAGCAGCAAGCGGCCGACAACGCGAAGCCGGTGGACGACAATGTCGTCGACGCCGACTTCAAGGAAGTCAAGCGCGACCAATAATGGCCGGGCGCTGACCTGCCTCTGCCGCCCGGTAGCCGGAGAAATCCGCCTACCGGGCGTACTCATTCTGTAGCACTGAAAAGAAGGCTCGTTTTCGAGCCCACGGATCATGGCAAAACGTGACTATTACGAAGTCCTGGGCGTTGCGAAGAACGCCTCGGACGACGACCTCAAGAAGGCCTATCGAAAGCTGGCCATGAAGTACCATCCGGACCGCAATCCGGACAGCAAAGAAGCCGAAGAGAAGTTCAAGGAAGCCAAGGAAGCCTACGAGGTCCTGGGTGACGATCAGAAGCGCGCCGCGTACGACCGCTACGGCCACGCGGGCGTGGACCCCAATTCCGCCGGCATGGGCGGCGGCATGGGTGGCGGTTTCGCCGACGCCTTTGGCGACATCTTCGGCGAAATCTTCGGCGGCGGCGGCGGTGGCCGTCGCGGCGGCGGCCCGCAGGTCTACCGCGGCGCCGACCTGAAGTACGCGCTGGAAATCACGCTGGAGCAGGCCGCGGCCGGCTTCGACACCGAGATCCGCGTGCCCAGTTGGGAAAACTGCGACACCTGCCACGGTTCCGGCGCCAAGGCCGGCACCTCGCCCAAGACCTGCCGCACCTGCGGCGGCTCGGGCGCCGTGCGCATGCAGCAGGGTTTCTTCAGCGTGCAGCAGACCTGCCCGACCTGCCATGGCAACGGCAAGGAAATCACCGATCCCTGCCCCGCTTGCGACGGCGTGGGCCGCATCCGCCGCAACAAGACGCTGCAGGTCAAGATTCCGGCCGGCATCGACGACGGCATGCGCATCCGCTCCAGCGGCAACGGCGAGCCGGGCATCAACGGCGGCCCTCCGGGCGACCTGTATGTGGAAATCCACATCAAGCAGCACAAGATCTTCCAGCGCGACGGCGACGACCTCCATTGCGAACTGACCATCCCGTTCACCTCGGCGGCGCTGGGCGGCGAGCTTCAGGTGCCGACGTTGGGCGGCAAGGCCGAGATCTCGATCCCCGAGGGCACGCAGTCCGGCAAGACCTTCCGCCTGCGCGGCAAGGGCATCCGCGGTGTGCGCGGCAGCTATCCGGGCGACCTCTACTGCCACGTGGTGGTGGAAACGCCGGTGCGCCTGAGCGACGACCAGAAGAACATCCTGCGCCAGTTCGAGGCTTCGCTGAATGATGGCGGCGACCGTCATTCGCCGCAAAGCAAGTCCTGGACCGACCGGGTGAAGGAATTCTTCAGCTGAACTGGCTGAAGCATGCAAAAAGCCGCGATCATGATCGCGGCTTTTTTTTTGCCTGAAGAGGACGTCGAGGCACGGGCGGTGCGCATATGAGAAGACCGCGGCTTGCGCCGCGGTCCATTGCTACTGCTACTGCTACTGCGAGTACTGCAACTTCAACTTCAAACTTCAGCTACTACTGCTACTTTCACAGCTACCACTGCTTCTACTGCTACTTCTACCGCCGCTGTCGCCGATAAAAACCGGCCTCAAACCATGATGCCGTCCGAGGCCGGCCGGGCCACAGCAAGCAGCTCACCGGGTGATCGGCGGGTACTCGAGTTCGCCGAACGTATATTGGCCGCTGGCCTTGGCTTGCGCCAGTTCCTGCTGGACTTCAGCGCGGCTCTTGGCGCTGGCGGGGGCGGATACGGCCGCCGGGTATTCCAGTTCGCCGAAGGTGTATTGACCGCTGATCTTGGCTTGTTGCAGCTGGGCTTGCACTTCCTGCGAGCTCAGGCTGGTGGTCTGGGGCAGGGCGGGCGGGTAGTCCAGCTCGCCGAAGGTGTACTGGCCGCTGATCTTGGCTTGCTGCAGTTCAGTGGCGACCTGAGCGCTGCTCTTGGTTTGTTCAACGCCGGCGGCTTGGGCGCCAACGCCAACCAGGGCCAGGGATAGCAGCAGGGTGGTGGTTAGGGTTTTCATGGTAGACCTCCAATTCGTCTTGGTTGGGGACCGAATCCGGCGGCCCTCCGTCGTGGTTCGTTGTGTGTTCCCGATGACTGAATTGTGATCGCTATCCCACCTGGGATAAACCCGTATTCCTTGAAAACATCTTTCCAAATAATCGAGTAATCATGTTCGCTTTTATGATTTCATCCATTTTTGGCATAGTCAGGGGGCGTTCCAGTGAATTTTGGTGAGCTGCCCCAGATCGGAAAGCCAAAAAAAACCCCGCCGCAGCGGGGCTTTCCAGAGGGGACAGGCTTGCTCAGGGCGCCGCCTTCTTCTTGAAGTCGCCGGCAACCGCCGTGCTGAAGCCGTCCGCACGCAGGGTCTTGCGCATAGCGGCATTGACCGAATCGGCCGTCAGCGCAGAGATCTTCTTGTCCATGTCGGCCGACCAGGCGAAGGTGCGGCCGCGCTGCATGTAATCCAGCCAGGTGCTGGCCAGGACGTCGTCCTGGGCGCGGGCCAGGTTGCGGTAGTTCAGCAGGGCCGTGATGCCGTCCGAGATTTCCTTGTCCGTGAAGCCATCCTTCAGCACGCGCGCCAGTTCTTCGCCGATGGCCTTTTCCAGGCGCTCGCGGTTTTGCGGCGCATAGATGGCGTACATGGTCCAGCTGGCGGAGGGCTCGAACGACGAGACCGACAGCGAGCTGCGCACGTTGTATGAGAGGCCTTCGGTTTCGCGTACGCGGTTCCACAGGCGCGAGGTTTCGGAGGCGCCGAACAGGTAGTTGGCCAGGTACAGCGCGGCATAGTCCGCGTCCGTGTCCTGCAGCTTCAGCGGCATGCGCGAGATGTAGAACGCATTGGCCTTGTCCGGCGTGTCGATGTCGAACTGCTTGGCGGGAATGTCACGGTACGGGTTGGGCACGCGGGTGTAGGCGGGCGCCTTCTTCCAGCCGGCCAGTCCGGTCTTGAGCGCCTTTTCTACAGCTGCGGGCTCGAATTCGCCAACCGCCGAGTACTCGATGTTGCCGGCGCCGTAGAACTTGGAATGGAACTTGACCAGGGCGTCGCGGTTCAGGGCGCGCACGCCGGCCAGCGATTCCTCGAAGGTCGGCACGTAGCGCAGGTCATTGGCGGGCCACGGGTTGTCCTGGCGGGCCAGCGCGCGTCCGGCCAGCGCCGACGGTTCGGTCATGGCGTTCTGGATCGAGGTTTCGAGCTGGCGCTGATATTCCTCCAGTTGCTCCTTGGGGAAGTTGGCGTTGCGGACGATGTCCAATGCCAGCGCGGTGAGTTCGGGCAGGTTTTCGCCCTTGGTCGACATGGCGATCTTGAGCGTGGTGCCGCCGCCGCTGAAGCCGAGTTCGGCCTGCAGCTTGTCCAGGCGGTCCTGGATGTCCTGGCGCGACAGCTTGGCCGTGCCGCGGGTCAGCAGGTCGGCCACGGCGCTGGAATTCACGCGTTGGCCGAGCAGGTCCTTTTCATTGCCGAACTGGATCAGCATCTGCGCCTGCACCCGGTTGCCGCGCGTGGCCTTGGGCAGCAGCGCCAACTGCACGGGGCCGTTGGGCAGGTCCAGCTTCTTGCGCTGCGTCAGCTTATCGATGTTCTCGGGCGTGGGGTCGAAGGCCGAGGCGGCCTTGAAGTCCGGATCGCCCTTGTAGTCCTTGAAGACGGCCGTGAGGTCCACGCGTTGCTCCTGCGGCGCGCGCACGGGTTTCTCGGTGGGGATGTAGCGGCCTTCGATGCTGTTGCTTTGGACCAGGTAGGTAGTTGCGGCGCGCTGCACCTCGGCCAGCGTGGCCTTGCGGGCGCGGTCGCGCTGCAGGAAGAACAGGCGCCAGTCGCCGGCGGCGATGGCTTCGGACAGCGCCACGCCGACCTGTTCGGGATCACTATAGGTCTGTTCCCAGGCAGTCAGCCATTTGCTGCGGGCGCGGTCCAGCTCCTGCTGCGTGAAGGGCTTCTTGTCCAGGGTCTGCAGCGTGCCGGTCAGCGCCTTCATGGCGGCGTCCAGGCTCTTGCCCGGCGTCAGCTGGGCGGCGAACATCGCCAGGCCCGGGTCCAGGTTTTCCATGGTGAAGCCGAACACGCCCGAGGCCAGCTTGGTCGGAACCAGGGCATGGTAGAGACGGCCCGAGGGCGTGTCGGCCAGGATGGTGGCGGCCAGGTCCAGCGGCACGAAGTCGGCGCTGCCGGCGGCAGGGATGTGGTACATGGCCGCGACCAGCGGCGTGCCGCCCGTGCGGCGCAGGGTCACGGAACGTTCGCCGTCCTGCGCGGGTTCAACCGTGTACTCGGGCGGGAGCTTGCGCTCGGGCTTGGGCAGCTTGCCCAGCGTTTCCTCGATGTCGGCCAGGGTCGCTTGCGGGTCGAACTTGCCCGCTACGATCAGCACGGCGTTATCGGGCTGGTAGTACTCGTGATAGAAGGCGCGCAACTGGCCGATGTCCACGTTCTCGACGTCGGAACGGGCGCCGATGGTGTTCTTGCCGTAGCTGTGCCACTGGAAGGCCGCGGCCTGCATCTTCTGCATCAGGATGCGGAAGGGGCTGTTTTCGCCGCTTTCCATTTCGTTGCGGACCACGGTCATTTCCGAGTCCAGGTCTTCCTTGGCGATGAGGGAATTGACCATGGCGTCGGCCTGCCAGCCCAGGTACCACTTGAGCGTGTCGGGGTTGGCGGCGAAGCTGGCGAAATAATTGGTGCGGTCGCTGGAGGTCGAACCATTCGCCTGCAAGCCGCGGCGCGAGAACTCGCCCATGGCGTTGCGGGTGGTCGAGGTGCCCTTGAACAGCATGTGCTCCAGCAGGTGCGCCATGCCCGTCTGGCCGTAGTTCTCGTTGCGCGAGCCCACCAGGTAGGTCATGTTGACGGTGGTGGACGGCTTGGATTCATCGGGAACCAGCAGCACTCTCAGGCCGTTGGCCAGGCGGTATTCGGTGATGCCTTCGATCGAGGCGGCCTCCGAGACGCCCGCCGGCAGGCTGGCGGCGCCGGCCTGAAAGGCCAGGAAGGAGGAAAACAGCAGCACGCTCAGCGGGCGCGGCAGCTTCGACAGGGACAGGCGCATGGCAGACAATTCCTTTGGCATGGCAGAATCCGTTGGAGTGTATACGTTGGCAATGGTTCAGGGGCGCGGCGCGGTGTTGTCCGCGGCGCGCGGCCCCGGACCGCAAGCAAGGAAGTCCGTCATGTCTCTATCCCTGGAAGTCGAAACGCCGCGCCTGGTGCTGCGCCAATGGCGCGCCGCCGACCGTGAACCTTTCGCGGCGCTGAACCAGGACCCCCGCGTCGCCGAGTACCTGCTGCCGCTGAATGCACAGGAAAGCGATGCGCTTGCCGACCGGCTGGCCGCCGGCATCGACGAGCATGGCTGGGGCTTCTGGGCCGTGGAAGCGCCGGGCGTGGCGCCTTTCATCGGTTTTGTCGGCATCAAGCCTCTGGCGCCCTCCCTGCCGTTCGCGCCAGGCGTGGAGATAGGCTGGCGCCTGGCGCAGCGGCACTGGGGCAAGGGCTATGCCAGCGAAGCGGCCGAGGCGGCCTTGCGCGCGGGGTTCGAGCAGGTGGGACTGGATGAGATCGTGGCCTTCACGGCCACGGGCAACCTGCGCTCGCGCGCGGTGATGGACCGCTTGGGCATGAAGGAGGATCCGGAAGGCTTCGACCATCCCGCCGTGCCGCTGGGGCATCCTTTGCGCCGGCATGTGCTGTACCGGATCGGGCGCGAGGCCTGGCGCGGACGCGAAAATGGTGACGCAGAAGCAGGCTCCACGCCGGTTGCGGCGGCATAAGGCGCCAGGAGCGCCGCCAATCCCGGATGCTGCAATGCGGAATGGCGAATTTCCGGGCTGATTTGAGGTATCCCGGCCTGCGGGTGTAAGCTTTTCAGGACGCAGTACCAGTTGCTGACGGGATGCGCGACAGCCCGCCCACAGGCTTCCCGTCCAACGCCAGACGCCGCTTTTTGTGCGGCGCCGGTGCTTGTCGTTCGCGCCTTCGCCGCCGGCATCCTGCCGGCGCACTTACCGGAGGAACGACCCATGCTGACCGAGATCGTCACGCGTGCCTTGTCCCAATTGACCGGCAGCCCATTGAGCGGCGACGGGATCAAAGGACAGTTTCAGTACGCCTATGCCAGTGATGACGGCCAATTCGTGGCCATATTGACCCATGACATGACCACCTATGTGGTGGACTTGAGCACACAACGATATTTCGCGGAGTGCGGCGGCTCGCCACGGGGCTTCGCCGGGCACGTGCTGGAAATGGAAGGCGCGGCGGCGCGCAGCCATCCCTGGCCCGCCGCCAACGATCTGTTCGACCTGGATATGGATGCGGATGAGCTTGCATGGCGCAACTGCCCCGGCTTGCGTGGCGAGCCGCCCGCCGCCCGATCTGCTGAGAGCCGCGCCGCCTGAGAGTGGCCAGAAGCGGCAAGATCCAATTGAACCGGCGGCTCCGCCGGTTTTTTTTGTCCGTAGCGGCCGCGGACCCAATAGCCGCAAGGCTGCGCGGGTCGCTACAATTTGCGCCATGACTACGCACGCCGAAACCCGCGCGCCGGATGGCGCAACCCTGGTCGATTGCACGCATGAGCGTCATGCCGACCAGATACTGGCCATATTCAACGACGCCATCGTCAATTCCACCGCGCTGTACGACTACAAGCCGAGGCCGCGCGAGGCGATGCAGGGCTGGTTCCAGACCAAGCGGCAGGGTGGTTTTCCGGTGCTGGGGTACGAGAACGCGGCCGGCGAGCTGATGGCCTTCGCCAGCTACGGCACCTTCCGCGCCTGGCCGGCCTTCAAGTATTCGGTGGAGCATTCCGTGTACGTGGACGGCCGTTTTCGCGGACTGGGGTTGGGCGAGGCGCTGATGCGCGAGCTGATCCAGCGGGCGCGCGTCAATCAGGTGCACGTGCTGGTCGGCGGCATCGACGCGAGCAACCAGGGCAGCATCCGCCTGCACGAGAAGCTGGGCTTCAAGCATGCGGGCACCATCCGCGAGGCAGGCTTCAAGTTCGGACGCTGGCTGGATCTGGCGTTCTACCAGCTGACGCTGGATACGCCGGAACAACCTGTGGATGGATGAACACCCGTTTACCCATCATCGCTGTCGGGAACGGGTCTTGCCATCGCGTGATGGGTTGCGTGCGACGGGCTTCGGAGTTCTTGCCTGGGGACTGTCGCGCTACACCCATCCTACTTCGATAGCACGCGCATGGCCTGTTCCAGACCGGCGACCGTGACGGGGTACATGCGGCCCTGCATGATGTCGCGCATCAGCGCGATGGACTGGCGGTATTGCCAGGACGCGGTGGGCTCGGGATTGAGCCAGACCGATTTGGGCCAGGCGTCCAGCAGGCGGCGCATCCATTCGGCGCCCGGCTCCTTGTTGTAGTGTTCGACCGAGCCGCCCGGCTGCAGGATTTCGTAGGGGCTCATGGTGGCGTCGCCGACGATGATCAGGCGCCAATCCGGGTTGTACTTGCGCAGCACGTCCCAGGTGTCGAAGCGTTCATTCTGGCGCCGGCGGTTGCTTTGCCACAGGCTTTCGTACGGGCAGTTGTGGAAGTAGTAAACCTCCAGGTTGCGGAACTCGCTGCGCGCCGCCGAGAACAGTTCTTCGACGCGTCCGATGTGGTCGTCCATGCTGCCGCCCACGTCCAGCAGCATCAGCACCTTCACGGTGTTGTGGCGTTCGGGGACCATGCGCAGGTCCAGGTGCCCGGCATTGCGCGCGGTGCTGGCGATGGTGTCGTCCAGGTCCAGTTCCATCTCGGCGCCTTGCCTTGCGAAGCGCCGCAGGCGGCGCAGCGCCACCTTGAAGTTGCGCGTGCCCAGCTCGACCTGATCGTCGTAGTCCTTGAACTGGCGCATGTCCCAGACCTTGACCGCGCTGCGGTTGCCGGCCGAGTCGCCGCCCACGCGTATGCCCTCGGGGTGGTAGCCGCCATTGCCGAAGGGCGAGGTGCCGCCGGTGCCGATCCATTTGCTGCCGCCGGCATGGCGTTCCTTCTGTTCCTCCAGGCGCTCCTTGAAGAGCTCCATCAGCTTGTCCCAGCCGTGCTTTTCGATCGCGGCTTTTTCTTCCGGGCTCAGGCTTTTTTCGAACTGCTTGATGAGCCAGTCCAGCGGAATTTCCTTGCCTGGGGGCAGGGCGGCCGCGATGCCCTTGTAGTAGGCGCCGAAAGCCTTGTCGTAGCGGTCGTAGAGCGCCTCGTCCTTGACCAGCGTGGCGCGCGCCAGGAAGTAGAACTGGTCCAGCGTGGGCGCCATGAGATCCTGGCGCAGGGCGTCCACCAGGGTCAGGTATTCCTTGACCGAGACGGGCAGCTTGTGCGCCCGGAGATGGTAGAAGAAGTCGATCAGCATTTGCGGGCTGCCGGTAGTTGCTGGCGGAACGTTGCTGGCGGATCAGCGGCGCTGGCCGCCGCGCGTCATGGCTGCCAGGCGTTCCAGCAGGTGCACGTCCTGTTCGTTCTTGAGCAGCGCGCCGGCCATCAGCGGCACGGCCGTGGCCGTGTGCGCATCGATCTCGGCTGCGGTCGAGCCTTCGGCCAGCAGCAGGCGCAGCCAATCCAGCAGTTCGGATGTGGACGGCTTTTTCTTCAGGCCCGGCGCGTCGCGCAGCGAGAAGAAAGTGTCCAGCGCCGCGCGCAGCACATCCTGCTTCAGGTGCGGATAGTGCACGGCCACGATGTCGCGCATGGTCTCGCGGTCGGGGAAGCGGATGTAGTGGAAGAAGCAGCGGCGCAGGAAAGCGTCGGGCAGGTCCTTTTCGTTGTTGGACGTGATGATGACCAGCGGACGATGCCGCGCCGAGATGGTCTCGCGCGTTTCGTACACGTGGAATTCCATGCGGTCCAGTTCGCGCAGCAGGTCGTTGGGGAATTCGATGTCGGCCTTGTCGATCTCGTCGATCAGCAGGACCACCGGCTCGGCCGACTGGAAGGCCTGCCACAGCGTGCCTTGCACGATGTAGTTGCGGATGTCGCGGACCTTTTCGTCGCCCAGCTGCGAGTCGCGCAGGCGCGACACCGCGTCGTATTCATACAGGCCCTGGTGGGCCTTGGTGGTGGACTTGATGTGCCACTGCAGCAGCGGCCGCCCCAGCGCGCGCGCCACTTCCTCGGCCAGCATGGTCTTGCCGGTGCCGGGTTCGCCCTTGATCAGCAGCGGACGCTGCAAGGTGAGGGCGGCATTGACGGCGAGTTTCAGGTCATCGGTGGCGACATAGTTGTCGGTCCCGTCGAAGCGGTCTGGCGAGGCGGAAGTAGCGGACTGGGCTGCGGACATGGTCTGATGGCTTCTGAGATTTGACGGTGATCAATACCATGGTAAAGGTATTAATCCTGAGCAATTATCGTACAATCAGGCGGTTTTGCTTTGGGTTCGACCCGCAACGTGTTTGCCGAGGGCCTTTTCGTGTGAGCAGGCCCTAGTCCTTAGCCATACCAAGAAGAGCCATTCCAATGAAGTTGCGAACCTCTCTGAAGTACACGGTATCCGTGTTGGCCGCGATGGCATCCTGTGCGATCGCCGGCCAGTCTGTTGCTGCAGACGCAGCAGTGGTCGGTAATGTCCAGAACGCCCGCGACAAGGTTTCCATGTGCATCGGTTGCCACGGCATCGAAGGCTACAAGGCAACGTTTCCCGAGCTGTACCACGTGCCGATGATCGCTGGGCAGAACGCCAAGTACATCGAAACCGCCCTCAACGAGTACAAGAAAGGCGCGCGCAGCCATCCCACGATGGACGCCATTGCCGGCAGCCTGTCCGACCAGGACATCGCCGATCTGGCCGCGTACTACTCGAATCTCAAGTAAGGGGGCAAACACATGAATCGCTACATGCTTGCCCTTGCGGGCGCGACCCTGGCCATGACGGGCGTTGCCGCCCAGGCGCAGGACCTGGCGGCCGGCAAGGCCGTCTTCGACAAATTCAACTGCGCTTCCTGCCACGGCGCCGACGCCAAGACGGCCGTGGATCCGGCCTATCCGACGCTGGCCGGCCAGCACGCGGACTACCTGGTCCACGCCCTGAAGGCCTACAAGCGAGGCGCCTCCGGCAGCGCGGCCACGGCCAACGTGCGCAAGAACCCCATCATGGGCGCGTTCGCGACCCAGCTGTCCGACCAGGACATCTCCAATGTGGCGGCCTGGCTGTCGGCGCAGCCGAGCGACCTGGGCGTGCGCAGGTAAGCCGGCCGGAACCGTTCCGCAAACAAGAAAGCCCTCAGTCGAGGGCTTTTCTTTTTCCGCCGGGCCGTCCCAAGGAAAAAAAGCCCCCTCGGGGGGCAGCAAGCCGAAGGCGCAGCGTGGGGGCTTTTCTTTTTCCGCCGGGCCGTCCCAAGGAAAAAAAGCCCCCTCGGGGGGCAGCAAGCCGAAGGCGCAGCGTGGGGGCTTTTCTTTTGGACGCGGGGGCGGCGCTCAGCGGCTGGCGCGTTGGCGGATCAGGTCGATGTAGGTGTCGCTGTCCAGCGGGGTGCCCAGGCGCTGCGCTTCCCAGACCACCTGGCCCAGGCATTCCATGATTTCATGCGCGGCCTGGTGCGCGTCGCTGCGCGTCACCAGCTGCTGGTAGGCCTGCCGGATTCCCGGAGGATGGTCGATGGACAACTGCTCTGCAATGGCCAGATGCATGGACAGGTGCAGAAAGGGATTGGTGCGGCCCTTTTCCACCGAGTATTCAGCGGTCATGGCCTCGGGGTTTTCGAGGTCGCCGTGGTACTCGGGATGTTCGATGATCCAGTCCAGCGCGATGGCCTCGAGCGGCGTCAGCACTTCGGAGGCGCGATGCTTGCGCCAGGTTTCGATAAAGAATTCGCGGACTTGGTCGCGTGAGGGATTGAACATCTGAAGGGGCTGAAAAGCGGGCTGGTGATGCATTATTTTACCGCCGCGCGCGGGCCGTCAGGCCTGCTGGCCTCTTTGCGATATAGAATTGGTTGCTATCGGCCATCCAGTGCGTGGTTCCTGAGGGCGATCTTCCCCGCTGGAACGGACGCTTCCCGATGCCGGCGCGTGCAGAAAAACCACTCGGAGCAAATGGAGCATTCATGTCCTACCAACATATCAAGGTTCCCGCTGGCGGCCAGAAGATCACGGTCAACGCCGATTTCTCGCTGAATGTGCCCGATCAGCCCATCGTCCCCTACATCGAAGGCGACGGCACGGGCGCTGACATCACCCCGGTGATGATCAAGGTCGTCGACGCGGCGGTGCAGAAGGCCTATGGCGGCAAGCGCAAGATCCACTGGATGGAAGTCTATGCCGGCGAAAAGGCCACCAAGGTCTACGGCCCGGACGTGTGGCTGCCTGACGAGACCCTGGACGTCGTCAAGGATTACGTGGTGTCCATCAAGGGCCCGCTGACCACGCCGGTGGGCGGTGGCATCCGTTCGCTGAACGTGGCCCTGCGCCAACAGCTGGACCTGTACGTCTGCTTGCGTCCGGTGGCGTACTTCAAGGGCGTGCCTTCGCCGGTGCGCGAACCCGAAAAGACCAACATGGTGATCTTCCGCGAGAACTCGGAAGACATCTACGCCGGCATCGAATACATGGCCGAAAGCGAACAGGCCAAGGAGCTGATCCAGTTCCTGCAGACCAAGCTCGGCGTGAAGAAGATCCGCTTCCCGAACACTTCGTCCATCGGCATCAAGCCGGTGTCGCGCGAAGGCACCGAGCGCCTGGTGCGCAAGGCCGCGCAGTACGTCATCGACAATGACCGTACGTCGCTGACCCTGGTGCACAAGGGCAACATCATGAAGTTCACGGAAGGCGGCTTCCGCGACTGGGGTTACGCGCTGCTGCAGAAGGAATTCGGCGCCACCCTGATCGACGGCGGCCCGTGGTGCAAGTTCAAGAACCCGAAGACGGGCCGCGAGGTCATCGTCAAGGACGTGATCGCTGACGCCTTCCTGCAGCAGATCCTGCTGCGTCCGGCCGAATACGACGTGATCGCCACCCTGAACCTGAACGGCGACTACATCTCGGACGCGCTGGCCGCGCAAGTGGGCGGCATCGGCATCGCCCCGGGCGCCAACCTGTCTGATTCGGTCGCCATGTTCGAAGCCACCCACGGCACCGCGCCCAAGTACGCGGGCAAGGACTACGTGAACCCCGGTTCCGAAATCCTGTCGGCCGAAATGATGCTGCGCCACATGGGCTGGACCGAAGCCGCGGACCTGATCATCTCCAGCATGGAAAAATCCATCCTGTCCAAGAAGGTCACGTACGACTTCGCGCGCCTGCTCGAAGGCGCGACCCAGGTGTCGTGCTCGGGCTTCGGCCAGGTGATGATCGAAAACATGTAATCGACAGCGCGGCTCAAAAGCCGCCACGACGAAAGAACGCAAGGCAAGCGCGCCTTGCGTTTTTTTTATGGGCCTTGCGTTAGATCAAGCGCCCCGCGCAGTCTTGGTGAAAACCCTGGTGCTGTCCCTTATTCTGACGGAACACATACATAAACCGTCACATTCTGCCTTGATTGGTTTCATTGGCCGGGTGAAGAAGGATGAGAGGACTATGAAGAATTCCAGCTTGCGCAGGGAACTGCTGTGGTTTGTGTTCGCAGTCGGCGCCGCCGTGCTGGCTTTGGGCTCCTGGGACGCCTGGGAGCGGCGCGCCGAGATGGTGGCCGAGCGCAAGACCGAGCTGCGCCACGTCCTCGATCTGGCCTCCAGCATCGTGCGCAACGGCAAGCAAAGCGTAGGCGAGGGCATGCCCCTGGACGAGGCCAAGCGCAATGTGGCGCGCCGGCTGGCGCAGCTGCGCTATGGCGAGGACGGCTACGTGGGCGCCTTCGGCGACGGCTACGACCTGCTGGTGCACCCTGATCCCAAGCTGGTCGGCACCAACGTCCGGGCCGTCAAGGACAGCGCAGGGCAGCCGATCTTCGAAAACCTCTATGCCCAGGGCAAGGCCGGCGGCGGCTATACGCGCTACCAGTTCCCGCGGCCGGGAACGGATCAGGCGCTGCCCAAGATCAGCTACGCCGCCTATGACGCCGATTGGGGCTGGTTGTTGTTCACGGGCTTGTACGTGGATGACGTCGACCAGGCGTTCTACGCCACCTTATGGCGCCAGGGCGGCGTGACGCTCGGCCTTCTGGTGTTGCTATTGGCGGCGGCGCTGCGCTTTTTCCGCAGGCACATCCTGGGTCCGCTGGACCAGGCGGTGGCGGTGTGCGAGCGCGTGGCCAACGGCGACCTGTCGGGCAGCGTGCCGCGCAATCAGCGCGGCGAGATCGGCCGCCTGTTCGACGCCTTGGCGCGGATGCAGCAACGCCTGGACGGGGCGGTGCGCAGCATCGTGCATTCCACGGCATCCATTGCCGCGGCCTCGCGGCAGATCGCGGCGGGCAGCATGGACCTGTCGGACCGCACCGAGAAGCAGGCCGCCGCGCTGGAGCAGACGGCCGCCAGCGTGGAGCAGATCACCGCGACCGCGCAGCAGAGCGCGCAACACGTGCGCGAGGTCAGCGCGCTGGCCGGCCAGGCAGCGCAACTGGCCCGGCAGGGCAGCGATGAAACGCAGCACGCCATCGACGCCATGCGCGAGATTTCGCATAGCTCGCAGCGCATCGACGAGATCATCCGGCTGATCGACGAGATCGCGTTCCAGACCAACATCCTGGCGCTGAACGCCGCAGTGGAAGCGGCGCGGGCCGGAGAACAGGGCCGGGGCTTTGCCGTAGTGGCGGGCGAGGTGCGCGCGCTGGCTCAGCGCTCGGCCACCGCCGCCAAGGAGATCAAGACGCTGATCGAAGCGTCGGCGGATTCGGTGGCACGTGGCAGCCAGCGCGTCGAGCAGGCCAGCGCGACGATGGGCAACGTGCTGGAATCGGCCGCCACCAGTGCGCCGCTGATGGGGGAGATCGCTACGGCCTCGGCCGAGCAGAGCGTGGGCATCGAACAGATCAACCAGGCCGTGACGCATCTGGACGGCGTGACGCAGCAGAACGCCGCGCTGGTGGAAGAGTTCGCCGCGTCGGCTGGCGCCCTGCGCGATCAGGCGGGCGAGCTGGCGAACGCGGTGTCCGTCTTCAAGCTGTCTGCAGCCGGCTAGGCGAGCCCTGCACCACGCTCATGGCCCGCTGCAGGCGCTGCCCGAGTTCACGGCTGGCGCTGGTCATGGGCATGCGCAACTCGTCGGTGATCAGGCCCTGCATCGAGAGGGCGCGCTTGATCGGCGCGGGATTGGGTTCGGCAAACAGCAGGCGGATCAGGCCGCGCAGAGGCTCAAAGAGTTCGCGCGCGGCCTCCGCGTGACCGTCGCGGGCCAATTGCATGACCTCGACATAGCGCTCGGGATAGATATGCGCGGCGGCGGGGATGGCGCCGAGGCCGCCGGCCAGGAAGTGGTCCAGCAGGGCCAGGTCCTCGCCGCATAGCGGGGTCAGCGTGCCGCGCCGGTTCAACGCCGCCAGCACCGCGGGATTGCATTCCTTGACAGCGCTGAAGTTGGGCAGCGCGGCCAGCGCCTCCATGGTTTCGACCGTCATGGTCACGCCAGTGCGCTTGGGGATGTTGTACAGGATGATGGGCCGCTGCGTGGCCCAGGCGATCTGGCGGTAGTGCCACAGTATGCCGGCCTGCGACGGGCCCAGGTAGTAGGGCGGCGGCACCAGGTAGCCGGCCGGCTGGTACTTGTCCAGGCGCCGGATCGCGGTCGCGACGCCGCGCGTGTCCACGCCGCCGGCGCCGAACACCAGCGGCAGCGCGTGCGGGTCGCTCGATACGGCTTCTATCATGTCGATCTTCTCCGGCACGCTCAGCAGATTGCCTTCGCCCGTGGAACCGAACAGCACCAGGCCCGCGATGCCGGCGTTGCGGTAGTAGCGGGCCAGCGCCTGTGCGGCGTCCAGGTCCACATAGCCGCCGCGCATCGGCGTGACCATGGGCAGCCAGATGCCTTCAAATGCGGTCTTGCGTGGCGCGTCCATGGCTTACTGCCCCATCATCGCGTACGCGGGAAGCACCGGGCCGAACTCGGCGCGGGGCAGGCCCGACATCACCGCGTGCATCAGCGCATCCAGTTGTTCGCGTTCGCATTGCAGTTGCAGCACGCTTTGCGCATGGGCATGGTCCACCGACAGCATGTAGACGCCGATGCGCTCGCCCAACGCGCGGTGCAGCGCCAGGCGCACGTTCAGCGCGTCCAGCGTGTCTATCCTGATGGTCAGCGCGACCCGTTCGGTGCGGGCGTGCGTAGGCTGCGCGGGCAGGAAGTCGGGCATGGGGGCGTGGCAGGCTTGCAGTCGGGGGATCATGACGGGTAGCGGGGCCGGAGGCGCCGCTTGCGGCGTTCCGGGGATCCGGTTGGTTGATGACGGTTCCACTATAGGAAGCGCGCCGTAAATCCTGCCGATAAAAGCGGACGCGGCGCGTAAAAAACGCGTCAACGCCCGGGCGCTCTCAGAACGTCTTGGTCAGCGACAGCAGGCCCGTCGCGCGGCCCATGTCGCGGCCGCGCGTATTGGTGTAGACGGCGCGGTCGGCGTTGGTGTCCAGGTAGGCCAGCGACACCGACAGGCCTTGGCCGAAGTCCTTCGTCAGCCCCAGCTTCCAGTCCGTGTAGTTGCCGTTGTCGACGTTGCGCACCAGTTGCCGGCCCACGTGCGCGTTCACGGTCAGCCCCCAGACGCCGGTGTCGAAGTTGCCGGACAGGTCGAAGTATTGGCTGTGCTTGCTGTCGGCGAAGCCGAACAGGTTGGTCAGAGAAATGGAGTACTTGAACATCAGCGGCCCGTAGCCGATGCCGGCGTACAGCTCGGTGGTGTCCGGGCTGGTGTAGCCGGAGGGGTAGTCGCCAGGGTAGTAGTACTGCAGGACGCCCAGGTCGACGGGCACGTCCTGCGCGAGATTGCCCTTGTAGCCGCCGTAGAAGTCCATTTCGACGGGCGCGGACACCTCGCTGTTGCTGTCGTTGAGCCAGCTGATGCTGGAGTTCCAGTTGCCCAGGTAAAAGCCGCTGGAGTGGGCCAGGTCGAATCCGCCCTGGATGGCTGGCTTGTTATTGCTTTGCATCAGGCCGCGGTAGCGGTACTGGCTGGCCAGGGTGAGGTTGGCCGTCAGCGTGAAATCGGAAGCGGCGGGCGCTGCGTCGGCGGGCGCATCGGCGGCCAGCGCGTTGCCGGCTTGCGCGGCGGTCAGGGTCAGCAGCGCGAGCGCGGCCAAGGTGCGGCGGGGCATGAGGGGCTCCTAATGTTGGATCGGACCGCAACAATAGGAGGAACGGCATAAAGGCCGAGACAAGACTTGCGGGCTGCGCATAAACGCGGCGTCAATGCGCGCCCGCTACGCGCGCTTCAGCCGGCGAAGCGATAGCCCACGCCGATCTCGGTCAGCAGGTAGACGGGCTGGGCCGGGTCCGCTTCCAGCTTCTGGCGCAGGTGGCCCATGTAGATGCGCAGGTAGTGGTTGCTTTCCACGTGCGACGGCCCCCACACCTCGCGCAGCAGTTCGCGGTGCGTCATGACCTTGCCGCGATGCGCCAGCAGCGCCGCCAGCAGCCGGTATTCCATCGCGGTCAGGTGCACGTGTTGGCCGCCGCGTTCCACCACGCGTTTGGCGAAATCCACGCGCACGTCGCCGAAACTGATCTCGGAAGCATTGCCCGCGCCGCCCCTGGCGTGCCGCCGCAGCAGTACGCGCAGGCGCGCCAGCAATTCGCTGACGCCGAAAGGCTTGGTCAGGTAGTCGTCCGCGCCGGCGTCCAGCGCGGCGACTTTGTCGGCTTCGGCGCTGCGCGCGGACAGCACGAGCACCGGCACCTCGGTCCAGCCGCGCAGCTCGCGGATCAGGGTCATGCCGTCTTCGTCGGGCAGGCCCAGGTCCAGCACCACCGCGTCGGGCTGCCGGGTGCCGGCTTCGATCAGGCCGCGTTTGACGGTTTCGGCTTCGTGCACGACGCAGCCCTCGCTTTCCAGGGCCTGGCGCACGAAGCGCCGGATGTTGGCGTCGTCTTCAATGATCAGGACGGTAGGCTGGTAGTCGAACATGCGTTGCGGCGTTCAAGGGGTTTCGGATTGGATCGGGGGTGGCGCGCCCAGGGGCAGCGTGAAGACGAACTGGGCGCCGGATTCCTGGCCCGGCGCGTGTTCGACCCAGATTTTCCCATGGTGCGCGGCGATGATGGCCTCGCATACGGCCAGGCCCAGGCCGACGCCTGGCGTGGCGGACTCGCGGTCGCCGCGCGTGAATTTTTCGAAGATGCGGCGCTCCGCGCCCGGCGGCACGCCCGGCCCGTTGTCGCTGACTGCCACGCGCAGTTCGCCCTCGTGTACGTCCGCGTGCAGGCGCAGGGTGCTGCCGGCAGGCGTGTACTTGGCCGCGTTCTCCAGCAGATTGCACAGCACGCGCTCGATCAGCACGCCGTCGCATTCCACCAGCGGCAGCTGCGACAGGCTGTCCACGGTGACGCGGTGCGCGGCCAGCGGTTCGCGCATGGCGGCAAGCGAGGCGCCGACCAGCTCCTCGATGGATTGCCATTCCAGCCGCAGCGGCGTGTCGCGGTTCTGCAGCCGCGCCATGTCCAGCAGATTGACCACCAGCGCGTGCATGCGCTGGGCCTGGTCGCGCATGGCGCGGACGGTGTCGTGGATGTCGGGCGGCAGCGTCGCCTGCTGGCGCATCAGCGTGTCCGTCATGCCTACCAGGCTGGTCAGCGGGGTGCGCAGATCGTGCGAGACGGCCGCCAGCAGCGAGTTGCGCAGCTTCTCGGATTCCATGCTGACCAGCGCCTGCTGCGCCACTTCCACGTAGTGCAGGCGTTCCAGCGCGATGGCGATCAGGGTGGCGTAGGCCTCGATCTGGCGGCGCGAGTCGGGATTCAGGAACAGGCTGCGGCGCGGGGCGGCCAGCGCCAGCACGCCGCGGGTGCGCATCGGCGCCTTCAGGGGCAGGTACAGCAGTTCGCTGTTGGACAGGGTGGAGGTGCCTGCGCCGGCGGGTTGTCCGTGGTCGTAGACCCATTGGGCCAGCGCGGATTCCAGCGGCGGCATGTCGTCCGCCGCGGGAGACGCCAGCTTCAGGCGGTCGTCCATGCCCAGGATGTACAGCGCGCAGCGCGAGCCGAAGGTGGCATGCACGAAGGCGCTGGCCAGGGTGACGATCTGCTCGGGCAGCAGCGCGGACGACAGTTCGCGCGCAAACTCGTAGAGGCTGCGGGCATCGGCCTCGCGCTTGACCGAGGCCTGCGCCTGCAAGCGCAGGCCGGCCGTCAACTGGCCGATCAGCAGGCCCACCGACAGCAGCACGCCGAACGTCAGCAGGTACTGCACGTCCGATACGGCGAAGGACGCCAGCGGCTGCACGAAGAAGAAATCGAACAGCCCTACGCTGATGACCGAGGCCAGCGCCGCCGGTCCGCGCCCGTGACGCAGCGCCACGGCCACCACCGCCAGCAGGAACAGCATGACGATATTGGTCTGGTGCAGCGCCGGGAAGGCCAGCATGGACAGCGCGGTGGCGGCGGCGCAATAGCACAGCGCCCAGGCATAGCCCGCCAGCGGCCGGGCATTGCGCTCGTCGGCGGCCTGGCGCGTCCGCCGGCCCAGCGTGAGCGGGTCGCGTCCCGGCGCGGACGCGGCCGGCAGCGGCGGCGCGCCCAGGCGGATGATGTCGATTTCGGGGCAGCCCGCGGCCAGCATGTCGGCAAAGCTGTGGCGCCGCCATAGCCAGCCCGGCGAGATGGCCGCGGTCAACACGGCGGACAGCGACAGTCGCAGGCGCTGCAGGCCGCTGGCGCGGGTGCGGCCGATGATGGCCTTGGTGATGTTGTGGCGGCGCACGTAGCGCACCACGGCGTCGACCATGTCGCCGCCGGCCAGGGTTTCGCTGCGCGCGCCGAGTGAATCCGCCAGGGCCAGGCTGCGCTGGATGCGTTCCTGTTCGGCCTGGGGCGGCGGGGCCGCGCGCGGCGTGTCGATGGTGACCACGTGCAGATCGCATTCCAGCTGCTGGCTCAGGCGGTGCGCGCTGCGGATGACGTACTCGGCGTCCACGTCCGGACCGATGCAGGCGACCACTGCTTCGCGCGTACGCCACACGGGTTCGATGGCGCGGTCGCGGCGATAGGCCTGGACGTCGTCGTCGACGTGGTCGGCGGTGCGGCGCAGCGCCAGCTCGCGCAGCGCGATCAGGTTGCCCTTGCGAAAGAAATTGCGGCTGGCGTGGCGGGCCTGTTCCGGCAGATAGACCTTGCCTTCCTTCAGTCGGCGCAGCAGCTCGTCGGCCGACAGGTCCACCAGAATGACTTCATCGGCCGCGTCGAAGACCTCGTCGGGCACGGTCTCCCAGACGCGCACGCCGGTGATGCTGCCCACCGCTTCGTTCAGGCTGTCCAGATGCTGTACGTTCAGCGTGGTCCAGACGTCGATGCCGGCCGTCAGCAGTTCGTGGATGTCCTGCCAGCGCTTGGCATGGCGTGAACCTGGCGCGTTCGAGTGCGCCAGCTCGTCCACCAGTACCAGGTCGGGATGGCGGGCCAGCGTGCCGTCCAGGTCGAATTCCTTCAGCACGTGGCCGCGGTACGGCACGTCCTTGAGCGGCAGGACGGGCAGGCCTTCCAGCAGCGTGGCGGTTTCGCGCCGGCCGTGGGTCTCGACGATGCCGGCCAGCACGTCGGCGCCCTGGGCGGCCTGCGCGCGCGCCGCCACCAGCATGGCGTAGGTCTTGCCCACGCCGGCCGATGATCCGAAGTAGACGCGCAGCTTGCCGCGCACCGCCTGGCGCGCGGCGTCGTCCAGGGTCTTCAAGAGCGCGTCGGGGTCGGGACGCTCGCCAGCGATATCAGCCATGAACGCGCAGTAGGTGTGAGGGAACGGCTGGCAATACTATACGCCGCGGCATCAGCGCGCCGGACGCAATTGGTCCAGCGCCAGGTTCAGCGTCAACACGTTGACCGCGGGGTCGCCCAGCACGCCCAGCCAGGGCTTTTCGGTATGGGCCTGGATCAGGGCATCGACCTGCGCTTGCGGCAGGCCGCGGGCGCGCGCCACGCGCGCTGCCTGGTAAGCCGCCGCGGCCGGGCTGATGTGCGGATCCAGGCCGCTGCCGGACGCGGTGACCAGGTCCACCGGCACCGGGACGGGGTTGTCCGGGTCGGCCGCCTTCAGGGCGGCGATGCGGGCCTGGATGGCATCGGCCAGCGCGGGATTGCGCGGTCCCAGGTTCGAGCCGCCGGAGCCGGCGCCGTTGTACGGCATGGGCGCGGTGGCCGACGGGCGGCCCCAGAAGTAGCCGGGCGAACTGAACGACTGGCCGATCAGCTCCGAGCCTACGACCTGGTCGCCTTGCTTGATCAGCGAGCCGGCCGCTTCGTGCGGAAAGACGGCTGCGGCGATGCCCGTGGTCAGGAAGGGATAGGCCAGGCCGGTCACCAGCGACAGCGCGGCGAAGACGACCAGCGCGGGGCGCAGGATGCCGCCTTGGCGCGGCAGGGTGGCGGAATTTTTCATGATGGGTTCCTTGCAGTTTGAGGCTCAGGCCCAGCCCAGGGCGGCCAGCACCATGTCGACCAGCTTGATGCCGGCAAACGGCACCAGCAGGCCGCCCAGGCCATAGATGAGCAGATTGCGGCGCAACAGCACGGCGGCGCCCAGCGCGCGATAGCGCACGCCCTTGAGCGCCAGCGGGATCAGCACCACGATGATCAGCGCGTTGAAGATCACGGCCGACAGAATGGCCGAGGCCGGCGTGGCCAGGCCCATGATGTTCAGCACGTTCAACTGCGGATAGACGGTGGCGAAGGCGGCCGGAATGATGGCGAAATACTTGGCGACGTCGTTGGCCACGCTGAAGGTCGTCAGCGCGCCGCGGGTCATCAGCATCTGCTTGCCGATCTCGACGATCTCGATGAGCTTGGTGGGGTTGGAATCCAGGTCCACCATGTTGCCCGCCTCCTTGGCGGCCTGGGTGCCCGAATTCATCGCCACCGCGACGTCGGCCTGCGCCAGCGCGGGCGCATCGTTGGTGCCGTCGCCCGTCATCGCCACCAGCCGGCCTTCCGCCTGGTAGGCGCGGATCAGCTTGAGCTTGGCTTCGGGCGTGGCTTCGGCCAGGAAGTCGTCCACGCCGGCCTCGGCGGCGATGGACGCGGCCGTGAGCTTGTTGTCGCCGGTGATCATTACGGTCTTGATGCCCATGCGGCGCAATTCCGCGAAGCGCGACTGGATGTCGGGCTTGACGATGTCCTTCAGCTCGACCACGCCCAGCGCGCGGTTGCCGTCGCTGACCATCAGCGGCGTGCTGCCGCGGCGCGCCACGTCTTCGGCCAGGCGCAACGCCTGCTCCGGCACCGTCGAGTCCTGCTCGGCCAGCCACGCCTGCACGGCGTCGACCGCGCCCTTGCGGATCATGCGGCCGTTCAGGTTCACGCCGCTCATGCGCGATTGCGCGGTGAAGGGCACGAATTCGGCGTGCGGGGTGGGGGCGGCGGGCGCGTGGATGGACTTGTCGGCCAGCGCCACGATGCTGCGTCCTTCCGGCGTTTCATCGGCCAGCGAGGCCAGGCGCGCGGCCTCGGCCAGTTCGCGCGCGGACACGCCGGGGGCAGGCAGAAAGGTCGAGGCCTGGCGGTTGCCGAAAGTGATGGTGCCGGTCTTGTCCAGCAGCAGCACGTCCACGTCGCCGGCGGCTTCGACGGCGCGGCCGGACGTCGCGATGACGTTGGCGCCCATCATGCGGCTCATGCCGGCCACGCCGATGGCCGACAGCAGGCCGCCGATGGTGGTGGGGATCAGGCAGACCAGCAGCGCGACCAGCACCGTGACTGTCACGACCGAA
This sequence comes from Achromobacter sp. GD03932, assembly GCF_029839485.1. Lineage (NCBI taxonomy): Bacteria > Pseudomonadati > Pseudomonadota > Betaproteobacteria > Burkholderiales > Alcaligenaceae > Achromobacter > Achromobacter sp. GD03932. The sequence goes on from NZ_JAOCAT010000005.1 coordinate 138,845, forward strand.
CCGCCGCCGGCGGCGCTGACCGCATAGATCGAGAACGGCATCAGGGTCACGACCACCAGCAGGAAGACCACGGTCAGGCCCACCAGCAGGATGGTAAGGGCCAGCTCGTTGGGCGTCTTCTGGCGCTTGGCGCCTTCGACCATGGTGATCATGCGGTCCAGGAAACTCTCGCCGGGATCGGCGGCGATGCGCACGAAGATCCAGTCCGACAGCACGCGGGTGCCGCCGGTAACGGACGAGAAGTCGCCGCCGGATTCGCGGATCACGGGCGCGGATTCGCCGGTGATGGCGCTTTCGTCCACAGACGCCACGCCGGCGATGACCTGGCCGTCGCCAGGGATGATGTCCCCCGCTTCGACCAGCACCACGTCGCCCCGGCGCAGCAGGCCCGAGGGTTGGCTGACGGCCTGGCTGCGCCAGGCGCCGGGTTGCGCCGTGCTGGCGTCGGCATCGCGAAAGCCCTTCAGGAGCCGGGCGTCGATGGTGGTGCGCAGGCCGCGCAGGGTGGCCGCCTGCTGCTTGCCGCGACCTTCGGCCAGGGCTTCGGCGAAGTTCGCGAACAGCACGGTGAACCACAGCCACACGGCGATCGCCAGGATGAAGCCGGCGGGCGCTTCGGCCTGGCCGCGCAGGGCCATGACCCACAGCACCGTGGTCAGGATGCTGCCGACGTAGACGACGAACATCACGGGGTTCTTCAGCTGCGCGGCAGGCGAGAGCTTGCGCAGGCTGTCCAGCACCGCAGGGCCGACCAGGGCGCGCGACCACATGCCGAACTGGCGTTCATGCGCGGCGTGCGATGCGGCGCGGGCGGCACCGCCTCCGGCGCCGGTAGTAGAGGTTTCAATCTTGGCCATTTTCATTCCTAGCCTTTCACTTGCAGATGTTCTGCGACAGGACCCAATGCCAGCGCGGGCACATACGTCAAAGCGCCCACCAGCAGTACCGCGCCGATCAGCAGCACCACGAACAGCGGGCCGGTGGTGGGCATGCTGCCGGGGCCGGCGGGCAGGCGGCGCTTGGCGGCCAGCGAGCCGGCCATCGCCAGGATGGCGACGATGATGGCGAAGCGGCCAAACCACATGGCGATGCCCAGCAGCACGTTGTAGAAGGGCGTGTTGGCGGACAGCCCGGCGAAGGCGCTGCCGTTGTTGTTGGCGGCCGACGTCAGGCCATAGAGGATTTCGGAGAAACCGTGGATGCCTGGATTGAGCACACCAGCCTGGCCGGCCGGCACCGAGACCGCCAGCGCCGTGCCGACCAGCACCAGCAGCGGGGTCGCCAGGATGACGATGGAGACCATCTTCATGTCATAGGCTTCGATCTTCTTGCCCAGGTATTCCGGGGTGCGGCCTATCATCAGCCCGGCAATGAAGACGCCCAGGATGGCAAAGGCCAGCATGCCGTACAGGCCCGAACCCACGCCGCCGAAGACCACCTCGCCCAATTGCATCAACAGCATCGGCGTCAGGCCGCCCATGGCGTTGAGCGAATCGTGCATGCCGTTGACCGCGCCGCAGGACGCTGCCGTGGTGACGGTGGCGAACAGCGAGGTGGCGGCGATGCCGAAGCGGGTTTCCTTGCCTTCCATGTTGCCGCCCGGCGAGAACGCGCTGAGCGCGCTGTCGGCGCCGGCCTGGGCCGCCATGGGATTGGGCTGCTGTTCGAAGTAGGCGGCGGACAGGGCGAACACCGCGAACAGCACGGTCATGGCCGCCAGGATCGCGATGCCCTGGCGCCGGCTGCCCACCATCTCGCCAAACGAAAAGCACAGCGCGGCGGGAATCGCCAGGATGGCCAGCATCTCCAGGAAGTTGGCCAGCGGCGTGGGGTTCTCAAACGGATGCGCGGAGTTGGCGTTGAAGAAGCCGCCGCCGTTGGTACCCAGCAGCTTGATCGATTCCTGCGAAGCGACCGGACCCATCGCCAGGGTCTGGGTCTTGCTGACGGCGGGATCGGTCACTGCCTGTCCCTGGGCGTCCAGCACGGGCTGGCCCTGCGCGTCCACGCGAGGCTGGTCGTAGTGCACGGCTTCGACCGTCTGGACTTCCTGGTAGGGGCTGAAATTCTGGATCACGCCCTGGCTGACGAGCGCCAGTGCCAGGACCAGGGACAGCGGCAGCAGCACGTACAGCGTGCTGCGCACCATGTCGGTCCAGAAGTTGCCCACGGTGGCCGAGCAATGGCGCGACAGGCCGCGGATCAGCGCGAACAGCACGGCGATGCCGGTGGCGGCCGAGACGAAGTTCTGCACCGTCAGCGCCAGCATCTGCGTCAGGTAGCTCATCGTCGATTCGCCGCCATAGCCTTGCCAGTTGGTATTGGCCACGAAGCTGATGGCGGTGTTCAGGGCAGAGTCCGGCGACACCGCACCCATGCCGGCAGGATTGAGCGGCAGCACGCCCTGCAGGCGCTGCAGGGCGTAGACGGCCGCGATGCCGATGATGTTGAAGGTCAGCACCGCCACGGCGTAGCGCTTCCAGCCCATCTCGGCCTGCGGGTCTATGCCCGCCAGCCGGTAGACGCCGCGCTCGATGGGGCGGCCCCAGGCGGTCAGCCGGGACTGCCCGTTTTCCATGGCGATACGGATGTAGCGCCCGAGCAGGGGCGCGATCGCGAGCAGGACTGCCAGGTATACGACCAGCAATCCGACGAATTCGGCGGTCATCAGAATTTCTCCGGTTTGAACAGCGCGACCAGCAGGTACACGAACAACAGGGCGGCCGTCAGGCCGCTCAGCCAATAGAGCCAGTTCATGGCTGCTCTCCCGCAGACAAGGTTTCGCAGAACCGCAGCAGGGCGAAGGTCAGCCCGGCCATGACGGCAAAGATGGCGATATACAAGGCATCCACGTTTTTCCTCCCGGGAGCGGCGCTCCCTTCGAACGACGGGCCTGCACGGCAAATAGGGATGCGCGCCGGGCAGGCGTAGTGACCAATCAGGACACCGGCAGGTTACGGAGCGGGGGGTAAAAACGGGGTATACGTTTGAGAGGAGGGTGTAAATGAAACGTAAATGGGGCCAGGTTCTCGCAGCCGCCCAAAGACGGGCATGGCGCGCGCACGGTCGCGGGCCCAAGCCGGAGCTGCCAAGCGGAGGGAAGCGGGGGCCAGGCAGGCGGGGTCCGGAATGGCCGCAAGACGGCCGAAAAATCCCAATATTTAGAACCCGAAACCCGCATTGCACCAATATGGTGCGGGAAATATGTAAATGAATGCTCCTTCTTAGGGCATTCCCCTAGTGTGACAATCCCGCATCTGGTGCAGAATCTCTTCCCATGCAGGTGAGGAGACAAAGCCCTGCATGGGCAAATACCGGCGGCACCGGTACATAAAAAAAGTAAAGCAGTACCCAAAAAAAGCAAAACGCACAACGGCTGGCACCAGGTAGTGCCAGCCGTTGTCGCATAAAAAGCCGGCATTTCAAGCGCAAAGGCTTTTCAAGCGCCGCGTTTCGCGATAATCAGACAGGGTTCGCTCATCCCAGCTATGTCGGAATCGCGCCTTTCATCCTCGACACCCGCCACGACTCCCTATTGGCGCCGCAACTTGTGGCTGATCCTGGTGTTGCTCGTCGTATGGGCCGCACTGACCTTCATTCCCGCTTTTTTTGCCCGCAGCCTGAATTTCGATTTCATCGGCTGGCCGTTCGCGTTCTGGATGGCCGCTTATGGCGCGCCGCTGGCCTACCTGGTCATCATCGGCATCTACGCCCGGATCATGAATCGCGCCGATGAGCGCTCCGAAGACGTGGGAGGGCACCGCTGATGCCGTTTTTCAGCGGAGACACGCCCCAGCAATTCAGAGTCCGGTTGCGCCGCATCTACGTGCTGTACACGGCGGGATTCGCGTTGATGATCCTGTTGATGGCGCTGGCCGAGATCCTGGGCATGCCGCGCAACTGGATCGGCTATGTGTTCCTGCTGGTCACGGTCAGCCTGTACGCCGGCATCGGCATCGTCTGCCGGACCTCGGATCAGGTGGAGTACTACGTGGCGGGTCGGCGGGTGCCCGCGATCTACAACGGCATGGCCACGGCCGCCGACTGGATGTCGGTGGCCTCCTTCATCGGCGTGGCCGGCACGCTCTACCTGACGGGCTATGGCGGGCTGGCCTACATCATGGGCTGGACCGGCGGCTATGTGCTGGTGGCGATGCTGCTGGCGCCTTATCTGCGCCGCTTCGGCCAATACACCATTCCCGACTTCATGGGCGCGCGCTATGGCGGCAATATGCCGCGCCTGGCGGGCGTGGCCTGCGCCATACTCTGTTCCTTCACCTACCTGGTGGCGCAGATCTACGGCGTGGGCATCATCACCACGCGCATGACCGGCATCTCCTTCGAGCTCGGCATCTTCGTGGCGCTGGGCGGCATGCTGGTCTGTTCGTTCCTGGGCGGCATGCGCGCAGTCACCTGGACGCAGGTGGGGCAGTACATCATCCTGGTCATCGCCTATCTGGTGCCGGTGGTCTGGCTGTCCATCAAGCACACCAACATGCCCGTGCCGCAGCTGTCGGCCGGCGTGGTGCTGCAGCAGGTGACCGAAAAAGAGGTCTACCTGCAGAACGACCCGTCCGAAATCGAGGTGCGCAGGCTGTGGCAGGAGCGCGCCGACGAAATGGGCCGCCGGATGGCGGCATTGCCCGAATCCTGGACGCTGGAAAAGGACAAGCTGCGCAGCCGGCTGGCGCAGTTGACTGCGAACGATGCGCCCATGGTCGAGATCCGCTCGGCAGAGCGCGAGCTGGCCGGCTATCCCGCCGGCGTGGAAGAGGCGCGTATCGCCTGGGCGCAGGCCAAGGCCGCGTTCGAGGCGCGAGCGGCGCCGGCCACGCCGCATGCGGAACCGTTTCCGTCCAAGGATCCAGAAGAGCAGCGCAACATGCGCGTCAATTTCCTGGCGCTGGTGCTTTGCCTGATGCTGGGCACTGCGGGCATGCCGCACATCCTGATGCGTTCATACACGACGCCCTCGGTCATCGAGGCGCGCAAATCGGTGTGCTGGTCGCTGCTGTTCATCCTGCTGCTGTATTTCATGGCGCCGGCGCTGGCGCTGCTGGTGAAGTACGAGGTCTATACCCAGGTGGTGGGGTCCAGCTTTCTCAGCCTGCCCAACTGGGTGCATGCCTGGAGCGCCGTCGACAGCAATCTGCTGGACGTGACCGACGTCAACCGCGACGGCATCGTGCAGTTGAGCGAGATCAGCATGGGCGCCGACGTGGTGGTGCTGGCCATGCCGGAAATCGGCGGACTGCCCTACGTGATATCGGCCCTGGTGGCGGCGGGCGGGCTGGCCGCGGCGCTGTCCACCGCCGACGGCCTGTTGCTGACCCTCTCCAACTCCCTGTCGCACGACATGTGGTATCGCATGGTGTCGCCGCGCATGTCGGCGGCGCGCCGCGTGATGGTGTCCAAGATTCTGCTGCTGCTGGTGGCCTTCGGCGCCGCCTGGGTGGCGGCGCGCAAGCCCGCGGACATTCTCTTCATGGTGTCGGCCGCGTTTTCCTTTGCGGCGTCATCCTTTTTCCCGGCGTTGGTCATGGGCGTGTTCTGGCGCCGCGCCAACAAATGGGGCGCGACGCTGGGCATGGCGGCCGGGCTGGCGGCGACGTTCGCCTACATGACGCACACGCATCCCTGGTTGCGCGAATGGGTGCTGGGCATTTCGCGCACCCAGCCCGTGGACCTGTGGTGGGGCATCCAGCCGATCGCGGCGGGCGTGTTCGGCGCGCCGGTGGCTTTCCTGACGATCATCGTGGTGTCGCTGCTGACGCCGCCGCCGGACCGCGCCACGCTGGCGCTGGTGGACTACCTGCGCCATCCGGGCGCGCCCAAGCCGCAGGGCGAACGCGGCTAAGGCGTTCCGCAGGCGTTGGCGTTCCGGTTTTCCGGATCGACGCAGGATGCCCATGCCGCCGCGGGCATGGCTTGCAGCAAGGTATAGGTCTGGCCGGGCGCCCATAGCCATTGCACGCCGCCCGGCGTCTTGCCGGCCGCTTCCCAGATTCGCTTGCGTTGCGCGGCGGTCATGATGAATCGCCGCTGGTCGCCGCTGTTGCCTTGCGCCAATATCTGCGAGGGATCCCGCTTGGCGGCATAGATGCTGGCAACCCCCTCGGCCGTCTTCTTGGGCTGCACGATGGCCCAGTCGTAGTTGTACGAGTCCAGCTCGGGCGCTTCCCAGGCGGGGCCGGGCAGCACCAGGGAGGCGTAGGGATCCGCGCTTGCGCGGTAGGGCAGTCCCAGAACGGCAGGTTCGTCCGCCCACGCCGTCCGCTGGCGCAAGTAGCGCTGCGCCCTGCGGCCCTGAGCGTCATGCGTCACGACTTCGAACGCATCTTCGGATTTGTCTTGATAGGAAATCGTGCGCAACAACCGGCCCGCGGCGTCATGCACGTAGCGGGTCACGGGCCGGGAAGGCGCCGCGCAATCGTTGGCGCCCAGCTCGGCCAGCCAACCGTGGGTGTCGTAGCGCAGGCAATAGCGCGCCGGCCGGTTGCGGCGGCCGTCCCAGGCGCGCGAACGTTCCTCGTAGCCAGTCAACCGACCGGCGGCGTCATAGTAGAAGCGCGTTTCGGCGTCTGGCGGGGGCAGCGCGGCCTTGCCCGACGCGCGGGCTTCGTGCACGGCGCCGGCGCTGTAACGGGCGATGCCGCACAAATGTTGGCGGCCGTCGGGGGCGCTTTCCCAGCGCAGCATGGTGACGCCGATGCGGGCGTCCGGCGCGGCGGCGTAGACGGACCAGTCCACCCGTTCTGCCCATATGGTGGCCAAGGCGCGCTCGCCGGTGTCGATGGTGACGCCAGGCAACCATGAGCGGATGCGCGAGCCGTCCAGCGCCAGCAAGGTATTGGTGTCGTCCAGGGAAATGTCCATTACCCCGGTGTGGCGCTGCGCGGACGCGGCCAGCGGTTCGCACAGCGCACTGGCCAGCCCCGGCGCAAGGGAAAGCGCGGTCAGCGCAAGCAGACGCCGTGCGGAATCAGAGTGCCGCATTGTGCAGGTAGGCGATCAGCCCCCAGAGTTCGCTGCTGATCCCGCCCAGGCGCAAGGCGTCATCGCGCGTGTCCATCAGCAGGAAGGGGTAGGCGTTGCGTTCCAGCTTGCCTGGAGGCGGCAGTCTGTAGGGTGTGAAGTGTTCGCCCGACAGCAGGTAGGTATTGGTCATGTCGCCGACATCCACATGCAGGTACCAGACGGTCAGGTCCGCGACGTTCAGGGCCGCATCCGTTTCCGGATACAAGCCGCCCTGGCCGGCCGGGATGGCGCTGTCCAGCACGGCCATGAGCACGGCGCGCGGGCCGGATTTCGGAAAGTAGGCGCCTTCACTGCCACGCTGCGTGAACGCTTGGCGGATGAACCCCGCGCCGCGCGAGCCGGGCACCACCGTGCGGGCGAACATCGCTTCCAGCTGGGCTTGCGACAAGGGGCCGGGCATGGCGGACAACTGGTCCAGGTCCTGCTTGAAAGCGCTCAGCCAGGTCCGGTAGCGCGCGAGCTCGGCCGCGCGGTTGAACTCCTGGGCCAGGGCTTGGCCGGTCGGCAGCAGGCCCAGGCAGCCCAGGCACAGCCAGGCCGCCAGCCAGCGGCGGATCCGGGTACTCGCCGTTGACCCGTCGCGGGGCTTCAATGCGAAACGGATTTCGAGAAGACGTTCATCACCACCACGCCGGCGATGATGAGGCCGATGCCGATGAGCGCCGGCGTGTCCAGGTGCTGTTTGAACAGCACCGCGCCGACGATGGAAATCAGCACGATGCCCACGCCGGACCAGATGGCGTAGGCGATGCCCACCGGGATCTCGCGCAGCGTCAGCGACAGGAAATAGAACGAAATCAGGTAGCCGAACACCGTCACGATGGACGGCGCCAGGCGGGTGAAGCCTTCGGACCCCTTGAGCGCGCTGGTGGCGAAGATCTCGGCGATGATGGCTATGCCCAGGTAGAGCCACTTCATTTGCGTGTTCCCTCGGATTGCCGCAGCAGCACCAGCAGGGCGCCCGCGCCGCCTTCGCGCTCGGGTGCTTCGGAAAACGCCAGGACTTCGCTCTTCTGCACCAGCCAGGTGCGGGCCTTGTCCTTGAGCACCGGCTCCAGCCCCTGCGAGCCATAGCCCTTGCCGTGGACGATGCGCACGCAGCGGATGCCGTGCTCCTGGCATTCGTCCAGGAACGACAGCAGGGCGTGGCGGGCCTGTTCCACCCGCAGGCCATGCAGGTCCAGTTCGGCGCCGGCGCGCCATTGGCCGCGGCGCAGGTTGCGCGCGGTGTCGGGCGCGGCGTCGCTGCGTACGAAGGCGGTGCCGCCTTCGGACAGCAGATGCGTGATTTCGCCGCCGTCGGAGACGCCGGCATCGGCGCGCGTGGGGGTTTCGCCCAGCGCGTTGGCGCGGCGCAGCGCGGGCGCGGGCTGCGCCACGGGCTTGTGCTCCACCCGGGCGGCCTGCTTGATCGGCGTGACTGACTGCATGGTGCGCTTGAACGCCGCCATGTCGTCAACGGGGGCGGTATCCGGTTTTTTCAGCATCGCCACCCGCTGGGCCAGGGCGGCGCGTTCGCGCTCGGCCTGCAGGTCTTTCTTCAGGCGTTTCAGGTCGGCCAGGCCGACCTTACTGCCCCGCATTCTCCAGCCACCGTTGTGCGTCCAGCGCGGCCATGCAGCCGGTGCCGGCGCTGGTGATGGCCTGGCGGTAGACGTGGTCCTGCACGTCGCCGGCGGCGAAGACGCCGGGGACCGAGGTCATCGTGGCCATGCCGGACAGGCCGCTCTTGGTGACGATGTAGCCGTCCTTCATTTCCAGCTGGCCCTGGAAGATCTCGGTGTTGGGCTGGTGGCCGATGGCAATGAACGCGCCGGTGGCCGCCATGTCCTCGGTGACGCCGGTGTCGACGTGGCGCACGCGCACGCCGGTGACGCCGCTGTCGTCGCCCAGCACTTCTTCCAGCGTATGGAACAGCTTGAGCTCCATGTTGCCGTTCTCGACCTTGCTCATGAGCTTGTCGACCAGGATGGGCTCGGCGCGGAACTTGTCGCGGCGGTGGATCAGGGTGACCTTGCGGCAGATGTTCGACAGGTACAGCGCTTCTTCCACGGCGGTATTGCCGCCGCCGACCACGACCACGTCCTGGTTGCGGTAGAAGAAGCCGTCGCAGGTGGCGCAGCCGGACACGCCGCGGCCCATGAAGGTCTCTTCAGACGGCAGGCCGAGGTACTTGGCCGAGGCGCCGGTGGCGATGATGAGCGCGTCGCAGGTGTAGATCTTGCCGGTGTCGCCCGTGAGGGTGAACGGGCGCTTGGACACATCGACCTTGGCAATGTGGTCGAAGATCATTTCGGTGTTGAAACGTTCGGCGTGCTTCTGGAAGCGCTGCATCAGGTCCGGACCCTGCACGCCCTCCGCGTCCGCCGGCCAGTTGTCGACGTCCGTGGTGGTCATGAGCTGGCCGCCTTGGGCCAGACCTGTAACAAGAACAGGGCTCAGATTGGCGCGTGCCGCATAGACGGCCGCCGTGTAACCGGCAGGGCCGGAACCGAGTATCAAAACTTTAGCGTGCTTGGGCGTGGACATGGGCGGGTATCTTTAGGTTAACGCCCAATTATAATGAGCCGCATGCCGCGTATCTCGACTGCTTCTCCGCGCGCCTCGCGCAACACCCGTAACGGGCCTTCCCCCCTGCAGACGCGCTTGTCCGCGTTGCTGCGCGAAGCCCGCTGGATCCTCTTCGCCGCCCTGGCGGCCTGGCTGACGCTGGTGCTGGCCACCTGGAACGCGGCCGACCCCGGCTGGTCGCATTCCGTCCCCGCCGGCGCCATCCACAACAAGGGCGGGACCCTGGGCGCCTATCTGGCGGACATCCTGCTCTATCTGTTCGGCTTTTCCGCCTGGTGGTGGGTGATCCTGCTGCTGCACCGGGTGCGCGCGGGCTACCGCCGCCTGGCCAGCCATCTTCGCGTTACCAATAGTAAGCAGCCGGAAGTGTTGCCCCGTGTCCACTGGGAAGAGGGCATCGGTTTCTTCCTGTTGCTGGTGGGGTCGCTGGGCATGGAAGCCCTGCGCCTGGCCAGCCGCGGCACGCATCTGCCCGGCGCCTCCGAGAACACCAGCGGCGCGGGCGGCGTGATCGGCCAGACGCTGGCCGACCTGATCGGCCGCAGTATCGGCTTCACCGGCAGCACGCTGGCTTTCCTGGTCATGCTGGCCATCGGCCTGAGCCTGTTCTTCTCGTTTTCCTGGCTGTCCATCGCCGAACGCGTGGGCTCGTGGCTGGAAGGCCTGGTGCGCCGCGTGCGCGATTCCTACGCCGCCCGCGAAGACCGCAAGGTCGGCGAGGTCGCCAAGGCCGTGCGCACCGAACAGGTCGTGGCCAAGCAGGAAAAGCTGGTCCACGAGCAGCCGGTGCGGATCGAACCCGCGATTACCGTGGTACCCAAGTCCGAACGGGTCGAAAAGGAAAAGCAGCAATCGCTGTTCTTCGCGCCCTCGGGCGGCGCCGAAGGCGACCTGCCGGCGATCAGCCTGCTGGATCCGCCCCTGACCAACCAGGAAACGGTGTCGGCCGAAACCATCGAATTCACCTCGCGCCTGATCGAAAAGAAGCTGGCCGACTTCGGCGTGTCGGTCACCGTGGTGGCGGCGCAGGCCGGCCCGGTCATTACGCGCTACGAGATCGAGCCCGCCACGGGCGTGAAGGGCAGCCAGATCGTCAACCTGGCCAAGGACCTGGCGCGCGCGCTCAGCCTGGTCAGCATCCGGGTGGTGGAAACCATTCCGGGCAAGAACCTGATGGGCCTGGAATTGCCCAACCCGCGCCGCCAGATGGTGCGCCTGTCCGAGATCCTGGGCTCGCAAACCTATCACGCCAGCCATTCCGTCGTGACGATGGCGCTGGGCAAGGACATCGCCGGCAACCCGGTGGTGGCCGACCTGGCCAAGATGCCCCACCTGCTGGTGGCGGGCACCACCGGTTCGGGCAAGTCCGTGGGGATCAACGCCATGATCCTGTCGCTGCTGTACAAGGCGGACGCGTCCCACACCCGGCTGATCCTGATCGATCCGAAGATGCTCGAAATGAGCGTCTACGAAGGCATTCCGCACCTGCTGGCGCCGGTGGTCACGGACATGCGCCAGGCCTCCAACGCGCTGAACTGGTGCGTGGGCGAAATGGAAAAACGCTACCGCCTGATGAGCAAGATGGGCGTGCGCAACCTGGCGGGCTACAACACCAAGATCCGCGACGCCATCAAGCGCGAGGAACCCATTCCGAATCCGTTCTCGCTGACCCCGGACGCGCCGGAGCCGCTGTCGCCGCTGCCCACCATCGTGGTGGTCATCGACGAACTTGCCGACCTGATGATGGTGGTGGGCAAGAAGATCGAAGAGCTGATCGCCCGCCTGGCGCAGAAGGCGCGCGCCGCCGGCATCCACCTCATCCTGGCCACGCAGCGTCCCAGCGTGGACGTCATCACCGGCCTGATCAAGGCCAACATCCCGACGCGCATCGCCTTCCAGGTGTCGTCCAAGATCGACTCGCGCACCATTTTGGATCAGATGGGCGCCGAAACCCTGCTGGGCCAGGGCGACATGCTTTACATGCCGCCAGGCACCGGCCTGCCGGTGCGTGTGCACGGCGCGTTCTGCAGTGATGACGAAGTGCATCGCGTGGTGGAAAGCCTCAAGGCGCAGGGCGAACCCAACTACATCGAAGGCCTGCTGGAAGGCGGCCTGGATGGGGACGCGGGCGAAGGCGCCAGCAGCGTCACCGGCATCGGCGGCGACGCCGAATCCGACCCGATGTACGACCAGGCTTGCGAGGTGGTGCTCAAGCACCGCCGCGCGTCCATCTCGCTGGTGCAGCGCCACCTGCGCATTGGTTACAACCGTGCGGCCCGGTTACTGGAGCAGATGGAGCAATCGGGTATGGTGTCGGCGATGCAGTCCAATGGCAACCGCGAGATCCTTGTTCCCGCGGCCGCTGCCGCCCGAGAGGAAGCTTGATGAAGATGTTCCGTCGACTGGCCGCCGTGGCGGCCCTGAGCCTGGCGCCCGCCATGGTGTTCGCCGCCAGCGCGCAGGAGCAGCTGCGCGCTTTCGTGGCTACCGTGACCGCGGCCACGGGCTCGTTTTCGCAATACACGGTGAACAACCAGGGCCGCACGCAGCCCGCCCAGACCGGCGTGTTCTCGTTCCAGCGTCCCGGCAAGTTCAAGTGGGCGGTGCAGAAGCCTTATGAACAGCTGGTGGTGTCGGACGGCCGCCAGGTGTTCCAGTTCGATCCGGACCTGGCCCAGGTGACCGAGCGCAAGGTCGATGCCGCCATCGGCACCTCGCCCGCCGCCATCCTGTTCGGCTCGGGTTCGCTGGAGCAGTCGTTCGACGTTTCGGCCCTGCCGTCCAAGGACGGGATCGATTGGCTGCGCGCCAAGCCGCGCACCGCCGATGCGGGTTTCTCGCGCGTGGACATCGGCATGAAGGACAATCTGCCGGTGCGCGTGGAGCTGCTGGATTCGTTCGGGCAAACCACCCGCGTGGACCTGTCCGGCATTGCCGCCAACCCGCAGCTGCCGGCCAAGGAATTCCAGTTCGTCGCGCCGAAGGGTGTGGATGTAGTGAAGATGTGATGGAAAAAGCCTGGCAACGCCAGGCTTTTTCTTATGTGGCGTCCGCTTAAGGACGTTTGTACGCGATGCAGTCGACCTCGACTTTTGCGTCCACCACCAACGACGACTGCACGCAGGCCCGGGCCGGCGGATTCTCGCCGAAGTATTCCTTGAACACCTTGTTGAACGACGCGAAATCGCGCGCGTCGTCCAGCCATACGCCGCAACGCACGACGTGTTCGGGGCCGTAGCCGGCTTCCTTCAGGATGGCGAGCACCTGCTGGATGGCCTTGTGCGACTGGGTCACGATGCCGCCTTCGACGACTTCGCCGTTGTCCATCGGCACCTGGCCGGACACGTGCAGCCAGCCATCGGCCGCGACCGCGCGGGCGAAGGGCATGTGCGAGCCGCCCTGGCCCGTACCGCCGGCGACGCCGTAGCGGGTGATGCCGTTGCTGTCGGCGGTGGGAGCATTGCTCATGGTTCTCTCCTTGAAATGAATGGCCGGTTTTGCGCCGGGTTTTCGCCCGTTGCTTACTGGAAGTTCTTGCGCAGGTCGCCGCTGCGCGGCAGCCAGCGGCCGGCGCGGTCGCCGGTGGCCTCGCCCTGGCGGTAGGACAGGGCGCCATTGACCCAGACCGCCTCGATGCCGGCGGCGGTCTGCACCGGCGCGGCGAAGGTGGCGCGGTCGATGACCGTGGCCGGATCGAACAGCACCAGGTCCGCGTGGTAGCCCTCGCGCACCAGGCCGCGCTCGGCCAGGCCGAAGCGGGCGGCGGACAGGCCCGTCATCTTGTGCACGGCCTCGGTCAGCGGGAACAGCCCCACATCGCGGCTGTAGTGGCCCAGCACGCGCGGGAACGCGCCCCAGAGCCGCGGGTGCGGCATGGGGTCGTTGGGCAGGCCGTCGGAACCCACCATGGTGAGCCGGTGCGACAGCACGCGGCGCACGTCGTCTTCATGCATGTTGTGGTACACGGCGCCGGCTGGCTGCAGGCGCGCGGCCGCTTCCAGCAAAGTCACGCCCCAGTCGGCGGCGATGTCGGCCAGCTTGCGGCGAGCCTGCTCCGGATGCGGCACCGACCAGGTGATGTCGATGTCGAACTCGTCCGTGACCTGCTTCAGGTCCAGGGTCGACGAACTGGCGGAATAGGGATAGCAGTCGCAACCCACGTGCTGCAGGCGGCCGGCGGTTTCCAGCGCTGACAGCACTTCTTTCGTGCGGCCCCAGTTGCCGGCGCCGGCGCATTTCAGGTGCGACACCACCACCGGCACGCGGGCATGCTGGCCGATGTCGAAGGCTTCCTGCATGGCCTCCAGGATGGCGGCGAACTCGGAGCGCAGGTGGGTGGTGTAGAGCGCGCCGAATTCATCCAGCGCCTCGGCCAGCAGCTTGACCTCTTCGGTGTCCGCGTCGAAGGCGGAGGCATAGGCCAGGCCGGTGCTCAGGCCGATGGCGCCATGGGCCAGCGCGTCGCGCAGCTGCTCGCGCATGGCCAGCACTTCCTCGCGCGTGGCGGCGCGGTCCAGTCGGTCCATGTGGTTGCTGCGCAGCGCGGTATGGCCGACCAGCGCTGCCACGTTCACGGCGGGCCGCGCGGCTTCGATGGCGCGGGTGTAGTCCGCGAAGGTGGGGTAGCTGAAGTCGGCGCGGGCGCCCAGCAGGTTCATCGGGTCCGGCGGTTCGCCGCGCAGGGCCACGGGCGAGGCGCTGATGCCGCAATTGCCCACCACCACGGTGGTCACGCCCTGGGAAAGCTTGGGCAGCATGTCTGGCGTGCGGATGACGTTGGTGTCGTCATGGGTGTGCACGTCGATGAAACCCGGGGCCAGCGCCAGGCGGGTGCCATCGATGATCTGGCGCGCCGCCGCGCCCGGCAGGTCGCCGATGGCGGCGATGCGGCCGTCGGCCAGCGCCACGTTGGCGCGGTAGGCGGGTTCGCCGGTGCCGTCCAGGACCAGCACATTGCCTATGAGGGTGTCGTACATCTTGTGTTCCAGTTCAATCGCCCAGCGGCAGGCGGTTCGGGCCGCCGCGGTGTTCGTCCAGCGCCAGCTTGATGCGGCGCAGGCGCTCCCGGTTTTCTTCCTGGTTCAGCATGGCCAGTTCGGTCGAGAGCAGGTCTATGGCCAGCATCATCGCGTAGCGCGATGCCGAGGGCTTGTAGATGAAGTCGGTTTCGTCGGTGCGGATGGGCAGCACCACGTCGGCCAGTTCGGCCAGGGCGGAGGTCGCGTCGGTGATGGCGACGATGCGCGCCTGGTACTGCTTGACGATGCGGGCCGCGCCCACGATTTCCGGTGTGAGGCCCGAGGCCGACAGGATCAGCACCGCGTCGCGCTCGTCCAGGGTGGCCGCGACCATGCGCAGCAGCACCGCGTCGCTGTACACGGCGATGGGGTAGCCCAGGCGCACCAGGCGCGACTGCACTTCCTGCGCCAGCACGGCCGACGCGCCGCCCATGCCGAAGACGTAGATCATGCGCGCGCCGTCGACGATGCCGGCGGCCGCTTCGAACAGCTGCTCGGTGAAGTTGGGCAGGTGGGCGCGCAGCGTGCTTTCGATGTCGGCGTAGATGCGGGCGTAGAAGGTGCTTTCCTCGGTCGGCGCGCTGGGATCGAGGAAGCGGCTGCCCACCGTGCTGGCCTGGGCCAGCTTGAGCTTCAGGTCGCGGGTGTCGTCGCAGCCGACCGTGCGCGCGAAGCGCGAGATGGTGGCGATGCTGACGCCGGCCTTGGCCGCCAGCTGGTCGACGGTGGCGCTGGCGCCCCAGATGATGTCGTCCAGGATGGCGTCGGCGACCTTGCGTTCGGTCACGCTTAGCGAGTCCCGCCGACTGCGTATCTGGAAGACGATGTCGCGGATGATGTTCATGTGGGCTTCCTGGGTCTGTTCTGGACTGGGCGGCGATCAGGCGGCCAGCTCGGCGTCGCCGATGCGCGAACACGCCACATAGTGGCCCGGGCCGACGTTGGCGGCCTGCGCCTCGGTGGTCGCGCAGCTTTCGATGGCGTAGGGGCAGCGGGTGCGGAACACGCAGCCGGAAGGCGGATTGACCGGGCTGGGGATGTCGCCCTTCAACAGGATACGCGAGCGCGGCGCGCGCGGGTCCGGCACCGGCGCGGCGGACAGCAGCGCGCGGGTATAGGGATGGCGGGGGCGCGCATAGACCTCGCTGGTCGGGCCGCGCTCCATGACGCGGCCCAGGTACATCACCACGACCTCGTCGCACAGGTAGTCCACCACCGCCAGGTCGTGGGCCACGAACAGCATGGTCAGGCCCAGGTCGCGCTGCAAGTCCTGCAGCAGGTTCAGCACCTGCGCCTGCACCGACACGTCCAGCGCGGACACCGGCTCGTCGGCCACGATGAAATCGGGCTCGACCGCCAGCGCGCGGGCGATGCCGATGCGCTGGCGCTGGCCGCCGGAGAACTCGTGCGGATAGCGGCGGCTGTGGTCGGCGTTCAGGCCCACGCGTTCCAGCAGCTCGCCGATGCGGGCTATGCGGCGGTTCTGGGCGAGCTGGTGGGTGTCCAGCGCCTCGCCCAGGATCTCGGCCACCGTCATGCGGGGGTTGAGGCTGGCGTAGGGGTCCTGGAACACGATCTGCATGCGGCGGCGCCAGGGCAGCATCTGCTTTTCGGACAGCGTGGTGATGTCCTGGCCGTCGAACAGGATGCGGCCGGCGGTGGGCGCGAACAGCCGCAGCAGGGCGCGGCCGGTGGTGGTCTTGCCGGAGCCGGATTCACCGACCAGGCCGACGATGGTGTTGCGCGGCACGTCGAAGCTGACGCCGTCCACGGCCTTCACCATCGGGGCGTTGCGCGCCTGCGAAGTGGGGAAGTGGACCTTCAGGTCCTGGATCCGCACCAGCGGCTCTTCGGCGCGGATGGGAATGGGGCTACTCGTCATATCGGATTCACCTTGATGCAGCGCGCGCGGTGGTCGGTCTGCACCGGCAGGAGTTCGGGCACGGCGGCGCGGCAGTCGTCGGCGGCCAGGGGGCAGCGCGGCGCGAAAGTACAGCCGGCCGGCAGCGACAGCACGCTGGGCACGTTGCCCGGAATGGCGCGCAGCCGTTCGCCGGAGGCCAGCAGGGCGGCCGTGGGGATGCAGGACAGCAGGCCGCGGGTGTAGGGGTGCGTGGGCTTTTCGAACAGGTCGTAGACGCCGGCGTCCTCGACCACGCGGCCCGCGTACATGACCGCCACGCGATGCGCGATCTCGGCCACCACGCCCAGGTTGTGCGTGATGAACAGGATGCTCATGTTCATCTCGGCTTGCAACCGCCGCAACAGGTCCAGGATCTGCGCCTGCACGGTCACGTCCAGCGCGGTGGTGGGCTCGTCGGCGATCAGCACGGCGGGGTTGCAGGCCAGGGCCAGCGCGATCATCACGCGCTGGCGCATGCCGCCCGACATCTGGTGCGGGTACTCGTTGATGCGCCGCTCGGCCGCCGGGATCTCCACGCGCTCCAGCATTTCACGGGCGCGCCGCATGGCCGCGTCGTGGGAGCCGCCCTCGTGCTGCAGCACGGCTTCGGCGATCTGGTCGCCCACCGTGTACAGCGGATTCAGGCTGGTCATGGGCTCCTGGAAGATCATGGCGATTTCGGCGCCGCGGATCTTGCGCAGGGTGGCGGGCGCGGCCTGGGCCAGGTCGTGCTGGACGCCTTGGCGGTCGCGGAACAGGATCTTGCCGGCCTCGATGCGGCCCGCCGGCTTGGGCAGCAGGCCCATGATGGACAGGCTGGTCACGGACTTGCCGGAGCCGGACTCGCCGACGATGGCCAGCGTTTCGCCGCGGGCCAGATCGAAGGTCACGCCGTCCACGGATTTGGCGATGCCGTCGCGGCTGTGGAACCAGGTCTTCAACCCTTCCACGGAAAGCACGGCGTCTCGGGTGCTTGCGGTCATGATTACAGCTCCTTGCGCAGGCGCGGATCGAGGACGTCGCGCAGGCCGTCGCCGACCAGTTGCAGCGACAGCACGGACAGGACGATGGCGATGCCGGGGAAGATCATGATCCAGTCGGCCGAGCCCATGTACTGCTGGCCGGCGTTGATCATGGTGCCCCAGGTGGGGATGTCGGGCGACACGCCCACGCCCAGGAACGACAGGCCGGCTTCGGCCAGGATCGCGTAGGCGAAGATGAACGTGCCCTGCACCAGGATGGGCGACACCAGGTTGCGCAGCACGTGCACGGTGACGATGCGCCAGGTGGGCACGCCCAGCGCGCGGGCGGCTTCGACGAAGGGCAGTTCGCGGATCACCAGGGTCGAGGCGCGCACGATGCGCGCCAGGCGCGGCGTGTAGACGATGCCCAGCGCGATCACCACGTTGACCAGCGACGGGCCCAGCGCGGCCACCAGCGAGATCGCCAGCAGGATGTCGGGAAAGGCCATCATGGCGTCGATCAAGCGCGACACGAACTTGTCCGCCGTGCGGAAGAAGCCCGCGATCAGACCCAGCGCGATGCCCAGGATGCTGGACACGATCACCACGGAAAAGCCCACCATCAGCGACAGGCGGCCGCCGTGGATGACGCGGCTGAACACGTCGCGGCCGAAGTCATCGGTGCCGAACCAGTGCGCGGCGCCCGGCGCCTTCAGCCGGTTCATGATGGACAGCTTGAACGGATCGTAGGGGCTGATCCAGGGCGCCAGCAGCGCGGCCAGGACCAGCACGACGATCACGATCAGGCTGATCAGCACGGTCTTGCGCGACACCAGCAGGCGCAGGACCTGCCAGCGGTCGGTTCCGGAATTCACGGTAGTCCCGGTTGTCATTTCAATTGCTCCACTTGCGGTGCATCGAATCGGGGCCGCGCGGAGCCGGCTTTGCCGGGCCGCAGGCGGCGCCCCCTTGAGGGGGAAGCGCCACAGGCGCTTCGGGGGTGGGCTTAATCATCAATAACGAACCCGGGGGTCGACCAGCAGGTACAGCAGATCGATGATGAGATTGATCAGGACATAGATGGCCGCGATGATCAGCAGCGCGCCCTGGATGACGGGGTAGTCGCGGCGCAGCACGGCCGACACCACCAGGCTGCCCACGCCGGGCAGGCCGAACACGGTTTCGGTCACGACCGCGCCGCTGATCAGCAGCGCGGTGGTCAGGCCCAGCACCGTCAGGATGGGGATCAGCGCATTGCGCACGGCGTGCTTCAGGATCACCTTGCTTTCCGGCAGGCCCTTGGCGCGCGCGGTGCGCACATAGTCGTCGCGCAGCACGTCCAGCATGCTGGCGCGGATGAAGCGCGTGATCAGCGCCGAGTTCACCAGGCCCAGCACCACGGCGGGCAGGATCAGGTGCGACAGGCGGGTCATGAGGGAGGCGTCGGGGCCGCCATAGCCGGCCACGGGCAGCCATCCCAGCTTGACCGAGAACACCTGCATCAGCAGCAGCCCCAGCCAGAAGCTGGGCACGCTGGAGGTGAACATCGAGAACGACAGCACCGACTGGTCCAGCGTGGTGCCGCGCTTGACCGCGGACAGGATCCCCACCGGTAGCGCGATGGCGCTGGCGATCAGCAGCGACATGAGCGTCAGCAGGATGGTGGGTTCGGCGCGGTCGGCCAAGGCCGACAGCACCGGCTTGTTCATGAAGATGGATTGGCCGAGGTCGCCCTGGGCCAGCTTGCCCAGCCACGACACATACTGCACGGCCATCGGCTGGTCCAGCCCGAGCTGGGTGCGCAGGGCGGCGATGTCCTGCTGGCTGGCCTGCGGACCCAGCATCACGGCGGCGGGGTCGCCCGGCGTGACGCGGATGATCACGAAGACGATGGTCGCGACGATGAACATCACGGCCACCAGCCCGACCAGCCGGTTTAAGAGATAACGCAACACGATGGATGTCCTAAAAAAGCGTCGTATCGTGGGGAGAGGCGGCGCGCTTGTTGGAAGGGCGCGCTCTGCGGGTCATGCGTTGATGCGTGGAACGCGGCAGGAGGTCTTGTGTGGCGCCTTTGTCCTGCCGCGCTACGCCATTACTTGGACTTCCAGGCGTTCCAGAAGTAGGGCCACGGCACGGCCTTGGTGCCTTGCAGCGACGGCGAGCGGGCGGCCTGGGCGTTGAAGTCGCCGACCTTGATGAAGGGCACTTCGTCGTAGACGGCCTGCTGCACGTCAGCCCAGCGCTTGATGCGTTCTTCCTGGTTGCCAGCCTGGTTGAAGGCGTCCAGCGCCTGGTTGCGGCGCGGGGTGTCCCACCAGCCCGGCGCGTCCTTGGACGGGAAGTCGATCAGGGCAGGCTCCGGCAGGAAGGGGCTGTGCGTAATGAAGATGTCCCACAGCGCCGGGTCCTGGCGGCGCTGCGTCAGCGTGGCCCAGTCCACCACCTGCATGTCCACGGTGAAGCCCGCGGCCTTCAGGTATTCGGCGGCCACCAGGGCCATCTTGTAGTGGAACTCGTACTGCTGGCTGGTCAGGATGCGGATCTTGCGGTCCTGCACGTTGGCGCCATCCACCAGCTTCTTGGCGCCGGCGGCGTCGCCCTTGTTGTAGACCTTGCCGCCCAGGGACGTGGCCCAGGGATAGCCCTCGGGATACAGGTCGCCGTTGAGCTTGTAGAAGTTCTTGTCGCCGAAGGCGGCGTACAGCATGTCTTCTTCGTTCAGCGCCAGCTGCACGGCCTGGCGGACGGCCAGGTTCGACATGATGCCCTGCTTGGTGTTGAGCACCAGGCGCGGCCAGCCGAAGGGCTTGAGCATGACGGGGTCGGAGCGGCCGTTCTTGAGCTTGGGCAGCGATTCCACCGGCAGCGAGTCGACGTAGTCGAACTGGCCGGCCACCGCGCTTTCGACGCGGGTGTTGGCGTTGCTGACCGGCACGAAGCGGATCTCGTCCAGGTACTGCTTGCGAGCGCCGCCGAAGCCGTCGGGCTCGCCTTCGCGCTGCTTGTAGCCTTCGAAGCGGACCAGCTGGATGTACTGGTCAGGCACGCGCGCCTTCAGCTGGTAAGGGCCGGTGCCGACGAATTCGGTCAGGGCCGGAGCGATCTTGCCCTTGGGCATGATGACGGCGGCGCTGTTGTTCATGGCCAGCAGCGCGGTCAGGGGCGCATAGGGCTGCTTGAGCGTGATGCGGATGGTGTTGGCGTCCGGCGCTTCGATGCCGGTGATGATCTTGGCGGCCATCTTGCCGCGCGTGGCGGTCTCGGTCCAGCGCTTGAGCGAGGCCAGCACGTCCGACGAGTCCATCTTGGAGCCGTCGTGGAAGGTGATGCCCTGGCGCAGCGGGATCGTGTAGGTCAGCCCGTCGGCCGAGACTTCCGGCAGCTTGTCGGCCAACAGCGGGGTCAGGTTCCACTTGCCGTCGAAGGTGTACAGCGTTTCGAAGAAGTGCTGGGTCAGGATGCCCACCAGGTCGGCCGTGCTGGTCATCGGATCCAGCGTGGGCGGCTCGCCTATGGTGGCAACCGAGATCGTGCCTCCCTTGATCGGCGTGGCACAGAGGGCGGGGGTCGACAATGCGGTCAAGCCAATTGCGCCGGCCAGCAGCAGGCTATTGAGCCCACCGCCTCGCCGGGAGGTACGGAAGTTCATGATTCTCTCTCCAGAGGGTCAAAAACGGGTTTTGCTTGTAGTAATTAGAGGTTTGCGCCGGAATCCCGCGATTCCTCCTGCCCGCCGGGTACCGGCGCGGTGCGGCGGACAGGGCCGTTCAGAAGAAGGTTTCGGCCACGTCGGTGACGCGGTATTGCTCGTCCACCAGCAGCACCTGACGCCACTTGTCGAAGGTCAGGCAGGGGTGGGAGATATCGAAGGCGATCATGTCGCCGACCTGGATGTCGTCGCCTTCGCCGATCTGCATGAAGGCGTGCTGGTCCATCATCGCGCTCAGCTTCCAGTGGGCAGGAGCCTGGCCCGGCGCGGCGTCGCGGCCGGGGCGGTACAGCGCGGCGGGCGTGGGCAGGCCGGCGTCGAAGGCGGCGTCGCGCTTGCCCATGGCGACGATGGCGCGGCCCGGTTCGGGCAGCGACTGCACGTAGGCCCAGACCTGCAAGGCCGGCTGCAGGCCGGGTTCCATCTTTTGCGCGACCGGATTGTGGGCGTTGATGCGCTCGGCGGCCGAGCGGTAGATGCCGACGTCGTGCGACAGGTAGCAGCCGGGGCGCAGCACGATTTCCAGCGGCGCGCCAATGTCCAGCTGCGAGAATTCCTCGGCCACCACGTCGAACCAGGCGGAGCCGGCGCCGGAGATCAGCGCCGGGCCGTTCTTGCGCAGGCGGCCGGCGGCGGCCAGGCCGCGCAGGGCGTCGGCGGCGCGGCGCAGGAAGGCGCGGATGGCGCTTTCTTCCTGCAGCACGCCTTCGTAGACTTCGATGCCGGCCAGGGCCAGGCCGGGCCATTTGCCGATTTCGTCGACCAGCGCCCGCAACTGGGCGTCGTCGCGCACGCCGGTGCGGCCGCCCTGGGGGCCCAGTTCGATCAGCACCGGCAGGGTCAGGCCCTGTTCGCCGAAGTAGGCGCCCAGCTGCGCCGCGTTGGCGGGGGAGTCCACGATGCAGAAAAAGGTGAAGGCCGGGTCGCGCAGCAGGCGCGCGATGATGGCCATGTTGGCGCGGCCCACCAACTGGTTGGCCATCAGTATCCGGCGTACGCCATGCTGGTAGGCGGCCCGGACCTGCGGCGCGGTCGCCAGCGTGATGCCCCAGGCGCCGCCCGCGATCTGGCGTTGGAACAGCGCCGGGCTCATGGTGGTCTTGCCGTGGGGCGCCAGCTTGACCTTGTACGCTTCCATGAAGCGCTGCATCCATTGCAGGTTGTGGCGCACGCGGGCTTCGTACAGCACCGCCACGGGCAGGCTGACGTCCTCATTGAGCAGGTTCCAGTTCAGCGCCGCCACGCCGGCGGTGGTACAGGATTCCGGAAAGGCGCCCAGGCCTTTGCCGTTCATGTCCAGGGGGGCTGCGGGGAAGGAGGAGTTCGTCATGGGGCGCCTGCTGTGGAAAATATTTACGTCAAACCTGGTTTTTTTCATTATCCTGAAAAGAATTTACAAGCGGGAGTTAGGAGTTTCCCGTAGTCGGCGCTGGCCGGCGGTTGGCGCGACAATAGGAAAAACCTCCGACACAAGGAAGCGTCATGCTGAAAGTTGCTTTGGGCCAGTTCGCCGTCAGCCGCGTCTGGGAAGAAAACGCCCAGGTCTGCATCGACCTGATGGAACGCGCCCGCGCCGGCGGCGCCGGCCTGCTGGTCTTGCCCGAAGGCATCCTGGCCCGCGACATCACCGATCCGCAGATCGTCCTGAAGGCCGCCCAGCCGCTGGACGGCCCCTTCATGAGCCGCCTGCTGGAAGCCAGCCGCGGTTCGCAACTGGCGACCATGATGTGCGTGCACGTGCCGACCGGGGAAGGGCGGGTCTGGAACACCCTGGTGACGCTGCAAGATGGCAAGATCCTGTCGCAATACCGCAAGCTGCACCTGTACGACGCCTTCAACATGAAGGAATCCACCAACGTCACGCCCGGCGTCGACATCCCGCCGCTGCTGGACATCGGCGGCCTGCGCGTGGGCCTCATGACCTGTTACGACGTGCGCTTCCCCGAACTGGCGCGGCGCCTGGCGCTGGACGGCGCGGACCTGCTGGTGCTGCCGGCCGCCTGGGTGCGCGGTCCGTTGAAGGAAATGCACTGGGAAGTGCTGGTCACGGCGCGCGCGCTGGAGAACACCTGCTATGTGGCGGCCACGGGCGAATGCGGCGAACGCAACATCGGCTGCAGCATGGTGGTGGATCCGCTGGGCGTGGTGACGGCGCGGGCGGGCGAAGCCCCGGCGCTGGTGTTCGCCGATATCGACCCCGAACGCCTGGCGCATGCCCGCAAGGTATTGCCGGTGCTGGCGAACCGGCGCTTCGCGCCGCCGGGACTGGCCTAGGGCCGTGCGGGGGAGGCAGGCCCGCGCCATGGTGTAATGCTGGCTTGAATTACTTGCTGTCTCCCCTCATCTTCTGCCAATGAGCAACGATCTCTTCGCGGCCGATCCTGCGCATCGGCCCTATGTGCCCCTGGCCGAGCGGCTGCGCCCGCGGACGCTGTCCGACGTGGTCGGGCAGTCGCATCTGCTGGGGCCGGACAAGCCCCTGCGCGTCGCCTTCGACTCGGGCCGGCCGCACTCCATGATCTTCTGGGGGCCGCCAGGCGTGGGCAAGACCACGCTGGCGCGCCTGATGGCGGACGGCTTCGACGCGCAGTTCATCGCCATCTCGGCGGTGCTGGGCGGGGTCAAGGACATCCGCGATGCCGTCACGGTGGCGCAGGTGGCGCAGGGCCAGGGACGCCGCACCATCCTCTTCGTCGACGAGGTGCACCGCTTCAACAAGGCGCAGCAGGATGCCTTCCTGCCCTATGTGGAAAGCGGGCTGTTCACCTTCATCGGCGCCACCACCGAAAACCCCTCGTTCGAGGTCAATTCGGCGTTGTTGTCGCGGGCGCGGGTGTACGTGCTGCAATCGCTTACCGCCGAGGAACTGCAGCAACTGGTCGACCGCGCCGTGCAGGCCCTGAACGACGGGCTGGAAGAGGGCGAACGCATCCATGTCGAGGCCGACGCGCGTGAACAACTGGCGGCCTGGGCCGACGGCGACGCGCGCCGCCTGATCAGCGCGGTCGAAGTGGTGGCCGAGTCGGCGCAAGCCGCCGGCCGCGACACGGTGGACGCGGCCTGGCTGGAGATCTCGCTGTCGCAGAACCTGCGCCGCTTCGACAAGGGCGGCGACGCGTTCTACGACCAGATCAGCGCCCTGCACAAGTCGGTGCGCGGCTCCAACCCCGACGCCGCGCTGTACTGGTTCTGCCGCATGATCGACGGCGGTGCCGATCCCAAGTACCTCTCGCGCCGCCTGGTGCGCATGGCGGTGGAGGACATCGGCCTGGCCGATCCCCGCGCCACGGACCTGGCCGTGAACGGCGCCGATATCTATGAACGCCTGGGTTCGCCGGAAGGCGAGCTGGCGCTGGCGCAGGCAGTGGTCTACATGGCCTGCGCGGCCAAGTCGAACGCCGTCTACAACGCCTACAACCAGGCGCGCAAGTTCGCGGCCGAGCACGGCAGCGCGCCGGTGCCGATCCATCTGCGCAACGCGCCTACCAAATTGATGAAGCAGCTGGGCCATGGCAAGGCCTACCGCTACGCGCACGACGAGCCGCACGGCTACGCCGCCGCCGAGCAATATTTCCCCGATGGACTCAATCCCTCCTTCTATCGGCCGACCGATCGCGGCCTGGAGGCTAAAATCCAGCAAAAGCTGGCATTCCTGCGCGAGCTGGACGCGCAGGAACGCGCCAAGAAACGGTAACGGGCGCCGCCCGTTGCTTCACGCAACCTCACCGATATCACCATGCTAGACCCGATACTGCTGCGCAAAGACCTGCAAACCGTCGTAGACCGCCTCAAGAGCCGTGGCGTGTCCTTCGACACGGAACGGTTCAATGAGCTGGAATCCCGCCGCAAGGCCGTCCAGACCGAAACCGAGTCCCTGCAAGCCCGCCGCAACGCGCTGGCCAAGCAGATCGGCCAGCTCAAGGCCAAGGGCGAGGACGCCAGCGCCGTCATGGCCGAATCGCAGGCCGTGCCTGTGCGCCTGAAGCAGCTGGAAGAAGAGCTGGCCGCCTTGCAGCAGCCGCTCAACGAACTGCTGATGTCGGTGCCCAACCTGCCGCACGCCAGCGTGCCGCTGGGCGAATCCGCCGACGACAACGTCGAAGTGCGCCGCTGGCTGCCGGGCGCGGCTGGCGCCGACGGCAATCCGCCGGCCCTGGCCTTCGAGGCCCGCGACCACGTCGCCATCGGCGAACCGCTGGGCCTGGATTTCGACATGGCCGCCAAGCTGTCCGGCGCCCGCTTCTCGTTCATGCGCGGCCCCATCGCCCGCCTGCACCGCGCGCTGTCGCAGTTCATGCTGGACCTGCAGACGGGCACGCACGGTTATACCGAGTGCTACACCCCCTACATCGTCAACGCCTCGACGCTGTACGGTACGGGCCAGCTGCCGAAGTTCAAGGACGACATGTTCGCCGTGTCCAAGGGCGGCGGCGACGACGATCCCAAGGTCGACGATCAGGGCAAGCCGTACGTGCGTGAAGACCAGTACCTGATCTCCACCTCGGAAATCACCTTGACCAGCGTGGCGCGCGACACCATCCAGGCTGCCGCCGACCTGCCGCTCAAGCTTACGGCGCACACGCCGTGCTTCCGCTCGGAAGCCGGCAGCGGCGGCCGCGATACCCGCGGCATGATCCGCCAACACCAGTTCGACAAGGTCGAAATGGTGCAGATCACCCAGCCGGATCAGTCCTACGAGGCGCTGGAAGACATGGTGGGCCACGCCGAGCGCGTGCTGCAGCTGCTGGGCCTGCCGTACCGCGTGGTGCTGCTGTGCACGGGCGACATGGGCTTTGGTTCGGCCAAGACCTATGACCTGGAAGTGTGGCTGCCGGCGCAGAACACCTGGCGCGAGATTTCCTCGGTGTCGAACTGCGAAACCTTCCAGGCCCGCCGCATGCAGGCGCGCTTCCGCAATGCCCAGGGCAAGCCGGAATACGTGCACACGCTCAACGGTTCCGGTCTGGCTGTGGGCCGCGCGCTGGTCGCCGTGCTGGAAAACCACCAGCAAGCCGACGGCAGCGTGCTGATTCCGGAGGCGCTGCAGCCTTACATGGGCGGCCTGACGGTGCTGAATCCGGCGCCGAAAGCCTGACGTTTTTCAGCTGTCCATCCGCCATTTGGCGGAGTAAAAGACGGAGCCTTCGGGCTCCGTTTTTTTTTATTATCTGTACATATTCCTGTCGCCTCACGCCATTAAGCTGGCCGCGCGAGTGTTTGATTATGATGTGAGCAATTGTGTATTCCAATAAAAGGGCCGGATAGTTACGGCACAATATGCCCCGTGTGCTACACGCTTCATTCACTTAAATAACAAGGAGTTGCCCATGACTTCAAGAATGATTGGAGATTTTCGTGTGAGATGCTCCGTGGCTCAGGAAGACGAGCAGGGCTACCGCGTGCAGATATGGACCCGCCGTGTTGGCGGCACCGCGCCGGAAAAATGCTGGACCGTGCCCGGACAGGCGCCGTTTTCGAGCCTGCACGAAGCCGAGCAGGAAAGCCTGCAACTGTTCCAAGGCATCAACGGCGTGCGTTTCAACGGTGAACCGGAGTTTGCCCATGCGTCCGCATAATGGTTGGTGGCGGTCGTCGAGCGAGCCCCGCCGTTGGATCGATCTCGTTCAGGAAACGCCGCGGTGGAGCGATGGCAAGGCCAGCAAAACCCCGCAGCAACCGGCCGTGCTGGCTGGCAAACCCGTGCAGGCGCCCGCAGCCTGAGGGGTATTTCACCGGGCACCGGACATTGCCCGCAGAAAAAAAGGCCACTCTTGCGAGTGGCCTTTGTCGTTTCCGGGGCAACCGGCCTGCGCTTGACGCGCGGCCCGCAGCTTAATCGTCGTGGTCGTGTCCGCGGCCCCGGCCGCGGTAATAATCGTGTCCATGTCCGCGCCCGCGGCCATAGTAGTAGCCGCGGTCATAGTAGCAGCCGCCGCCGCGGTAATACACCGGCGCCGGATAGACCACCGGCGGTGCGACGTACACCGGCGCGGGGCGGTAATAGACGGGCGGCGGGGGCGGCACGTATACCGGCTGCGGCGCGACGTAGACCGGCGCGGGGTACACGACCCCCGGTATGCCGATCGAGATGCCGACGTCCACCCGAGCCAGGGCGACGCTGGAGATCAGCAGACCAGCGGCACCAGCACCAGCGATAAGCCATTTTTTCATCTTGCACCTGCCTGCCGCGTGACGCAGCAAAGTTGAGTATTCGTTGAGCTTATTTTCGGGCTTTTTGCGCTGGCAGAAGTAAGCGGGCCGGCCTCAATCGCGACAATCCGCAACCGTCCCCGTCCAGGTGGCATGGGGCTTGCTGCCACGCAGCAGCGCAGGTCCGCTCTGACGCGGCCGCGATTGAAATGGATTGAAATCGCCTGGAATCAGGTGAAGCCGGATGGCCAGGTTACAGGCAGTCACCATCCGCCCCTGTTTCCGCGTAACGACGTTGCGCGGGCGCACCAGTTTTTGGGGGCGGGGCTAGGCGTCCTGTTCCCCGTCGACCTGTTGGCGGCGGAATTCGACCACCCAGACCCAGGGGTTCGCAGCCCAGGCATGCGAGCCGTAACGCTCGCACCAGGTCAAGGCGAAGGCGGTTTGCAGCGGCACGCCCGGCAGCAGGGCGGAGCTTTGGTACAGGGCTTGCGTGCCTTCGGCGCGGGCATCGGCTTCGGACAGCGTTTGCAGGCGCTGGACGCGCACCCCCACGATAACGGCGGTGGCGAAGGTATTGCCGGCTTCGTCGGTCAATTCGATGCTGTCGCCGGATTTTCCAAATGGACACCTGACCCAGCTGGAGGTTTTGCGCAATTCGGATGGATGATCCAGCGACGGGCCCATGGCTACCCATCTGCCGGAATCCGCAGCGTCCGCATACCAGACCGTGGTCAGTTTGGTCGGTTGCGGCTTGAGGATGCGCCGGCTCTGCACTTTACGGCCGTCCAAAACAGCTTGTTTAAGCGGCTCGCTGAATTGAAGAGACTGCCTTTTCATACGCTCGCGGTTCCTCCAACGATCAAAGCATATGCGCCAATGCGGCGACAGCCTGGTCGACGCATGCCTACTGTGCGGGCGGTTTGGGCCTGGAATCGGGAAGTATGCCGCCTCAACGCCATCATGTCAGGCATGACCTGGATTTATGTGTCTTTTTGAATACGGCGCGGGGATGTTTGTATACTCGAAACATGACTACGAACCTGCATGATCTCAAGCCGGGTTACTACTGGTACACCATGGCAAACGACCCGCTCGCCATTATTCATATCCACGAGGATGGCGGCGCCACGCTGATGGGTACGGATTACCGCATCGGCGCCGAAGGCGTGGCCGACATGGTCCGCCAGGGTGAACGCTTCTTCTGGATAGAACCGCCCCAAGCCTGAGCTTGATGGCGCGTGCCGCCTGGTCTGCGCAAGGCCGGCCGCCACGCGCGGCGCCTGGAATCCTGCCATGACCGATCTGTTTTTGAAGAATGTCCGCGCCCCGCAAGGCGGCGCGGTGGACGTGCTGGTGCTCGACGGACGTATCCAGAGCATCGGGTCCGGCCTCGCCGCCGCGCCCGGCGTGCCTGTCGAGGACGGCGCCGGCGCCTTGCTGCTGCCCGGCCTGGTCGAAGGCCATACGCACCTGGACAAGACCACCTGGGATTCGCCCTGGTACGTGAACGAAGTGGGCCCGGCGCTGACCGACCGCATCGAGAACGAACGCGTCTGGCGCGCCCGCAACGGTCATGACGCGGCCAGCCATTCGCGCGCCCTGGCGCTGGCCTTCCTGCGCGAAGGCGCGACCCGCATCCGTACGCACGTGGATATCGATACCGATGCCGGGCTGCGCCACCTGGAGGGCGTGCATGCCACGCGCCAGGAGCTGGCCGGACGTGTCGAGATCCAGACCGTGGCCTTTCCCCAGTCGGGCCTGCTGATCCGGCCCGGTACGGCCGAACTGCTGGACCAGGCGCTGGCGCAGGGCGCGGACGTGCTGGGCGGGTTGGATCCCTCGGCCATAGACCGCGATCCGGCGAGGTCGCTCGACGTGCTGTTCGGCCTGGCGGACAAGCATCACAAGCCTGTCGATATCCATCTGCACGAGCCGGGCGAATTGGGCGCCTTTACCCTGGACCTGATCCTGGACCGCGTCCAGGCGCTGGGCATGCAGGGCAAGGTCGTCATCAGCCACGCCTTCTGTCTGGGCGGCGTGGACGCCAAGCGGCTGGACGGCCTGCTGCGGCGGCTGGCTGCGCTGGATGTGGCCTTGCTGACGACGGCGCCGCCGTCGCGGCCCGTGCCGGCCGTGCGCGCCTGCCGCGAGGCGGGGGTGACGATCTTCGGTGGCAACGACGGCATCCGCGATACCTGGACTCCCTACGGCAGCCCCGACATGCTGGCGCGCGCCATGCTGATCGGCCTGCGCAACGACCTGCGGCGCGACGACGAGGTCGAATGGGCGTTCGATTGCGTGACCGCGGCGGCGGCCCGCGCCTGCGGTTTCGCGGACTATGGCCTGGCGCCGGGTTCGCGCGCGGATCTGGTGCTGGTCGACGCCAGCTGTATTGCGCAAGCCGTGGCGACGCGCGCGCCGCGCCGCCTGGTGGTGTCGGGCGGCGTGGTCGTGGCCCGCGACGGCCGCGACGCAAACGCACAGGACTGATCTTCCGGGCTCAGTCCA
Source organism: Achromobacter sp. GD03932 (assembly GCF_029839485.1). Classification (NCBI taxonomy): domain Bacteria; kingdom Pseudomonadati; phylum Pseudomonadota; class Betaproteobacteria; order Burkholderiales; family Alcaligenaceae; genus Achromobacter; species Achromobacter sp. GD03932. Next base: position 168,710 of record NZ_JAOCAT010000005.1, read on the forward strand.
GGCCGAGCTGAGTCTCGGCCATTTCCACGAAGGCCTGCATCAGCGCCGAACGCACGCCGGAGCGCAGCCAGATCGCGCCCACGGTGCGCACCGGGCAGGGCGGCGGCAGAGGCCAGCGCCTGACGCGGGCTGACGGTTCTCCGATGGTCGCCCAATCCGGCAGCAGCGCCACGCCCAATCCTTCCGACACCAGCTTGGCAATGGAATCGATTCCATCCAGCTCGAAGCGTACGTGCGGCCGCAGGCTGCGCGCGCGCAGGTAGTCGTCGGCCATCTTGCCGCCCACCACGCTGCGGTCATAGCAGATGTAGGGTTCGCGCGCGATGACTTCCAGCGGGTCGCGCACCTTCATATCGGCCGGCGTGACCAGCACCAGCGGCTCTTGCCGCAGGTCGCGCCAGGCGCAGGTCTTGGGGATTGCGAACAAGGGATGCACCAGCAGCGCGCCGTCCAGTTCGCCGGACAGCACCTTGCCGTAGAGCAGGGTGGTGGGCGCCGGTTCTATGTAGATTTCAATATGGGGATGGCGCGCAGTCCAGGCGCGCAGCACGGGCGGCATGATGCCGGTCAGCGCGGTGGGCGTGGCGCCCAGGCGCAGCGGACCGGCCGGCAGTTCGGTGTCGGACGCAGCCGAACGCAGGTCGCGCACGTCGCGCAGGACGGCGCGGGCACGCTCCAGGATCCGCACGCCGGCCTGCGTGGGCTTCACCGTGCGGCCGGAGCGCGCGATCAAGGCGCTGCCCATGTCCGCTTCCAGCGCGCGCAGGCGCTGCTGCACCGTGGCGGGCGTCAGCCCCTGGTGGCGCGCGGCCTGGGCGATGGAGCCCAGTTCCACCACGTGCACATAGGTTTGCAGAAAGCGCGAATCCACGGGCCGGACCCTCCTGAAAAGATGCTTTTTCCATATTCTAAAGATGGATGAAGATAATTGTTGTTTTCTTTGGCCACGGCAAGAATACGGTCAGAGCGTTGAGGCCCCGCATGCCGCGCCGGCCCCGCCCGACCATCCCGATTACCAAGGAGCCAGTTGTGCCCATCATTGAATCCATAGACGTGTGCGCCGCCGCGGTGCCCCTGGACAAGGTCACCTCGTTTTCGAATCGCACCGTGTCGACGCGGCACTACGGCCTGGTGAAGGTCCGTTCCTCCGACGGCGTGGAAGGCATCGGCTTCTGCTACGTGGGCAGCGCCGGCGGCGCCATCTTTGAGGCCGCGGTGCAGAACCTGCTGGGTCCGGTGCTGCTGGGCAAGGATTCGCTCGCCGTCGAAGGCCTGTGGCAGGCGATGTACCAGGAAGCCCTGCTGCAAGGCCGGCAAGGCACGGTGATGCGCGCATTGAGCGCCCTGGATATCGCGCTGTGGGACCTGAACGCCAAGACCGTCGGCCTGCCGCTGCACAAGTATCTGGGCGCGGTCGAACTCGAAACCGTGCCGGCCTATGCCAGCGGCGGCTACTACCTCGACGGCAAGACGCCCCAGCACCTGGGCGAAGAAATGGCGAGCTACGTGGATAAGGGCTTTCGCGCCGTCAAGATGAAGACGGGCCGCCTGTCCCCGGCCGAGGAAGAGGCGCGCCTGAAGGCGGCGCGCGAGGCCATCGGCCCCGACGTCGAGTTGATGATGGACTGCAACAACGCCTGGCAGGACGTGACGCAGGCCATGCAGTACATCCGCCGCTTCGAACAGTACGATCCGTACTTCATCGAAGAACCCTTCGGCCCCGACGACATCGACAGCCACGCCAAGCTGGCGCGCCTGACGCGCCTGCCCATCGCCACCGCCGAGATCGGCTATGGCCGCTGGTATCACAAGGAGTTGCTGGACAAGGGCGCCGCAGGCATCCTGCAGACCGATGCCGCCGTCTGCGGCGGCATCACCGAATGGAAGCGCATCGCCGCCACCGCCGCCAGCTACGGCGTCGTGGTTTGCCCGCACTGGTTCCATGACGTGCATGCGCCGCTGGTCGCCGCGACGCCGAATGCGCGCTACGTCGAATTCTTCTGGGACGATCAGGTCCTGAACTTCCGCAGGCTGGTCGACCGCCAGTTGACGCACAAGCAGGGACGCGTGGTGCTGCATCAGGAGCCCGGCCTGGGTTTCGGTTTCGACGAGCGCATGGTCGAGCGCTACGGCAAGTGGAGCCGGGTCGCTGGCTGAGGGTAGGGGGCGCGGCCTGCCGGCCGCGCGCCGCAGCGCAGGAACATCGCAGCCAGGCCGCGCCAGACGGCCGGCAGCGGTGAGCAGTGACAGTATTCCAAGAACCAGTCGCCGGCCATCGGACCGGCGCGCGAGGAGACAGCAATGCAACGTAGGCAATTCATGACCGGCGCCGCGGCGCTGGGGGCCGCGCTGGTCCTGCCGGCGACGGCGCGGGCGCAAGACCTGCCGCAGGGGCCGGTGAAGATCGTGGTGGGCTTTCCCGCCGGCGGCGGCACCGACGTGCTGGCGCGCCTGCTGGGGCAGAAGCTGGGCGTGATGTGGAATATTCCCGTCATCGTCGAAAACCGCGCGGGCGCGGCCGGCATCATCGCCGCCGAACAGGTGGCGCGCCAGCCCAACGACGGCAATACGCTGTTGATGGCGCACGTCAACAGCCATGGGATCGCGCCGGGCCTGCAGCCCAAGCTGGCCTATTCGGTGGAGCGCGACTTCACGCCGATCGCCCTGGTCGGCAAGACGCCCACCATCTTGCTTGGCGGCGCCTCGCAACCCGCCAAGACGCTGCCCGAGCTGGTTGCGCTGTGCAAGGCGCAGCCGGGCAAGATCGTGTTCGGTTCGGCCGGCAGCGGTTCGGCGCAGCACCTGGCGCTGGAGATCTTCAAGGCCCGCGCGGGGATCGACGTGCTGCACGTGCCCTACAAGGGCTCGGCTCCCTTGATGAATGACCTGCTGGGCGGCCACGTGCAGTACTGCTTCGAAGGCATGACCACCGCCACGCCGCTGGTGCAGTCCGGCAAGGTGATCGCGCTGGCGCAGACCTTGCAGCAGCGCTCCAAGAGCCACCCCAACGTGCCGACCGTGGCCGAACAGGGCTATCCCGGATTCGAGGCCAGCATCTGGTTCGGCATGGTCGGTCCGGGCAAGATGCCCGCCGCCATGGTCCAGCGCATGAACCAGGACATCGACCGGGTGTTGGCGATGCCGGACGTGCAGGAAAAGCTGGCGCAGGTGGGGGCGGAGGACGGCGGCGGCAGCGTCCAGCGCTTTGCCGACTTCATGAAGCAGGAGCAGCAGAAGTACGCCCAGACCATACGCGACGCGAAGATCGTGGCGGAGGGCTGAGGCGGCGCCAGTGAGCGGAAATTGATGGAGACATTGGCCTCCCAAAAAGTGTAAAAAGATATAACCTCGCCAGCCGGCGATCCCAGGGGACGGCCTCGATGCCGCGCAAGCTTGTAATCGGCATCGCCATCGCTCTCGCCGCCGCCGCGGCCCTGTTGCCCATCGGCTTCGCGCTGCACATGTCCTGGTCCCGCGCCGTCGCGGGCGAGCAGCGCTATCTGGACGACCAGGCTCAGCGCATCCTGAGGGACACCCAGGAGCTGCTGGACCAGACCGTGGCCACGCTACGCGATCTGGACGAGCTGGCATTCGAGCCCTGTTCGCCCCAGCACATCCGCCATATGCGGGCGCTGGCCCTGCGGGACCGGGCCGTGGACGATCTGGCCTATGTGGCGGGCGGGATCGTCCAGTGCACCACCTGGGGCGTGCCCAGCTACGAAGAGCCGCTGATTCCGGCCCAGGTCGAACTGGCCAACGGCGGACGCCTGTTGCTGGATGCGGTGCCCGTCTTGAGTCCCGGCATCAGGATGGTGGCGGTGCGCCACGGCGATTACAGCGCCTTGTTCGAACCCGGCCGGTTCACTGAAAAGGCGCTCACGGACGGCGCGCAACTCGCCGTGGTCCTGCCGGGCGTGGGCATGCTGGGAACCCGCAACGACCCTGATCTCGTGCTGGTGTCGCAGGCGCTGAATGGCGGCAAGCTGGACATCGACGAGGCCTACCTCAGCGCCGTCGCGCGCAATGCGGACCTGGCCGTCGTCCTGCTCGAACCGCAGACCGAAGCGCTGGACATGCTGCCGCGCGAGCGCCTGTTCTGGCTGCCCATGGGGACGCTGGTCGCGGCCGCCATGATCGCGCTGGTCGTCTGGCTATCGCGCCGGCGCCTGTCGATCGCGGGCGAACTGGCCGCCGGCATCAGGCGGCGGGAATTCGTCGTCCACTACCAGCCCATCATCGACCTGCGCACAGGCCGCTGCATCGGCGCCGAGGCGCTGGTGCGCTGGATCCGGCGCGGCGGCAAGACCCTGAGACCCGACCTGTTCATCTCGATCGCCGAAGACAACGGCCTGATGGCCCGCATCACCGAAGAGGTGTTTCGCCTGGTGATCCGGGATATGGAGGAGCTGCTGGGCGAGGACCGGGGAGCGCACATCTCCGTCAACCTGAGCGCCAGCGATCTCAAGGATGGCGGGGCATTGCGGGTGTTGCAGCGCATGCTGGAAGGCACGGTCATCGATCCGCGGCAGATCTGGCTGGAAGCCACCGAGCGCGGCTTCATGGACGTGGACAAGGCCTGCAGCGTCATCGAACAGGCCCGTGCGCAAGGCCATGCCGTGGCCATCGATGACTTCGGCACGGGCTACTCCAGCCTGTCCTATCTGCAGCGGCTGCCGCTCGACTCGCTGAAGATCGACAAGTCCTTCGTCGACACCATCGGCACCGATTCCGCGACCCACAAGGTCACGGACCACATCATCGACATGGCCAAGTCGCTGAACCTGCTGACCGTGGCCGAAGGCATCGAGCGCCAGGAACAGGAAGACCACCTGAAAGCGCGCGAGGTGGATTTCGGCCAGGGTTGGCTGTACGGCAAGCCCATGCCGGCGCCGGAGTTCATCGCGTACTACAAGAAAAACGTGGCCAGCACGCCGCCGCCCAGCCGGCTGCCCGACGCGCGGAGGTGAGGCCGGGGGGCGCGGCTTTGTCCTGATCGGTCGCCTGGATCCGTGCCGTGCCGTTTTCATCGCTTCGGGAAATCCCGCATTGTTCTCACGTCTGCCAAATCGGAATAATAGAATCAGAATTCACATTCTGAAATGGCGGGCCACGACAGCTTGATGGGCGGCGAAGGTGGAGGAGGGCCGTTGCTGGCGTTGTCGATATGGCTGACCACAACAAATCTCGGGAGACATGCGTGCGCCAAGATGTAGCCATTCGTCAGTGGGGGCAGTTGCCCCGGTCAGGTTTGCCAACGCAACAGGATTGCGCCGGCTGTAGGTTGCCGCTGCTTGTGCATGCTGGGTTCGAACCCATGCTTGTCGCCGGCGTTGGCGTCATGGTTTGCCGGATAGCTGCTTTTGCTGCGCTGGTAATGGCGATTGCCGACGCAATAGGCCGTTGCGCCATTGATGTTCGAACGGGCGGCATCAGGCCTCGGCGCCTGTTACTGCAATTGCTTCTGTGCGGAATCCCGGTCCTGTCGTGCGCGCCTTGGGCGGATTCGAGGGCGGCCACGGTGCAGCTGTATGGCGTTGTCGATACCTTCATGATGCACGGACGCAATGGCGGAACGGGGACCGTCCGGATGGGCTCTGGCGGCGTCTCTGATTCGTTCTGGGGCATTCGGACCGTCGAAGACCTGGGCAACGGGGTGCGTGTCAGTTTTCGTCTGGAAGGCGACGTCGATACGACGAACGGCAGGCAATTGCATCCCACCAGTACGTACAACCGCGAGGCAAACATAGCGGTCAGTTCGGATGCCTGGGGCACGCTCAGGCTGGGCAGGCAATATCCCGCCGCGCTACCCGTGTCGGTGGACCCGTTCTTCTTCGTTCAACGGTTCTCGCCAGTGGCGTTCTTCCCCCAGCTCGTGACAGATCTTGGGGCAGGCATCGCCCCGCTGCCGCAGCGGATCGACAATGCGATTTCCTACCAGACTCCATCGATGGACGGGGTAGTCATATATGCGGTGTATGCCCCGCGGTACTCCGGGAATGTAGGCACAGGCGAAATCAGCCGCAATAGCGACAAGTTCGTCAATGGCTATGCGGGCATCCAGACGAACTACTCGCGCGGTCCGTGGTCGCTTGGCGCATCCTACGGTGCGATAAGGCCGGCGAATCCTGTGGGGCGTAACAAGGTTCCGCTGGATTCGTCCCGTACCGATGTGATCGCCATCAGCGCCGCCCATACGACGGGCGCGCTGCAGACATCCATTGGATACGGCAGGATCAGTTCCAACGTGCCCGGCACATACGGCGCTCAGATGATGTCGGTCGGCTCCTTGCTGCTGCAAGGCCCGCACGTGTTTCGAGCGTTGCTTTTGTACCGGACCATCAATGGCCGATCAGATCGCACCTTTGGCGGGGTGCTCGGCTACGACTATCAGCTGTCCAAGCGGGTTAGCGTTTACACGCGGATGGCGGGCTTCTTGAATAGCTCAGGGTCCGCTTTTGGCATCGCCGCCAACGTTCCGCGGGAGATGGGCGCCACGACCACGACGCTCGCCTTTGGCATCTCGCAACGATTTTGAGCCCTTGTTTTTGAGCCCTTGTGTCAGGTGCGGCGGCGACACCTGCCGCACGCCGCTCAGCGCGCCTGCGGCTCCACCCAGCCCGCCGTCGCCGAGATCGAGCGCGCCTTCTCGCTGAGCAGTCGCGCGGTATCGGATTGCAGGTCGTCGTCGATGGCGCCCACCGGCCCCATCAGCGTAATGGCGGCCTTCATCTCGCCCAGCATGTCGAATATGGGCGCGGACAGCGACGTGAAGTGCGGCAGCAGCGCGTCGCGGCAACGGCTGAGGTGGTGCTCCAGCACTTCCTCGCGGATGGCCTGCACGTCCTTTTGCGTATAGGACTTGCCGCCGTATCCGTCCGAGCCGGCTGAGGCCATTTCCTGTTCCAGCAGTTCGCGCGTGCTGGCTTCCGGCAGGTGCGCCAGGAAGTTGCGGCCCAGCGCCGAGGACAGCAGCGGCAGCACGCTGCCCACGCGCAGTTCCAGTAGGGGGCGGCTGCGGGCGCCTTCGACGCGGTAGACGATGGTCGGGCCCTTGTTGCCCCACACGCCCAGGAACACGGTGTGGCCGGTGATCGCGGCCACTTCGGCCATGATGGGCCGGGCGGTGGTGAATACGTCGAACTGTTCCAGGGCCGCCAGGCCCAGCCGCAGGGCATAGGGCCCCAGGCCGTAGTGGCCGGTATCCGCGTGCTGCTGCACCACGCCCACCTTCTGGAAGCTGACCAGGTAGTAGTGGACGTTGGGCACCGTCAATTCACAGGCGTCCGCGATTTCCTTCAGGGGCAGGGGACGGCCGGCCTTGCGGATGACGTCCAGGATCCGGAACCCCACTTCGATCGACTGGATGCCCCTGCGCGCGGCGGCAGGCGCCTGTTCCGCGTTCTTTTCCATCTTGCCGGCGGGCCTTGCCATTGCTGCCTCCACTGTTTTTCTGGCGCGAGTGTAGCAGCGGGGCGTCGCGCTTCCGGCCAGGAGGCGCGACCGTCGCGCCGGGTTTTCCCTAGCTTTTTCAGGCCTTGGTTTAAGTTTGATAATAGTTAATGACTACAGCATTATCAATCTAAAGCGATTGGGGAAAGCAGGCATGGAAGCGAATGTGGCAATGCAGCGGATCGACGCCGGTCCGACGCTCAGCAGGAAGGAGGAACGCCAGGTGGTGGTGGCCTCGACCCTGGGCACCTTGTTCGAGTGGTACGACTTTTTCATCTACGGGACCCTGGCCGTCTTCATGAGCCAGGTGCTGTTCCCGCAGGACAACCCCACCGTGGCGCTGCTGGCCGCGCTGGGCGCGCTGGCGGTGGGCTTCATCATCCGGCCCCTGGGCGCGGTGATGTTCGGCTACCTGGGCGACAAGCTGGGCCGCAAGTACACCTTCCTCATCACCGTGGTGATGATGGGCGGCGCGACCGTCCTGATCGGCTGCCTGCCCACCTATGAATCAGCCGGCCACCTGTCGTGGATCCTGCTGCTGACCCTGCGCGTGGTGCAGGGGCTGGCGGTGGGCGGCGAGTACGGCGGCGCGGTCATCTACGTGGCCGAACACTGCGAACCCAAGCGCCGCGGGCTGCTGACGGGCTGGATCCAGATCACCTCGTCGGCGGGCCTGATCCTGTCCTTGATCGTGATCCTGTGCACCCAGGCGTCCATGAGCGCCGAGGATTTCCGCCAGTGGGGCTGGCGCCTGCCGTTCATCCTGTCGATCGTGATGCTGGCGATTTCGATCTACGTGCGCGCCAAGCTGCACGAGTCGCCCGTGTTCACCCGCATGAAGCAGCAGAACCGCCTGTCCAAGAATCCGGTCAAGGAGACCTTCGGCCAATGGTCCAGCCTGCGGCTGGTGCTGCTGGCGCTGATCGGCGTCACCGCCGGCCAGGGCGCCACCTACTTCACCGGCCAGTTCTACGTCATGATCTTCATGCAGCAGGCCGTGCAGCTGGACCAGACCAGCGTCTACACGCTGATCCTGCTCGGCTTCATCATCGGCGCGCCGACCTTTGTGCTGTTCGGCTGGTTGTCGGACCGCATCGGCCGCAAGTGGATCATGATGGTCGGCCTGTTCGTTGCCGCCATCGGCTACCACTCCATGTTCGACGTGCTGCTCAAGGCGGGCAACCCGGCCCTGGCGCAAGCCATGCAGAGCACGCCGGTGCGCGTGCATGCCGATACCAGCGGCGGCGCCTGCGACTTCGGGCTGCAGGCCGCCATGATCGGCAGCCATGCCGACCACAAGAAGGTCTGCGTGCAGGCCAAGAAATTCCTGGTGGGCAAGGGCATCAACTTTGAATACGCCGCGCCGCTGCCCGGCCAGAGCATCGCCATGAGCGTGGGCGGCACGACCGTCAACGGCTTTGACCGCGCCGCCTACACCAGCGCGCTGACGGCCGCCGGTTATCCGGAGCGCGCCGATCCCGCGCGCGTCGACCGCACGACCATCATCCTGATCCTGGTGCTGATGACGGCCGTGGTCGCCATGGTCTACGGCCCGGTGGCGTCCTATCTGGTCGAACTGTTCCCGGCCCGCATCCGCTATACGGCGCTATCCTTCCCGTACCACATCGGCGCCGGCATCTTCGGCGGCATCGTGCCCTTTACCGCCACCTATCTGGCCCAGGCCAGCGGCAATATCTTTGGCGGCCTGATGTATCCGGTCGTGGTGACCGCGGTGGTCGGCGTCATCGGCAGCCTGTTCCTGCCGAACACCCGTGCCCGCGCCATCGACGAAGACGCTGCACACTGAGAAAAAAGGAGAGACATGTCCACGCAACAGAGCTTCAAGGCTGCCGTCATCCAGGCGGCGTCCATTCCCACCGACAGCGTCGCCTGCGCCCAGAAAGCGGCATCCCTGATCCGGCAGGCGGCGGAGCAGGGCGCCCGCGTGCTGGTTTTCCCCGAGGCGTTCCTGGGCGGCTACCCCAAGGGCAACTCCTTCGGCGCGCCCATCGGCATGCGCAAGCCTGAAGGCCGGGACGCCTTCGCCAGCTATCACAACCAGGCCATCCGGCTGGACGGCGAGGAAGTCGCGTTGGTGGCCCAGGCCGCGGCCGACACCGACAGCTTCGTGGTCATGGGCTGCATCGAAGCCGACGGCGGCACGCTGTACTGCACCGTGCTGTACTTCAATGGCCGCGAAGGGCTGGCGGGCAAGCACCGCAAGCTCATGCCCACCGCCGGCGAACGCCTGATCTGGGGTTTCGGCGACGGCTCCACCATGCCCGTCTTCGACACCCCCTATGGCAAGATCGGCGCCGTCATCTGCTGGGAAAACTACATGCCCATGCTGCGCATGTACATGTACAGCCAGGGCGTGGCGCTGTATTGCGCGCCGACCGCCGATGACCGCGATTCCTGGATTCCCAGCATGCGCCACATCGCGCTGGAAGGCCGCTGCTACGTCCTCACGGCCTGCCAGCACCTGCGCCGCGATGCCTATCCCGACGATTTCGAATGCGCCTTGGGCGATGCGCCCGATACCGTGCTGATGCGCGGCGGCAGCGCCATCATCGATCCGCTGGGCGAAGTGCTGGCGGGTCCGGATTTTTCCGCCGAAACCATCCTGTACGCCGACATCAATCCCAACCAGATCCTGCGCGGCAAGTATGACTTCGACGTTTCCGGCCACTATGCCCGTCCGGACGTGTTCCAGCTGCAGGTCGACACGCGCGAGAAGCGCGCCGTGTCGGCGCCGAATGCCGGGCAGCAGGAGGCCTGATCCATGCATTTCGATTTCAGCGCCTTGCCGGCGCAGACGGTCTACAACGTGCTGACCTCGACCGTCACCCCGCGCCCGATCGCATGGCTCACCACGGTTTCCGGCAAAGGCGTTGTCAACGCGGCTCCGTTCAGCTTCTTCAACGTCATGGGGCATCAGCCGCCGACGGTCGCCATCGGCCTGATGCGCCATGCCAGCGGAGAACTGAAGGACTCCGGCGCCAACATCATCGAGAACGGCGAGTTCGTGGTGAACCTGGTGCCGGAGTCGCTGGTCGCGCAGATGAACCAGACCTGCGCCGATTACCCGGCGGACGTGGACGAGATGGCCGCGGCCGGCCTGACCGCGCTGCCGGCGTCCCATGTGCGTCCTCCGCTGATCAAGGGCTCCCCTGTGTCGCTGGAATGCGTCAGCCAGGCGACCATCGTGACCGGCCCGCGCCAGCTCGTGGTGATCGGGCGGGTGCTGGGCGCGCATGTCGACGATGCCTATGTGCTGGACGCCGAACGCGGCTACATGGACACGCCGGCCATGGGGCTGATCGCGCGCATGCACGGCGGCGGCTGGTACGCGCGCAGCACGGACCTGTTCCAGCTGGCGCGGCCGACGGCGCCGTTGTGACACGCCAGGATTGCTGAGGAAAATGGCGGCTCGTTTGAGCCGCCTTTTTTTATGGACGACGAGCTGAAAGAGACAGGCTTCCCGGCGGTCCGTTTGCGTGGCGTCAAGGCCGCGCACCGCTAAGGATGCGAGATTGATGGCGGGCAGCCTGGCGCCGGCGACGCAAAGGGAAGAGCTTGCGTCAATTCGCTCTTCATTTCTCCCGATGCGGGCCAAATCCGCGCTGTTAGCATTCCGCCGGCTGTCTCGTCTGCCCTCGCAACAGAGGCTTTCGGCGGCATTTTTCATATACAACGGACATAAATTTGGGGGCGGATATCCAGGGGCTTACGGGCATCTGGCTTGCATTGGCGGCGGGGACTGCCCGGCGCCGAGCTTCTGCCTGGGTGCGTATCCGTGCTTGCCCCGGGAGTAGCCGGGAGCAATATGAACAACATGAAGCTTGGAACCCGTCTTGCGGGTGGATTCGCCATCCTGCTGGCCATGATCATCGTCATGTGCGTGGTGGGTCTGGTCAGTCTGGCCAACATCAACGAATCGGTCGAGACCGTCACGCAGCGTTCCCTGATCAAGGAACGCCTGATCAACGATTGGGCCCGCAACATCCAGTCCGGGGTGACCCGCACCACTGCGATCGCCAAGAGCGCCGATGCGAGTCTGGCCGGCTTCTTCGCGGAAGAAGCGGCGACCTCCACCCGTAATTCCTCGGCGCTGCAGCAGCAGATCGAGCCGCTGATCCAGAGCGATCAGGAAAAGGAGCTGTGGGAAGGCATCCGGAAATCCCGGGCGGACTACCTGCGCACCCGCGACGGCATATTCAAGGCCAAGCAGGAAGGCAATGTGCAGGCGGCCGACACGATTTTCAATCGGGAGTTCCTGCCGGCCACGCGCCAGTTCATCGATCAGATCACGCGTCTGTCCAGTCTGCAGCGCGCGGAAATCGACGCCCGCGCGGCCGACATAGCAGGCGCCTACGGCACGGCCAATCTCTGGATGATCATCATCGGCTCCGTTGCGGTAATCAGCGGGCTGTTGCTGGCAGTCCTGCTGACGCGCAGCATCACGCGCCCGCTGTCCGAGGCGGTGCGCGTGGCGCGCACGGTAGCCGCCAGCGACCTCACCAGTGCCATAAGCGTGACTTCGCGCGACGAGATCGGGCAATTGATGCGGGCGCTGGAATCCATGAACGCCAATCTGGCCGGCACCGTCGCCAGGATACGGGCGGGCGTGGACAGCATTGCGTCCGCTTCAGGCGAGATCGCCGCGGGCAACACCGACCTGTCTTCCCGGACCGAGCAGCAGGCTGCGTCCCTGGAGGAAACCGCCGCGTCCATGGAGCAGCTGTCTTCCACCGTGAAGCTGAACGCCGACCGCGCCGTGCAGGCGAACCAGCTGGCTTCGGCTGCGTCTGAAACCGCGGCGCTGGGCGGCTCGACGGTCACCGAAGTCGTCAGCACCATGAGCGCGATTTCGGCCAGTTCCGTCAAGATCGCCGACATCGTCTCCGTGATCGAGGGCATCGCCTTCCAGACCAACATCCTGGCCCTGAACGCGGCCGTGGAGGCGGCGCGCGCGGGCGAACAGGGCAAGGGCTTCGCCGTGGTCGCCGCCGAGGTGCGCACCCTGGCGCAACGCAGCGCCCAGGCCGCCAAGGAGATCAAGACCCTGATCGAAGACACCGTGCAGAAGATCGAGCAGGGCTCCGGCAGCGCGGAGCGCGCTGGCTCGACGATGCAGGAGATCGTCGGCGCGGTGCGGCGCGTGACGGACATCATGGGTGAGATTGCCGCGGCCTCCGCCGAGCAGGCCGATGGCATCGGGCACGTCAATCTGGCCGTGTCGCAGATGGACGAGGTGACGCAGCAGAACGCTGCCCTGGTGGAAGAAGCCGCCGCTGCCGCAGGGTCCATGCAGGATCAGACGGCGGAACTGACCCGGGCGGTCAGTGCGTTCAAGTTGCCGGGGAGTAGCCGGGCGGGCGTCGCCGTTGCGGCGCCGGCGGCCTTGCAGCTCGCGGCCTACTAGCCGGGAAACGCGAAAAAAGCCCCTCTCAAGGGGCTGGCGCAGAAAAACAAAAGCCCCTCGAAAGGGGCTTTTGAGTCGCACTTTTGAGTTCATCATCAGTGCTTGAATACTGGCGGAGAGGGTGGGATTCGAACCCACGGTACGGGGATACCGTACGCCTGATTTCGAGTCAGGTACATTCGACCACTCTGCCACCTCTCCTTGCTGGGTTTCGTAACGGCGGTTGTCCTGGCCGGGTTGCCCCAGAGCCGGGTCTTCCACTAAAGACCCCTGGTCGGAAGGATCTCGTTGTCGAAGCAGCGAAGCCCGCAATTCTACAGGATTTTTTTTGTTTGTGTAAAGGGGGTAGTTGAAAGTCCCCCACAGCGGGTTTCAACTGGCTTTCAGTGGCTGCGATCTTTGCCCAGAATTCCACTTGCCCGGCGTCCCTGCCCGGCACTCTTCTCGTCTCGGCGCTCATCCCGGAACCGCTAGTCCCATGGATCTCATCCTTATCCTTCTGCTTGCGGCCGTGCTGTGCGTGCCCTTGACCCAGCTGCTGGGCCTGGGCGCCATTCCGGGATACCTGCTGGCCGGCGTGCTGGTGGGGCCGTCCTGCCTCAGGCTCGTCACCAATGTGGACACCATGATCAATGTGTCCCAGTGGGGCGTGGTGATGATGTTGTTCATCATCGGGCTGGAGCTTTCGCCCAAACGCCTGTGGGCCATGCGCAACGAAGTCTTCGTGCTGGGTTCCTTGCAGATGCTGGCTTGCGGGCTGCTGCTGGCGGTGGTGTTCGGCGCGGCGCTGCGGCACCTGGCCGGCATGGAGTGGCAGGCGGCGATCCTTTGCGGCCTGTCGCTGGCCCTGTCGTCCACGGCGGTGGCCTTGCGGCTGCTGGACGAACGCGTGCTGACGCGCACGCCGCTGGGCAGGTCGGCGCTGGGAATACTGCTGTTCCAGGACATGGCGGCGATCCCCATGCTGGTGGCGGCGGGCTTGCTGGGCTCCGACGGCACCTCGGCGCCGTCCTTCAAGGAGGCGCTGATCGCCGTGCTGGTGGTCGCCGCCGCTTACCGTCTGCGCCTGCTGGGCTGGGCAGCCAAGGCGCAACTGAACGAATTGTTTACTGCCGCCGCCTTGTTGATGGTGGTGGGCGCTGCCCAATTGTTCGACTTCGCCGGCCTGTCCGCGGGCCTGGGGGGATTCCTGGTGGGCGTGCTGATGGCCGAATCGCGCTACCGGCACGATCTGGAAAAGGCGATCGACCCCTTCAAGGGCTTGTTGCTGGGCCTGTTCTTCGTGGCCATCGGCATGTCCGTGAACTTAAAGGTGGTGGCCAACCACTGGCCGGTCATCGCCGCGGGCGTACTCGCGCTGCTACTGGTCAAGGCCTTGATTCTTTATGGATTTTCCCGCTTTCTCGGGTTGCCGCGCTATCACCGGCTGCTGTTTGCGCTGGCGTTGGCGCAGGGCGGCGAGTTCAGCTTTGCCATCTTCAATGAAGCCTGGGACAACAATCTGGTGAACCTGGAACAGCGCGACGTGCTGTCCGTCATCGTGGCGATTTCGATGGGCGTGGTGCCGATGCTGATCAAGCTGCTGGAACGCATTCCCGAAAACCGGGGCGGCATGGCCGATCTGCCAACGGCGGAATCGGCCCAGGACGAGGCGCCGAAACCTCCTGCGCCGCGCGACACTCCGCCCGCTGCTTGACCCTGCGGGCCGTGCGGGCATGGCATGATTGCCGTCATGCCGGGCAGCTACACTTGACCCTTGCTTGGCCCGTCCAATGTGCCCGACCACAGGAGAATGCTCATGCTTAAAGGAAAAGTCGCCCTTGTCACCGGTTCCACCAGCGGCATCGGCCTGGGTATCGCCACTGCCTTTGCCCAGCAAGGCGCCGATATCGTCTTGAACGGCTTCGGCGATGCCGCCGAAATCGAAAAGCTCCGCGCCAGCCTGGCTGACAAGCATGGCGTGAAGGTCATCTACGACGGCGCCGACCTGTCCAAGGGCGCGGCCGTGCGCGAGCTGGTCGAGAACGCCGTGCGCCAATTGGGCCGCATCGACATCCTGGTCAACAACGCCGGCATCCAGCACACCGCCTTGATCGAAGATTTCCCCGCCGAAAAATGGGACGCGATCCTGGCGCTGAACCTGTCGGCCGTGTTCCACGGCACCGCAGCAGCCTTGCCGCACATGAAGAAGCAGGGCTTCGGCCGCATCATCAACATCGCCTCGGCCCATGGCCTGGTGGCTTCGGCCAACAAGTCGGCCTACGTGGCCGCCAAGCATGGCGTGGTCGGCTTCACCAAGGTGACCGCGCTGGAAACGGCCGGCCAGGGCATCACCGCCAACGCCATCTGCCCGGGCTGGGTGCGCACGCCGTTGGTTGAAAAGCAGATCACCGCGCTGGCGGAAAAGGATGGCGTCGATCAGGAAACCGCCGCACGCGAACTGCTGAGCGAAAAGCAGCCGTCGCTGCAATTCGTGACGCCGGAGCAACTGGGAGGCACCGCCGTGTTCCTGGCTTCGGATGCCGCCGCGCAAATCACAGGTACGTCCGTCTCGGTCGATGGCGGCTGGACGGCACGCTAAAAAGGAATTCCGGAATGCTGTTTTTGCTTTCTCCCGCCAAGAAGCTGGATTACGACTCGCCGCTGCACATCGAGACGCATACCCAGCCGCTGTTCGTGGACCAGGCCGCCGGCCTCATCAAGGTGCTGAAAACCAAGTCGGCCGAGGATATCTCCGAGCTCATGAGCCTGAGCCCGGCGCTGTCCGAACTCAACGTGCAGCGCTACGCCCACTGGAAGCGCAGCTTCACGCAGGCCAACTCGCGCCAGGCGGTGCTGGCCTTCAACGGCGACGTCTACGAAGGGCTGGAGGCCGCCACCCTGTCGGCCAAGCAGCTGGACTGGGCGCAGGAGCACGTGGCCATCCTGAGCGGCCTGTATGGCGTGCTGCGTCCGCTGGACCTGATGCAGCCGTACCGCCTGGAAATGGGCACGCGCCTGGCCACGTCCAAGGGCAAGAACCTGTACGAGTACTGGGGCCCGGCCATCGCCGACTATCTCAACGAACGGCAGGCCGGCCAGAAGGCGCCCGTGATCGTCAACCTGGCGTCCGAGGAATACTTCAAGTCGGTCGACCTGAAGACGCTGAAGGCGCGCGTCGTGCAATGCGTGTTCCAGGACTGGAAGAACGGCGCCTGGAAGGTCATCAGCTTCCACGCCAAGCGCGCGCGCGGCCTGATGGCGCGCTACGCGATCCTGCACAAGGTGTCCAAGCCCGAAGGCCTGCAGGGGTTTGACCTCGAAGGCTACAAGTTCGACGCCTCCGCCTCGTCGGAAGACAAGCTGGTGTTCCGCCGCAAGGTCTGATCCGGTCCCGGGCCTCGCGCCCGGGTTCTTCCCATTCCGCCAGATCAAGCGGCGGCAGTCACGCAGCCGCCGCCACCGGCGGCGCGTGCGTGGGATCGGCCAGAGCGTGCAGTTCCTGGCGGATCATGTGCGTCGCCTTCAGCATCTGCTTGACCGGATAGACCAGCGCGGCCTGTTCGCCTTCGGTGTCGAACTGGGTCGGCAGACCGGTGGGCGCCTGCACCCGATTCTCGTCCAGCAGGTCCACCATGCCGGTCAGCGCCCGCTGCACGGCTTCGGGCGTGGCCGGCAGACCGGCCAGAATGGGGATGGCCGCCGTGATCTGCGAGGCCAGGATGTGGTTCTGGATCAGCAGGTTGTTGAGCTCCGGCACGCTTACCTGATGCGAGGTGGGCTCGCTCATCATGCGGTAGAACGCCTCGGCGAAATTGCTGAAGGAGATGTGCACGTTCTTGCGCGCCAGCCGCCAGGCCAGGTCGGCGTCCGTGACCGCCGGAGTCTCGCCGGCGGCGGCGCCCACGGGCGCGCCGTGGGCTTGCATGGCCTCGACGTAGCGCAGACCGGCGATCAGGTATTCGCGGTTGGCGCGCGTGGCCGCGGCCGCCAGCGGCTTCAGGTAGCGGGCTTCCCACCAGGGCAGGATGTAGCTGCAGATCAGCGCCAGCGCGCAGCCGATCAGCGTGTCGATGGCGCGTTCGCCGATCACCGACATGGACACCGTGCCCGGCGACACGAAGTGGAACACCAGCACCACGAACAGCGTGTTGAAGGTGGCGCTGGCCATGTAGTTCAGCTGCACCAGGCTGTTGCCCATGATGCAGGCCCCCAGCAGCGCGGCGAACAGCAGTTCGGGCCGGTCGGTCAGGTTGAACAGCAGCAAGGCCAGGATGCAGCCGATCAGCGTGCCCGTCAGGCGCCAGCTATTGCGCTGTCGCGTCAACGCGAAGCCCGGCTTCATGATGATGACGATCGTCAGCATGATCCAGTAGTTGTGCGCGGAGAACGCCGGCGACAGCCACTGGCTGGCCAGCGTCATCGCGATGGCCGCGGCCGCCGTGACGCGCAGCGCGTAGCGGAAGTGCGGCGAGTCCAGGCGCAGGTTGCTGGTCAGAAGCCCCACGCGGAATTCCTGGCGCGAAATGAAGCGTGTCAGCGACTTGTTGATGCGCAGCACGTCGGTGGGCTTGGCGTCGGGCGAGGCGGCGGTGTGGTCGGCCAGGCGGTCGACGATGCGCGCCGAATTGCGCAGCCGGCGCAGCACCTGGACGATCAGCGCCAGCATCTCGGGCTCGCGTTCGCCCAGGCCCTGCTGCTTGAGCTGTTCGATCTCGTATTCGATGGCGCGCAGTTCGGCCTTGGCGCTGCTGCGGTACTGCACCTTGCGCCCGCGCGACACGTCCAGTGCGATGCGGTTGAGCTCCAGCGACATCTTCACCAGCGCGTCGCGCATGAACATCAGGCAGTCGCTGCCGGCCAGCGCGCGGCGCAGCGCCGCGTAGTCGGTGTGCGTGGCCACCAGCGTGTCGAGCAGCTGCAGCATGTCGACGAACATGTTCCAGATCATCACGCGCTGGCGGTCGCCCAGGCCCTTGCCGCGGGGCAGGGCGCGCAGCACCATGTCGCGCGCCGCCTGGTGCTTTTCCGTCATGACGGATTGGCGCTGGATCAGCTCGCGATAGGCGTCGTCCAGGTCGGCGGTTTCATCGTAGAAAGTGGCGCGCGCCGCCACGTAGTCGGCGGTGGCGAAGAGCGCCACCGACATGGCCTGCTGCTCTTCGCGCAGCCAGAACAGGCGCGAGAAACCCAGGCTGAACGCGACATAGAACAGCGCCCCGCCCAGGGTGGCCGCGGCGTGCGCCAACACCTCGTGCGGCGCCAGCGGGGAGTGCATGGTCAGGGTCATCAGCAGCAGGCCGGCAAAGCCGATCAGCCCGCCGCGCTTGCCGAACACCGTGAACATCGAATAGACGAAACACTGCGCGATGACCGCCAGCCAGATCAGCACGGGGTGCGAGGATGCGAAGCCGGTGATGACGACCGTCAGCGTGCCCAGCGCCGCGCCGCCCAGCATCTCGTTGGTGCGGTGGCGCTGCGGCCCGCCCGGCTGGTCGATGATGGCCAGGCATTGCGCGCCGAAGGTCGCGACCAGTCCGGTGGTGTAGTTGCCGAAGAGGCCGCCCAGCACCAGCACGGGCAACAGCATTCCCACTCCCTGACGCACCCCTCCGAAGAAGTAGTGGCTGTAGAGGAAGCGGCGGATGCTGGCAATGCGCAAATCCATGGGCAGGGGCTCGGTTCAGGACGACGAAACAAGTATAGAGAGACTGTCCCATATTTTTTGCCGCCGGGCCGCCCCAAGGCAAAAAACGCCCCCTTGGGGGGCAGCAAGCGCGTAGCGCGCAGCGTGGGGGTTTTTCCGGGGCCAGATGGTTACCGAACCTTCCGCGCAACGCTGCGGGAAAGGTCGATTTGCTACCTTTGACGCAACGCGGTAAATTGCTCCACTTGCATCGGTCTGCCTATCCGAAACCGGTGCGTTGAGGCGGATTGCCAGGGTCACCTCCCAGGCATCCCGCAGCAGTTACACCTGCCGTTGGCCGCGCCACAAGCGTGTGTTGCCAAGGCTTCCATTTCGACCTCCAGCGTCCCCAAGGGGCGTTTGCACTGCGTTCTGTCGAGCGTGTGCCGGGTCGGCAAGGTGTCCGGGTGGCGTGGCTCCGTGAGCCGCAAAGCGCCGGATCATGTTGTCGGGGCCGGTATGGGTTCAGTTGCCGCCGTATCCGGGCGAGCAGCAGTCAGGGTTGCAGGGCCGGTACTGAAAGGAATGACAACATGGAACTGAATGGCGCCGATATCGTCGTGCGCTGCCTGGCCGATGAAGGCGTGGAACACGTTTTCGGCTACCCCGGCGGCGCGGTGCTTTACATCTACGACGCGATTTTCAAGCAAGACAAATTCCAGCATATCCTGGTTCGTCACGAGCAGGCCGCCGTGCACGCCGCCGATGCCTATTCGCGCTCGTCGCAAAAGGTCGGCGTCTGCCTCGTGACCAGCGGACCGGGCGTGACCAATGCCGTCACCGGCATCGCCACCGCCTACATGGATTCCATCCCCATGGTCATCATCAGCGGGCAGGTGCCCACTGCGGCCATCGGCGAGGACGCCTTCCAGGAATGCGACACCGTCGGCATCACGCGTCCCTGCGTCAAGCACAACTTCCTTGTGCGCGACGTCAAGGACCTGGCCGAAACCATGCGCCGCGCGTTCTACATCGCGCGCACCGGCCGTCCCGGCCCGGTGCTGGTGGATATCCCCAAGGACATCACCATCGCGCAGTGCAAGTACACGCCGCCCAAGGGCGAGATCTCGATGCGCTCCTACGCGCCCGTCAACAAGGGCCACCAGGGGCAGATCAAGAAAGCCGTGCAGATGCTGCTGGCCGCCGAGCGGCCCATGATCTACACGGGCGGCGGGGTCATTCTGTCGAACGCCGCGCCCGAGCTGAACAAGCTCGTGTCGCAACTGGGCGCGCCTTGCACCAGCACCCTGATGGGTCTGGGCGGCTACCCGGCCAGCAGCGGCCAGTTCGTCGGCATGCCCGGCATGCACGGCACGTACGAGGCCAATATGGCGATGCAGCACTGCGACGTGCTGCTGGCCATCGGCGCCCGTTTCGATGACCGCGTGATCGGCAACCCCAAGCACTTCGCCCAGAACGCGCGCAAGATCATCCATATCGATATCGATCCCTCGTCGATCTCCAAGCGCGTGCGCGTGGATGTCCCGATCGTCGGTAACGTCAAGGACGTCCTGGCCGACCTCAGCGCGCAGTACGACATTGCTGCAGCCGAGCACAAGCCCGCCCCGATCGCCAAGTGGTGGGAGCAGGTCGAGTCCTGGCGCGGCAAGGAATGCCTGAAGTTCGCCAACTCGGACGAAGTCATCAAGCCGCAGTTCGTGGTGGAAAAGCTCTGGGAAGTGACTGGCGGCGACGCCTTCGTGACTTCCGACGTGGGCCAGCACCAGATGTGGGCCGCGCAGTACTACAAGTTCGACAAGCCGCGCCGCTGGATCAACTCCGGCGGCCTGGGCACCATGGGCGTGGGCCTGCCGTACGCCATGGGCGTGCAGATGGCCAATCCTGGACACGACGTCGCCGTCATCACCGGCGAAGGCTCCATCCAGATGAACATCCAGGAACTGTCGACCTGCCATCAGTACCGCCTGACGCCGAAGATCATCTGCCTGAACAACCGCTTCCTGGGCATGGTCCGGCAGTGGCAGCAGATCGACTACGGTTCGCGCTACTCCGAGTCCTACATGGATTCGCTGCCCGATTTCGTCAAGGTGGCCGAGGCCTATGGCCACGTGGGTCTGCGCATCGAACGCCCGGCGGACGTCGAGCCGGCGCTGCGCGAAGCGTTCAAGAAGCACAAGGATCGCCTGGTGTTCCTGGACTTCATCACCGACCGCACCGAAAACGTGTGGCCGATGGTCAAGGCCGGCCGCGGGCTGACCGAAATGCTGCTTGGCTCTGAAGACCTGTAAGGAGGCCACCCATGAAGCACGTGATTTCCGTCCTCCTCGAAAACGAACCCGGCGCGCTGTCGCGCGTGGTGGGCCTGTTTTCCGCGCGGGGCTACAACATCGAGACCCTGACCGTGGCGCCCACCGAGGACTCCACGCTGTCGCGCATGACCATCGTGACCACCGGTTCCGATGAAATCATCGAGCAGATCACCAAGCACCTGAACCGCCTGGTGGATGTGGTCAAGGTCGTCGACCTGACCGAAGGCGCGCACATCGAGCGCGAGCTGATGCTCGTGAAGGTGCGCGCGGTCGGCAAGGAGCGCGAGGAAATGAAGCGCATGGCGGATATCTTCCGCGGCCGCATCATCGACGTGACCGACAAGTCCTACACCATCGAATTGACCGGGGTGCAGGAAAAAGTACAGGCCTTCCTGGAGGCCCTGGACCGCAGTGCAATCCTTGAAACCGTGCGCACCGGCGTGTCCGGCATCGGACGCGGTGAACGGATTTTGAAGATTTGACCGGCCTTCCAGGCCAAGCCGCACCCTACATCTGAATTAAACAAATATCCAAAATACTGGAATCTGGAGCACAACCATGAAAGTTTTCTACGACAAAGACTGCGATCTCTCCCTGGTCAAGGGCAAGACTGTTGCCATCATCGGCTACGGCTCGCAAGGCCACGCGCACGCGCAGAACCTGCATGAGTCCGGCGTGAAGGTCGTGGTCGGCCTGCGCAAGGGCGGCGCCTCGTGGAACAAGGCCGCCAACGCCGGCCTGGAAGTCAAGGAAGTCGCCGACGCCGTCAAGTCCGCCGACATCGTCATGATGTTGCTGCCCGACGAGAACATCGCCTCGGTCTACAACAAGGAAGTGCACGCCAACATCAAGCCCGGCGCCGCCCTGGCGTTTGCCCACGGCTTCAACGTGCACTACGGCCAAGTCGTGCCGCGTGAAGATATCGACGTCATCATGATCGCCCCGAAGGCCCCGGGCCACACCGTGCGCAACACCTACAAGCAAGGCGGCGGCGTGCCCCATCTGGTGGCCGTGTACCAGGACAAGTCGGGCGCCGCGCGTGACGTGGCCCTGTCGTACGCCAGCGCCAACGGCGGCGGCCGTGCCGGCATCATCGAAACCAACTTCCGCGAAGAAACCGAAACCGACCTGTTCGGCGAACAGGCCGTGCTGTGCGGCGGTACCGTCGAACTGATCAAGGCTGGTTTCGACACGCTGGTGGAAGCCGGCTACGCGCCCGAAATGGCGTACTTCGAGTGCCTGCACGAACTGAAGCTGATCGTCGACCTGATCTATGAAGGCGGCATCGCCAACATGAACTACTCGATCTCGAACAACGCCGAGTTCGGCGAGTACGAAACGGGTCCGAAGATCGTCACCGACGAAACCCGCAAGGCCATGCGCCAGTGCCTGACGGACATCCAGACCGGCGAATACGCCAAGAAGTTCATCCTGGAAAACACCGCCGGCGCTCCGACGCTGACCTCGCGCCGCCGCATCAACGCGGAATCGCAGATCGAGCAAGTGGGCGGCAAGCTGCGCGCCATGATGCCCTGGATCGCCGCCAACAAGCTGGTGGACAAGTCCAAGAACTGATCCATGCCACTGCGCGGGGCTTGCCCCGGGCAATCAGGGTCGAAGCGGCATGCCTGCGAGGGCATGCCGCTTTTTTTTGCAGGCTTCCCGTCGATCGGCCGGGCACGCGGCTTGCTTCGCCCCGCAAGCGGGGCCAGATGGGTTAACCTTTCAGTGTTCGTTGTAAGTTATTGAGACCATGCCCAATTTTTCCATGCGCGATTCCGAGAACCGCCACCGCGGCATTTACCTGCTGCCCAACGCGTTCACCACCGCCGCACTGTTCGCGGGGTTCTATGCCGTCGTGCAGGCCATGAACGACCGCTTCGAAGTGGCCGCCATCGCCATTTTCGCGGCCATGGTGCTGGACGGCATGGACGGCCGGGTCGCCCGCCTGACCAACACCCAGTCCGCGTTTGGCGAGCAATACGACTCCCTGTCCGACATGACCTCCTTCGGCGTCGCGCCCGCGCTGGTCATGTACGAATGGATCCTGAACGATCTGGGCCGCTGGGGCTGGCTGGCCGCGTTCGTCTATGTCGCCGGCGCCGCGCTGCGTCTGGCGCGCTTCAACACCAACATCGCCGTGGTCGACAAGCGCTACTTCCAGGGCTTGCCCAGCCCGGCGGCCGGTGCGCTGGTGGCGGGCTTCGTCTGGCTGGCCGTGGACAACAAGCTGCCCATCCATGACAGCCTGATGGCCTGGGCGGCGTTCACGCTGACCATGTACGCGGGCATTTCCATGGTGTCGAACGCGCCGTTCTTCAGCGGCAAGAGCTTCGCCCTGGGCCGCAGCGTGCCGTTCTGGGGCATCCTGCTGGTAGTGGCCGTATTCGTTTTCGTGTCCAGCGATCCTCCGGTCGTGCTGTTCGGCCTGTTCGTGCTGTACGGCCTGTCGGGCTGGATCATGTGGGCCTGGCGCTGGAACCGCGCGCGCCGCCTGACGCAGGAACGCCGCAACCAATCTTCGTGATTGGCGGCAATCTTGAAAAACAAAACCCGCCGGATGGCGGGTTTTGTCTTTCAAGGGCGGGGGAATCAGCGCCACATGAACCGGTCGTCGTCGTACATGGGATCCGGGCCGGGATGGAAGTGCGTCAGCCTGTTGCCGTCGCGGCTCATGTACACGTACATCAGCGAGTTCCAGACCCCGTTTTCCTTGTAACGGTACGACCAGACCACCTCGCGCTTCTCGCCCAGGCCGGCTTCCTCGATGCGCGCGGGCGGGCCGAATTCGCAGCGCACGCGGTCGGGACCCCATTCGCCTTCGCTCAGCACCTTGAAATGCGCATCGGTCAGCAGCGGCACCACCTGGCCCACTCGCCCATCGGTGCCGACATTGGTACCCCAGGCATATTGGCCCATGGGCTGCTGCGTCCAGATCACGCGCCGTCCGCCATTGGCTTGCGGGCATTCGAAGTTGGGTTGGCCGAACTGGGTCAGCACGTCGGCGTAGGGCGTGCCGGGAGGAATCTGGGCCATGTTCGCGCAGGCGGCCAGCCCGGCCAACGCGGCGGCGGCCAGCGCCAGGCGGGCGCCTTTGTAATATTTAGACATGTCTTGCTCCTTACGTGGCATCGCGGCCTGCGGCGGGGCAGGCGGCCCTCATTGGGGTAATTCTAGCGAATCAGCTATAATCATCGAGCTTTATCAAGTGTATTGATCTTGCAACATCCTTTGCGCTGGCCGCAGAGCTGGTCCAGGTGCCAGGCCCCGGTGTCGAAACACCGCGTCCACACCCGGGTTCCAGGCTTCTGTTTGAGTCATCAATGGCAGCAGTGAGAAAGCGAATTCCGCCAGGTTCGCGCAAAATTTTTCCAAACCACGTCAGGGCGCCTCGGCCCTGTCGCATGTCCGAAGAGGTCATAAATGTCTGTAGCTGACATCAAGAAATCCGATATCGTCGCGCAATTCCAACGCGCTCAAGGCGATACCGGCTCCCCCGAAGTTCAGGTGGCTCTGCTCACCGCCCGCATCAACGAACTGACCGGTCACTTCAAAGAACACATGAAGGACCATCACTCGCGCCGCGGTCTGCTCCGTATGGTCAGCCGTCGCCGCAAGCTGCTCGACTATCTCAAGGGCCGCAATCCCGATTCGTACCGCGCACTGATCGAAAAACTCGGTCTGCGCAAGTGATCGACGGGGCTGGCTCCCCATGACGCAACCGTGGTCGGTGCGACGTATGTCGCGACGGCCACGGTTTTTCATTTGTAAGGAATAATCGTCATGTTCAACAAAGTGACAAAATCGTTCCAGTACGGCCAGCACACGGTCGTCCTGGAAACTGGCGAGATCGCTCGCCAGGCCTCCGGCGCCGTTGTGGTGTCGATCGAGGACACCGTCGTCCTGGCCACCGTCGTGGCTTCCAAGAAGGCCAAGCCGGGTCAAACGTTTTTCCCGCTGACCGTTGACTACATCGAGAAGACCTACGCCGCCGGCCGCATCCCGGGTGGCTTCTTCAAGCGCGAAGGCAAGCCCTCCGAGAAGGAAACGCTGACCTCGCGCCTGATCGACCGTCCCCTGCGTCCGCTGTTCCCCGAAGACTTCTACAACGAAGTCCAGGTGGTCATCCATACGCTGTCGGTCAATCCTGAAATCGATCCCGACATCCCCGCCATGATCGGCGCCTCGGCCGCGCTGGCCATCTCGGGCATCCCGTTCAACGGCCCGATCGGCGCCGCGCGCGTGGGCTACATCGATGGCCAGTACGCCATCAACCCGACCGCCTCGCAGCTGAAGTCGTCCAAGCTGGACCTGGTCGTCGCCGGCACCGAAAACGCCGTGCTGATGGTGGAATCCGAAGCCGACCAGCTGTCCGAAGAAATCATGCTGGGCGGCGTGGTCTACGGCCACCAGCAAATGCAGGCCGTCATCAACGCCATTCACGAACTGGTGAAGGACGCCGGCAAGCCCGATTGGGACTGGCAAGCGCCCGCCAAGGACGAAGCCCTGATCGCCGCGGTCACCGCCGCTGCCCAGGAAGGCCTGAACGCCGCCTACCAGATCCGCGAAAAGCAGGCTCGTACCACCAAGCTGCGCGAAGTGTCGGCTGACGTGTCGGCCAAGCTGGCCGCCGCCGCCGCCGAAAAGGGCGAAGCGGCGCCGGACGCGGTCGCTGTCGACAACATCATGTTCTCGCTGGAATCCGCCATCGTGCGCGGCCAGATCCTGAACGGCGAGCCCCGCATCGACGGCCGCGACACCCGCACCGTGCGTCCCATCAGCGTGCGTCTGGGCGTGCTGCCCCGCGCACACGGCAGCGCGCTGTTCACCCGTGGTGAAACCCAGGCGCTGGTCGTGGCCACGCTGGGCACCAAGCAGGATGAGCAGATCATCGACGCGCTCATGGGCGAGTACCGCGACCGCTTCATGCTGCACTACAACATGCCTCCGTTCGCCACCGGCGAAACGGGCCGCATCGGTGTGCCCAAGCGCCGCGAAATCGGCCACGGCCGCCTGGCCAAGCGCGCGCTGATCCCGCTGCTGCCGGCTCCGGAAGACTTCCAGTACACCATCCGCATCGTCTCGGAAATCACCGAGTCCAACGGCTCGTCGTCGATGGCTTCGGTCTGCGGCGGCTCGCTGGCCATGATGGACGCCGGCGTGCCGGTCAAGGATCACGTGGCCGGCGTGGCCATGGGCCTGATCCTGGATGGCGGCAAGTTCGCCGTGCTGACGGACATTCTGGGCGACGAAGATCACCTGGGCGACATGGACTTCAAGGTTGCGGGCACCGAGAACGGCGTCACCGCACTGCAGATGGACATCAAGATCCAGGGCATCACCAAGGAAATCATGCAAGTGGCGCTGGCTCAGGCCCGCGAAGGCCGCCTGCACATCCTGGGCAAGATGAAGGAAGCGCTGGACGGTTCGCGCGGCGAGCTCTCGGCTTTCGCTCCGCGCATGCTGACCATCAAGATCAACCCCGAGAAGATCCGCGACGTGATCGGCAAGGGCGGCGCCACCATCCGCGCGCTGACCGAAGAAACCGGCACGCAGATCGACATCTCCGACGACGGCACGATCGTGATCGCCAGCGTCGACGAAGCGCAGGCCAAGGAAGCCCAGCGCCGCATCGTCGAACTGACCGCCGACGTCGAAGTGGGCCAGATCTACGAAGGCGCCGTGCTGCGCCTGCTGGATTTCGGCGCCATCGTGCAAGTGCTGCCGGGCCGCGACGGCCTGCTGCACATCTCGGAAATCGCCAACTACCGCATCGCCAACATCAACGATGTGCTGAAGGTCGGCCAGCAAGTCCGCGTCAAGGTCATCGAGGCCGACGACAAGGGCCGCCTGCGCCTGTCCATCAAGGCCATCGGCGGCATCGAGCAGCAGCAATCCGCTGCGGCCCCCGAAGCCGCCCCGCAATCGGAACCGCAAGCTGAATAAGCCTGCTTGACCGGTAGTATGAAACGGC
This sequence comes from Achromobacter sp. GD03932, assembly GCF_029839485.1. Lineage (NCBI taxonomy): Bacteria > Pseudomonadati > Pseudomonadota > Betaproteobacteria > Burkholderiales > Alcaligenaceae > Achromobacter > Achromobacter sp. GD03932. Next base: position 195,493 of record NZ_JAOCAT010000005.1, read on the forward strand.
GCCTTCGGGCGCCGTTTTTCATGCGCCGGCCTGGGCCGCGACGGCCGGTCCTGATTCATCTTCTTGCTTCTTCAGACCCCGGACATCTCCCAACTGCGCTTACCTTCCTGTAAAGTCTTGCGCGAGAGCGAGGCCCCCCGACCACGGAGGATGGCCCGCGCGACGTGGCAAAGAAGGGGGAAACGGATGGGCAAGGCATGACGGCGTGGGCCAGATCCGCCAGTGCCGCGGCGCTGCTTGCGGCCTTGCTGAGCGGCTGCATGAGCAGCCCCGCGCCGGGCAAGGGCGGTCCCAAGAGCGAAGACATGTCCGCCGACCAGTTCGGCCAGACCGACTTCAACCGCACCGTCACGCTGGAGGTGCGCGACAACCTGGCCAGCCTGTATGTCCTGCTGGACAAGCTCTACCGCCGCAATCCGCGCGAGTGGCGCAAGTCCGGCGCGCCCGATCTGGCCAAGGCGGTGTCGCTGGTCAAGCATTCCATCGAGGTCCGCGTCCCGCCCAAGGACCTGGCGGGGCTGCGCGATATCCAGATCCTGGCCGTGTCCCTGGACCCCAACTATTCGGGCGACCGGGTCGGCGCTTTCATCTACGGCCTGGCCGACACCATCATCGCGGCCCACAACGGCAAAACCCGCCTGTACGCCACCGACGCGCTGGACGGGCAGCGGGTCTACAATGCCGCACGGAACGTCGAGGCAGCCGCCTGGCTGCTGGCGTCGCGCCGCAATACCCAGGGCGAACCCTTGCTGCTGGCCAACGAAATGTCCCAGAACGCCACCAACCTCAGCTTTGAACGCGAATTCGGCGCCATCATCGGCCGCCTGGATCTGATCGCGAATCTGCTGGGCGAGAACACGCGGCGCATCGGGATCAACTACGCGCAGGGCCTGCTGCTGTTCAATTTCCTGCCGGTGCGCTAACAGGATTTCCATCGTGATCGATATCGCCTCCATTCAGACCGCCCGCGAGAACCTGCGCGGCCAGGTGCTGAAGACCCCGTTTACCCTGTCCCGCACGCTGTCCGACATCTTCGGCGCGGAGATCTGGCTGAAGTTCGAGAACCTGCAGTTCACGGCTTCGTTCAAGGAGCGCGGCGCGCTCAACCGCATGCTGACGCTGTCGGAAGAAGAACGCGCCAAGGGCGTGATCGCAGTGTCCGCCGGCAACCACGCGCAGGGCGTGGCCTACCATGCCCAGCGCATGGGCGTGCCGGCCGTGATCGTGATGCCGCGCTTCACCCCCACCGTCAAGATCGCCAACACGCGCCGCTTCGGCGCCGAGGTGGTGCTGGCCGGCGATACCTTCGACGACGCCAAGGCGCGCGGCTACGAGCTGGCGCAGGAGCGCGGCCTGATCATGATCCACCCGTACGACGACGAGGCGGTCATATCCGGGCAGGGCACGGTGGCGCTGGAAATGCTGGAAGACCAACCGCAGCTGGACACCCTGGTCGTCGCCATCGGCGGCGGCGGCCTGATCTCCGGCATCGCCACCGCGGCCAAGGCGCTCAAGCCCGGCATCGAGATCATCGGTGTGCAGACCGAGCGCTTCCCGTCCATGTACGCGGCCGTCAAGGGCGTGTCCATGCCGCAGGGCGCGTACACCATTGCCGAAGGCATCGCGGTGAAGTCGCCGGGCGCGCTGACCCAGCCCATCGTGACGCAATTGGTCGATCGCCTGGAGCTGGTCAGCGAAAGCGATATCGAACACGCCATCGTGGTGCTGCTGGAAATCGAGAAATCGGTGGTCGAAGGCGCAGGCGCCGCAGGCCTGGCCGCGCTGCTGCGCGCGCAGGAAGAGGGCAGCGACCGCTACAAGGGCAAGCGCATCGGCCTGGTGCTGACGGGCGGCAACATCGACCCGCTGATGCTGGGCGAACTGATCGAACGCGGCATGGTGCGAGCAGGCCGCCTGGCGCGTATCCGCGTGGACCTGCGCGACCTGCCGGGCGCGCTGGCACACGCCACCAAGCTCATCGCCGACGCGCAGGCCAACATCACCGAAGTGCACCACCAGCGCGCGTTCACGTCATTGCCGGTGCGCAATGTCGAGGTGGATTTCGTGCTGCAGACGCGCGGCCACGAGCACATCCAGGAAGTGATCGACATACTGAACGCGGCGGGCTTTGCTGCCAGCAACCACGACCACTGAGCGCGCCGGCGCGGTTCAGGCGGCGCCGTTCTGCGCGGCGTCGCGCGCCAGCAGGTTCTTCAGGCCGTACAGGCGCTCGCGGTGCAGCGTCGCCGACAGCGGCTCGGGCTCGCGCCCCAGCGCCACATAGTCCGCGGGCACCTGTGCCGCCGCCGCGCGGATGGCATCGGGCGCGGCCTGCCACCACTGCGTCAGCATGCGGTCGGGGTTGTAGACGTCCAGCCCCTGGCGCCGCAGTTCGGAACGATTGAAATCCTTCAGATTCCAGGTCAGCACCTGCACCACAGGCGGCTGCTGCAGGCCGCAGCGCGCGCGCCGCGCCAGGCCGGCCGCGATCACGTGGAAGTCCTTGGGATCGCTGTAGCGCAAGGACGCCTCGTAGACCTGGGTGTCCGTTTCGCGGGCGCCGGGAAAGCGCGCGTTCATGTCGTCCCAGAGTTCCATCATCACCTCCGGCGGGATCTCCCAGATGCGCGAGGCGTTGCGGCGCCATTCCTCGCCGATGCGGTCGGTCCAGACCGGCGTGTACACGCCGGCCTCGGCCAGCCTGAGCAGCAGGCGGCGCAGGATGCCGGACATGAGGACGCAGGCGTCGAGGACGATGAAGGGCGGGGGGGAGGAAGCGGCGGTCAAGTGAGGTCTGAAGCCCCGCCGGCGCATGGCGGGCAGGGCGGAAACGTGGAAAACGAGGCGCAAGAATAACGTTTTTGGAAGCGGCCCGGGGCCGGCTGCCGTGTGCAAGAGGGGCGGCAGGCTTTAACCGAGTTCGGCGCGCACTGCATTGCACAGGCTCACCAGGTTGCGCCGCGACACCAGGCACTGCTTGAGCGGGGTATCGATGGCGTAGAAATAGATATTGGCGAGAAAGCCATAGAGCCCCGCGTCCACGCTGCCCGGATTGGGGCCGAACATGAAGCCGTTGTCGCCCAGCAGGCTGGAGATAGCCTCCAGGTCGGCGATCCCGCGCGCATAGGCGTCTTCGGGGGCATAACGGCCTATGCCTTGGTAGTGATAGCGCTGGAAGTTGTACTGGCGGGCGGCTTCCAGCTGCTCGGGTTTGACGTCCGGATGGGCGTCCAGCAGCGCCTTGCGGAAGATTGGCCAATAGCGGTCGTCGCGCCAGCGCGAATAGGACATGACCCAGTACAGATCGTCCAGCGCGCGGCGCACCAGCAGGTCCTGCCGCTGCTGCTCGGGCGTGAGGGAATCGTCGATGGTCAGTTCGTACTGGCGCTTCAGGTGGGCGATGATGGCGTCGCTGTCGCCGATGCGCAGATCGCCGTCGGCGATATAGGGCAGCTGGCCGCGCGGCGCGGACTGCACGTCCAGCGTATGCCGATGGTCGAACGGCAAGCGGCACAGCTTCAGGAAGGCGTAGATCTTCAGGCCGTAGGGGTTGTTGTCTTCCAGCCCATAGAGTCCGGGGTACGAATAGAGGGTGATCATGGCGCGCTCCCTGATTACCGGACTAGATTAGATCGGCGGGACGAATTTTGCGCGCTTCAGTTTGACGAGGCAGGCGTTCGCCGGTTTGCGACGAAGGGGGGACGCCTGTCCTGTGGCGGGGTGGTGCCCGAGACCGGAATCGAACCGGTACGGCCGCGAGGCCGAGGGATTTTCTTACCACTTCGGCTTTCGCCGCCAGCGCGGATGCGCTGTTCGTGGTCTGGAGCACGCCTTCACCATAGCCTTGCGGCCTTAGGTGCCCGCCGTCTGCTCTCTACACCTTCCCCGGCCATGCGGCCTGGGCTTGGCTCGGCGTTGGCTCGGAACGGGTCCAGGGCATTCGCCGAGTTTGACGGGCTACACCTTTGGAGTTTCCCCCAAAGGGCTCAAATTAGTTCAAGTCCCTTGTGTCTACCAATTTCACCACTCGGGCGTTGCACGGCCCCGGAAGGGCCGGCAGCGGGCGAGACTATACCATCCCGGCGCCAGAGGCCTGGATTACGGACTCCTGGCGACGGGGCGTTCAGGAGACGAAGCGCACGGCGGGGCGCGGGCGTTCGTCCACGGTCAGGGAAAAGACGTCGGGGCGCGAATAGTGGCCCACCACGTCGAAGTCGTAGCGGGCGCGCACCAGTTCCGCCGTGTCGACCTGGGCGGTCAGCAGGCCGGCCTTGCCGCGCAGCGGACCCGCCAGCACGTCGCCCAGCGGGCCGACGATGACCGAACCGCCGTTGATGAGCGGACGGTTGGCGTCCCAGCCAGGCACGTCCTGGCCCAGCTCGGCGGGCGAGGGCTGCACCTGGCAGGCGCTGACCACGAAGCAGCGGCCCTCATGCGCGATGTGGCGCATCGAGCACTGCCAGATGTCGCGTTCGTCCACGGTGGGCGCGCACCAGATCTCCACGCCCTTGGCGTACATGGCGGTGCGCAGCAGCGGCATGTGGTTTTCCCAGCAGATGGCGCCGCCGATGCGGCCGGCTTCGGTGTCGACGACCGGCAGCGTCGAGCCGTCGCCCTGGCCCCATATCAGGCGTTCGGTGCCGGTGGGCATGAGCTTGCGGTGCTTGGCGACGAGGCCGGCCGCAGGTTCGAAGAACAGGGCGGTGCAATACAGCGTGTTGCCGCCCCGTTCGATCACGCCGACCACCAGGCTGGCGCCGGTGCGCTGCGACAGGGCGGCGAGCGCCTCGGTTTCGGGACCGGGCACGTCGATGGCGTTGTCGTAATAGCGGGCGTAGGCCTCGCGGCCTTCGGGCAGGCGGTAGCCCAGGCGGGTGCCGAAGATCTCGCCCTTGGGATAGCCGCCCAGCAGCGCTTCGGGCATGACCACGAGCGAGGCGCCAGAGGCGGCGATCTCGCCTTCGTAGGCGAGGATGTCTTCCAGGGTGCGAGCTTTGCCTTCGGGGGAGGAGCCGATCTGCAGGGCGGCGACGGTTTTCGTGGTCATGGCGAGGGTCTCAGGAACGTGGCAACGGGGCTTCAGTGTCCGGCCGGCCCTAAAATCAATCAATCCTGGTCAGAGATAAATGATATGAACCAGATTGATATCGAGTCGGCCGACCTGAACTTGCTCAAGGTCTTCGAGGCCATCTATGACGAGGGCGGCGCGGGGCGTGCGGCGCTACGCCTGGGCGTAACGCAGTCGGCGGTCAGCGCGGCGCTGGGCCGTCTGCGCGCGCTTTACGGCGATCCGCTGTTCACGCGCACCGGCAGAGGGCTGACGCCCAGTCTGCGGGCGCGCGAACTGCGGCCTGTCATCGGCGAAGCCCTGGACAAGTGCCGTCAGAGCCTGTCGCTGGCGTGGCCGGGCGCGGCGGGCTTCGTCGGCCGCTCGGTCACGCTGGGCCTGTCGGACGATTTTGAGATCGCGCTAGGGAGGGACGCGATCCGCGCCCTGGCGGACAGCGCGCCGGGCCTGCGCATCATTTTCCGGCAGACCCACAGCCGCCTGGCCGCCGACATGCTGATGGCGCGCGAGGCCGATCTGGTGATCGCCTCGGGCGGATTGACCACGCAGGCCTTGCAGCGCGTGACGGTCGGACAGGGCGGCTATGCCTGCCTGCTGGACCCCGCCAGCCTGGCGCCGGGCCAGACCTCGCTGTCGCTGGAGGAATTCGTCCGCCGCCAGCACATTCTGGTGTCGTCCGGCGGCTTCATCGGCGTGGTGGATGAAGTACTGCATGGGCTGGGACTGACGCGCCAGGTGCAGGCATCGACCACGCATTTTTCGGCGCTGGCGTTTCTGCTGCCAGGCAGCGATGCCCTGTCGACCTTGCCCGCGCACGCGGCGCGCGGCCTGGCCGCGGCCTCCGGCCTGCGCATGCTGCCGTGCCCGGTGGCGATGCCGGGCTATGCCATCGAAATGGGTTGGCGCGCCGACGCCTTGCGGGATGAGGCGGTGGCCGTGGTCAGGCGCGGTTTGCTGGACTTGCTGAATGGCTATGAATGGGAGCGCGCCGCCTAGGCGCGCGGCCTAATTGCGCCGGAACAACCGGCTCAGCAGGCCGCGCGGCGCGGCGGCGGCCTGCTCCGCGGCCAGGGCGTTGTTCAAGGACAGTTCCTGGTACTGGGGCTTGCCGTTCTGTTGATAGGAGGCGGCAGCCTGGCGATAGGCCATGGCGGATTCCGCGTGGCGCTTCATTTCACTGTAGGTTTGGCCGCGCGAAAATAGCGCCCAGCTGCGATAGTCTGGATCGATCGCGATCAGCCGGTCGCAGGCAGTCAGCGCCTCTTCGTGGCGCTTGGCGGCGATCAGCGCGTTGATGCGCTCGGCGTGCAGGGCGCCGTCATCCGGCCAGCGCGCCATGGCGCGGTCGGCGTCGGCCACAGCCTCGTCCGCGCGGCCCAGATGGATCAGCGCCTCGATGCGGGCGCGGCGCCACTTCAGCCAGTCCGGATCCAGCGAGATCGCCACTTCGGACAGCGGCAGGGCTTCCTCATGGCGCTCCAGCCGGTTCAGCATGTCGGCCGCGTTGCCGGGCAGGAAGTCGCTGTCGGGCGCCAGCTCGTAGCCCTGCAGGTAGTACGCCAGCGCCTCATCCCAGTTGCGCTGGTCGCGTTGCGCGTTGCCGGCCACGAACAGCAGTTGGGCGTCGCCGCTGGTCATGGGGTCCAGCTCCCGGAGCGCCTGCTCGGCCAGCTCCGGATCGCCGCTGCGCACGTACTCGCGGGCCTGTTCCCTGCGGCCTTCCCAGCCGCTGTCAGACAGCGCGTCCAGATGATGCCACAACGGCGCGGCTTCGTCTGCGCGGCCCAAGCGGTGCAGGGACCGCGCCTTGCCTTCCAGGGGCCAGTCCCAGTCGGGCTCGCGCCGTAGCAGGCTGGTCCATTCCTCGACGGCATCCGCGTGGCGTTCCAGCGCCTGCAGGCACGAGGCGCGGTTGTGCTGGATGGCGTTCTGCTCGCCCAGGATGGCGCGGGCGCGGTCGAACATTGCGATGGCGTTGTGCAGGTCGCCCAGGCTGCGGTAAGTGTTGCCGGCGTCGTACAGGAACATGCCGTTGCCCGGCGCCAGCGAGGTCGCGCGCCGGAAATGCGGCTCGGCTTCGGCGTGTCGCCCGGCGTTGGCCAGGTTGGACGCGATATAGCAATGCGGCGCGCCGGCGGATGGGCGCAACTGCGCGGCGCGGGTCCAACACTGGATGGCCTGGTCCAGCTGGCGGTCGTTGATCAGCAGATAGGCCTGCGCCATCAGCAGCCCGAAGTGCGAAGGCGTGCGTTGCAGGGCATCGCGCAGGACGCGCCAGGCTTCCTGCCGCTCGCCGGCGTTGTAGCGCGCGGTGGCCTGGACGCGGATGGCGTCGGCGCAATGCGGGTCCAGGGTCAGCGCCCGGTCCAGGTCGGCCTGGCGCGCAGCGTGGGCGCCGCGCTTGTCGTGATAACGGGCGCGCAGCGCCCACAGGAGGGCCGAGGCGGGCTGTTCGCGCAACCCTTGTTCACACAGCGCCAGCATTTGCGCGTGCTCGTCGCCGTCGTCGGCGCGATGGATGGATTCGATCAGGGCGGACATGCGCGGGATTCCGTGGGGTAGCGCTAGGGCGCCGAGGCGCCGGCTTCGTGGCGGCAGCTGTAGGGACGGTCGGCGCGCGGGATGTCGTCGCTGCCGCACTGCCACCGGCGGATGCCGCCGCCTTTCTTTTCGGAACGCAGTTCGGGTAGGTAGACGAGATGCTTGCCGCCGAGCGTGGGCGCGTCCGCGGCGCTGGGGGCGCCAGCGATGGTGAAGCGCAGCACGCCGTTGACCGGATTCAGGCTCAGCGCGCTGAAGCCGCTGCTGTTCAACGATTCCGCGGTGACGCCGAGCGCCGCCATGTCCGGCGCGTAGGTTCCCGTGCGTTGGTAATGGTTTTCGGCCAGCATGCGCACGGGTTGCGACACCAGGTCCAGGCGGATCACCTCGGCGCGCAGGGGATTGTCTTCCTGCTTGGGCTCCATGACGATGGCGCCGATGATCATGCCGCCCGCGACCAGCAACAGCACGCCGAGCACGATGAAGATGAACTTGCCCGCGCCCGTGATGGAGCGGGTCTTGGCGATGGCGGGCCGGATGGCGCGCGGGTCCGCCTGGCTGGAGACCACGTAGGTGCCGGAGATCCAGTTGTGCATGGCGCGTTCGCCGAAGATGGTCCTCTGGATGCGGTAGAAGATGCCGGGCAGCGCGATGTTCAGCACGTACTTCATCAGGTGCCGCCAACTGGCGCGCAGGACGCCAGGGTGATCGCCATTGCGGTTCACGACGCGCAGCTTCAGCACCCGCTTGCCTGGGGATCCGCCGGCCCAGGCGTCCATCAGGGCCGGCAGCATCAGGCCGATGAAACCGGCGGCCATGGCCAGCAGGACGGGGCGCGCAGCGCCGGCCAGGGATTCGTAGGTCAGATTGGCGGCGGTGCTGAATCCGATCATGGCCGCGACCATCACGGCGGCGTCGATCGCGGTGGCGCCAAGCCGCGGCCAGATGCCGGGGAAGACCGGGGCATTGCCGGCGCGGGCCGGGGCGGCCTTGGCGGTCTTCGCAGCCTTCGCGGCAGGCGCGGCCGCTGTGGGGGCGGCCAGCGGCGCATTGCAGCTGAAGCACTGGGTGTTGGAGGCCGGATTCTGCCAGTTGCAGCGGGGGCATTGCATGGGCGGCGGTGGCGGCCTGGAAATGCCGCAAGAGCGTGGGGAGTGCGGATGTTACCGGGAAAACCCCGATCCCAGGACGCTGCCACTAAGCACGACACTTCCCGCCATGAAGCCCGTCCAGCCCCTTTCGCCGCATCCTCGCGATATCGATCCCGTCTCCCTGCGCCTGTTCCTCGCGGCGCTGGAGGAGGGCAGCCTGGCGCGCGCCGCCGCCCGCGAGAACATCGTCCCTTCCGCCGTCAGCAAACGCATGTCGGAAATGGAGGAAGCCTTCGGCGTGCCACTGCTGGAGCGTGGGGTCAAAGGCGTGCAGCCCACGCCCGCGGGCAATGCCCTGGCCACGCACGTGCGCATGGTGCTGCAGAGCATGGACCGCATGCGCCGCGAAATGGCGGGCTTTGCGACCGGCGTGCGCGGCAGCATCCGGCTGGCGGTCAGCGTGGCGGCGCTGTCCGGCGAACTGCCGGCGCAGATCCAGTCCTTTCGCCGCGCCTATCCCCAGATCGATATCTCGCTGGAAGAAGGCACCACGCAGGAGGTGTTCCGCGCGGTGCTGGACGGTCAGGCCGACGTGGCGGTGGGTTCCGATTTCGGCCATGACGGTTTGCAGGTCTTTAATTGCGGCCGCTGCGATCTGGCGGCGGTGGTGCCTGGCCAGCATCTGCTGGCCGATCGCGACACGCTGGACTACGCGCAGCTGCTGCCCTTCGAGCAGATCGAACTGAACCGCGACAACGGCATCAGCGCGGTGTTCGAGCAGGCGGCGCAGGATGCGGGCGTGGCGCGGCGCATCAGCGCGCGGGTCAGCTCGCACGAAACCATCTGCATGCTGGTGGCGCGCGGCATGGGCGTGGCCGTGGTGCCCATGTACCTCAAGGCGCGCCACGCCAACCTGGACATCCGCTTCATTCCGCTTTCTGGAGCCTGGTCCAGCACTTCCTTGTGCATCGCCGTGCTGGGGTTGGACGCCTTGCCGCCCGCGGCCCGCGTGCTGTTGGCCCATCTGGGCGTGGCGGACGCCGCCTGAAACGACAGGGCTCAGGGCTTTCCCGGACGTTCCCAAACGAGAATGCCCCCGTGCTGAAAGAGCGCTACCCGCTGATCCGGCTTGCCGCCGATGATGGGGGCATGGGGCGGCGGCATGCATCGATCTTGCCACCGCCTGTTTTTCAGCGCATCAGGCCCGAGGATATGCAGATGGCAGCAACACCGGCTTCACCCTTCATGGACCACTCCGAGTTGCCGCTGCGCGGCATCAAGGTGCTGGAGCTGTCCCACATGATCATGGGCCCGGCGGCCGGCCTGGCGCTGGCGGACCTGGGAGCCGAAGTCATCAAGGTGGAGCCGATCGAAGGCGACCGCACCCGGCGCCTGAAAGGCTCGGGCAGCGGCTACTTCCCGGTCTTCAACCGCAACAAGCAAAGCCTGGCGATCGACCTGAAGGCAAGCGCAGGGCAGGCCGTGGTGCGCCAGCTGGCCTTGCAGGCGGACATGGTGGTGGAGAATTTTCGCGACGGCAGCCTGGCCCAGTACGGGCTGGACTATGAGTCGCTGTCGGCCGAGAACCCCGGGCTGATCTACGTATCGCTCAAGGGCTTTCTGTCCGGCCCCTACAAGCAGCGCACCGCGCTCGACGAAGTGGTGCAGATGATGGGCGGGCTGGCCTACATCAACGGCGGCGCGGACTCGCCCCAGCGCGTGGCGGCCTCGGTCAACGACATCCTGGGCGGCACCTTCGGCGTGGTGGGCGCGCTGGCGGCGCTGCACGACCGCCACGCCACGGGGCGCGGCAGGCACGTGCGCTCCGGCCTGTTCGAGAACAATCTGCTGCTGGTCGCGCAGTTCATCGCGCAGTACCAGCTGACGGGCGCCGCGCCCAAGCCCATGGGGGCGGAACGCCGGCCGCCCTGGGGCGTGTACGACGTGTTCGAGACCGCCGACGGCCGCGTGTTCGTCGCCGTGGTGGGCGATGCGCAATGGCGCAACTTCGCGCAGAAATTCCTGCCGCCCGAATGGGCCGCCGATCCGCGCCTGGCCACCGCCGTCGACCGCGAGGCGGCGCGGCCCTGGCTGGTGCCGGGCGTGGGCGAGATCCTGAAGACCTGGAAGACCGACGAACTCTGCGCGGCCTTGGAAGCCGCCGGTCTGTCGTACGGCCCGATACGCCAGCCGCACGACTTGCTGGACGACGCGCATCTGAACGCCGGCGGCGCGCTGTTGAAGACCCGGCTGCCGGACGGCGGGGAGATATCCGCGGCGGCGTTGCCTATCGAGTTCGACGGCCTGAAGGCCGGCAAGCGTTCCGATCCGCCGCGGCAGGGCGGCGACACGCAGGCCATCCTGCAGGGTCTGGGCTGGGATGCCGCGCGCATCGAGGCCCTGCGCAGCGCAGGCGTCATTGCATGAACGGGCGGTAGCGCCCGATATCGGTCGAGGCGGCGCAGACCGCCAAGACTTCCATCGAAGAGGAGACAAGATGATCCGCAAACTGTTCGCGGTGGCCGCGCTGGCCGCCGCCTGTGCCGCACACGCCCAGGACTACCCCAGCAAGCCCATCCGCATCATCATCCCGTCCACGCCGGGCGGGGGCACCGACTACATCGGTCGCCTGATGAGCACCAAGTTGCATGAACTCAACGGCTGGTCCGTCATCCCCGAGAACAAGCCGGGCGCGGGCACGGCGCTGGGCCTGGCCGAAGCGGCGCGTTCGCCTGCCCAGGGTTACGACCTGGTGATCGGCCAGTCCGACAACGTCACCCTGATTCCGCTGCTGATGAAGGTGTCGTACGACCCGGTCAAGGACCTGGCCCCGGTGGCGTTGGTGGCCACCACGCCGATGGTGCTGCTGGTGTCGGACAGCTCGCCCTACAAGACGCTGCCCGAAGTGATCGACGCCGCCAAGAAAGATCCGAACAAGATCTCCTATGGCACCTCGGGCACGGGCGGCGGCGTGCACATCGCCATCGAAATGCTGCAGCACGCAGCCGGCTTCAAGATGCAGCACGTGCCGTACAAGGGCTCGGCGCCGGCGCTGGCGGACCTGATGGGCGGGCATCTGCAGTTCGCGGGCTCTTCGATCTCGTCGGCGGCCACGCTGATCAAGTCCGGCAAGGTGCGCGCGCTGGCGGTCACCTCGCCCAAGCGCAATCCGGCGCTGCCGGAGGTGCCCACGGTCGCGGAGCTGGGCTACAAGGATTTCAGCGTGGTGACCTACTACGGCGTGCTGGCTCCGGCCAAGACGCCGCCCGCCATCGTGTCGCGCCTGAACAGCGACTTCAACAAGCTGCTGGCGCGCAAGGACGTGCAGGAGGCGCTGGCCGCGCAAGGCCTGGAAACCGATCCGGTGTCCACCGAACGGTTTGCCGCGCTGATCAATTCGGATATCGCCAAGGCGCGCCAGACCATCGAAAGCGCGGGCATCGTGGTGCAGCAGTAGGCGGGTCGGGAAAAGGACAGCACATGAACCAGGAAATCAGGCTTTGCGAAGTGGGTCCGCGCGACGGGCTGCAGATGGCCAAGGGCATGATGTCCGCGGCCGATAAGCTGCGCTGGATCCGGCAACTGGCCGATGCCGGCCTGCGCGAGATCGAGGCGGGCAGCTTCGTGTCGCCGCGGTTGGTGCCGCAGATGGCCGATACGGGCGCCGTCCTGCCCGAGGTCCTGAAGATCGACGGGCTGACCGTCGTCGCTCTGGTCTGCAACCTCAAGGGCGCCATTGCCGCCTACGAGGCAGGCGCGCACGCGCTGTCGTTTCCCGTCTCGGTCAGCGACACGCATAGCCGCGCCAACATGGGCAAGGGCACCGACGCGCAGGTGGAGGTGCTGGCCGCCATTGTCGATTGGGCGCGGGCACAGCCGCGGCCCATGCGCATCGATGCGGCGGTCGCCACCGCCTTCGGCTGTTCGCTCGAAGGCGCGGTGCCGGTGCGCCGTGTCGCGCAGGTGGCCGCCGCCGCCGCGTTGGCAGGCGCAGACGAGATCGCGCTGGCAGACACCGTGGGCTATGCCCATCCGGCGCTGGTGCGCGATGCGGTGCGCGCCGCGCAGGACGCCGTGGGCGCGCGGCTGGTCAAGCTGCATCTGCACGACACGATGGGGCTGGGCCTGGCCAATGCGCTGGCCGGGCTGGACGAGGGCATCCGCGCCTTCGATTCCTGCCTGGGCGGCTTGGGCGGCTGCCCCTTCGCGCCTGGCGCGTCGGGCAACATCGTTACCGAAGACCTGGTCTTCATGCTGGAAAGCATGGGCTACCGCACGGGCGTGGATCTGTCGCGGCTGTTGCAGGCGCGGCCCTTGCTGGCCCAGGCGCTGCCGCAGGAAAGCCTGCGCAGCGGCGTGGCCGCCGCTGGCATACCGAAGACCTACCGGGCGCGCGTCCCGGTCTAGCGCAAGTCCGGGAAAGGCGGCGGCGCTAGCGGTAGACGATCACCGGCAGCGTCGAATGCGCCATCACCTTCTGCGTCTGGCTGCCCAGCAGCACGGCCGCCAGCCCGCCATGGCCGCGCGAGGCCATGGCGATCAGGTCGCAGCCTTGCGTCATGGCGATATCGATGATGGTCTGCGCCGGGTTATTGCTTTCGCGCATTTCGGTGGTGCAGGACACGCCCGCGGCGGTGGCCTGCGCGGCCGCTTGCGACAGGTACGACCTGGCGAGCTCCTTGGCCTCGCGCTCATACTCCGTATGCACCCCTTCCAGATGCACCGTTTCCATGGAAGTGGGGCGGTAGGCGCTGTACACCGTCAGCACCGTGACGCTTGCGCCCAGGGCGCTGGCCAGGCCCAGTCCTTGCGCCAGGCCGGCATATGAGCGTTCGGATCCGTCGATGGGGATGAGTATGTGCTTGTACATGACTACCTCCTGAGGGTGGGGAGGGCGGCGCGAGTGCGCGCGGCCCTAGGAGCGTGAACAGCGGCTGTCCTCATACTACGCCTTGTGGCGGCTCTCGGCGAATCGCGAGGAAAATACGCTGGGCGCGGCCGGCGCACCCATGGCGGCGGCACGGACCGTACCTACTGCGTCGCCATCCCGCTACCTACACTTCCTCCTGAAGCCTTATTTGCGCAGCGCGGCTGCAAGGGAGGGAGTAGTGAGCGGAACGGTTTACCTGGTTGGCGCCGGTCCGGGCGATCCCGAGCTGCTGACGGTGCGCGCCTTGCGGCTGTTGCAGCAGGCCGATGCCGTGGTCTGTGACCGGCTGGTGGGCGCCGGCATCCTGCCCCTCATCAATCCCGCCGCGCAATTCCATGACGTCGGCAAGATGGTGGGCGACTGCCGGCATCGGCAGGAAGACATCCATCAGTTGCTGTTGGCGCTGGCGGGGTCTTGCTCCCGCGTCGTGCGCTTGAAGGGCGGTGATCCGTTCATTTTCGGCCGGGGCGGCGAAGAACTGCTGTTTCTGTCCCGGCATGGCGTACCGGTTGAGGTCGTGCCGGGCATCAGCGCCGCCAATGGCTGCGCGGCAGCGTTGGGCATTCCTTTGACGCATCGGGGCGTGGCGGCCAGCGTGCGTTTCATCACGGGCCATCTGCGGGACGATGCTGGTCTTGAACTGGACTGGAGTTCGCTGGTCGATCCCACCTGTACCCTGGTGTTCTACATGGGGGTTGCCAACGCCGCCGAGATCGTCGCGTCCTTGCAGCGGCATGGGCGTGGCGGCGATACGCCGGCCGCGCTGGTTCATTCCGGCACCACCGAAGCCCAGGACTGGACGGTGGCCCCCTTGCGCCAGATTCCGCAGCTGGTGGCCGGCTTCAAGCCGCCCACGCTGCTGGTGGTCGGCGACGTGGTACGTCTGGCGCAGCGGGCATGGTCCGCCGCCGCGGCGGGACAGCTGCTGTTGCGTGACACGGCCGAGCCATGCGCGCCGGTCGCGGCCTGACATGCCTGGCGCTGGCCTGTTGCACGGGGCTGGGCGCGGCGGCGGGCCAGGTGCAGGCGGCGCCGGACCTCGATCCCGCCGATCGGCAGCGGCTCATCCACCTGGTGCGGCAGGACTGCGGCTCCTGCCATGGATTGCGCCTGAGTGGCGGCCTGGGGCCGGCGCTGACGCCGCAAGCGCTTGCCGGCAAGCCGCCGGCCTATCTCGAACAGGCGATTCTGCGGGGCCTGCCGGGGACCGCCATGCCAGGGTGGCGCGGCGTGCTTGCGCCCGATGAAGCCACCTGGATCGCCGCGCGCCTGCTCCAAGGCTTTCCTGAGGAATAGAAGGTTCATGAAACTGCGACTCCTGCTTGTCCTGGCCGCCGTTGCGCTGGCCGGCTGCGCAGCGGCTACCGACCCGCGCGGCACCAACGACCTGGGCATGGTGATCGAGCGTGCCGATGGCGCCGTCTCCATCGTCGAAACCAGCGGACAGACCCGGCTGGCGCGGGTCGAAGGGCTGGGCGATCTTTCCCACGCGCACATCGCCTATTCCCGCGATGGCCGTTACGGCTACGTCTTCGGCCGCGACGGCGGGCTGAGCAAGGTGGATCTGCTGCGGAGGCGCGTGGACCGCCGCATCATCCAGTCCGGCAATGCAATCGGCGGCGCCATTTCGCAGGACGGCCGGCTGATCGTGGTGCAGAACTACACGCCTGGCGGCATCAAGGTATTCGATGCCCAGACCTTGCGCCAGATCAGCGAAGTGCCGGCCGAGTATGCGCCGGGCAAGCGTTCCAAAGTGGTCGGCCTGGCGGACCTGCCCGGACAGAAGTTCGCCTACGCGCTGTTCGACGCGGGCGAGATCTGGATCACCGATCTGTCGGACCCCGCCCGCCCGGCCACGCAGCGCTATGAGGCCGGCCGTCAACCCTATGATGCGCTCGTCACCCCTGACGGCCGCTATTACATCGCCGGGCTGTTTGGCGAGGATGCGCTGGCCATGATGGACCTCTGGCATCCGGAGGCTGGCGTGCGCAAGATCCTGCAGGGCTATGGGCGCGGCGAGGAAGCGCTGCCGGTCTACAAGATGCCCCATCTGCGAGGCTGGAGCGCGGCGGGCGGCCGGCTGTTCCTGCCCGCCATCGGCAGGCACGAGGTGCTGGTGGTGGATACCGCCACCTGGCAGGAAACCGGCCGCATCGCCACGTTGGGCCAGCCGGTGTTCGTCATGGCGCAGCCCGATGGCCGCCGTGTCTGGGTCAACTTCGCGGTGCCCGACAACGGCCAGGTGCAGGTCATCGACACCGACACCCTGGCCGTGGTCCGGACGCTGGCGCCGGGCCGCGGCGTGCTGCACATGGAGTTCACGCCGCGCGGAGAGGCGGTATGGCTGTCGGCACGCGACGATGACCGGGTCGTGGTGTACGACACCCGGACGCTGCAACGCGGCGCCACGCTCGACATTCCCAAGCCCAGCGGCATTTTCTTCACCAACAGGAGCGGCCGCATTGGATTCTGAGCTGTCCGCTACAGATTTGCGTCTGCTCGATGGCTGGCAGCGCGACTTCCCGCTGGTCTCGCGCCCCTACGCCTTGCTGGCCGAGCGCGTCGGCCTGGATGAAGACACGGTGCTGGCGCGCTTTCGCCTGTGGCAGCGAGCGGGCGTGGTGAGCCGGATCGGCCCGGTGCTGCACCAGTCCTGTTTCGCCAGCGCGCTGGTCGGCATGCGGGTGCCGGCCGGCCGCGTGGATCAGGTCGCCGCCTACGTCAGCAGTCTGCCGCAGGTCAATCACAACTACGAGCGCGAGCATGCGCTGAACCTGTGGTTTGTGGCCGCCAGCCGCACGCCTGGCGCGTTGGCGCGCTTGCTGGCGCGGATCGGGCAAGACACCGGCTGCGAGCCGCTGGCCTTGCCCATGGAGGCCGAGTACCACATCGACTTGGGTTTCAGCCTGAGTACGCCACAACAACGCGCAGCGCCGCAGCGCGGCGGCAGTCCAGCCGCGCTGCCGCCCGCCGGCAGCGCGCAAGAGGTCTTGCTCCACGCCGTGCAGAATGGGTTGGACCTTTGCGCGCAACCCTATCGCCGGTTGGGGCTGCCGACGGGGCTGGATGAAGACGAGACGCTGCGCCTGCTGGAGCGCTGGCTGCGTGCAGGCCTGTTCCGTCGCTTCGGCGTGGTGCTCAGGCATCGCCAGCTGGGTTTTCGCGCCAATGCGATGTGCGTCTGGAACGTGGACGACGCGCGGGTGGATGCGCTGGGGGAGCGGCTGGGTGCCGAGCCCGGCGTCACACTCTGCTACCGGCGCACGCGGCGCTTGCCGCAGTGGCCCTACAACCTCTTCTGCATGATCCACGGCAAGGAGCGGGAAGCGGTGCGGGCGCTGCGCGATGCCATCGCCGGCCGGCTCGGATTGGATGCCTGGCCGCATGCGGTGCTGTTTTCGACCAGGTGCTTCAAGCAGCGCGGCGCGAGGTTCGTGCCGGAAGAGGCGGCGCATGGTTAGGCCCAAGAACATTGCCGCGAGCGTGCCGCTGGCGCTGGACGCTGCCGACCGCAAGCTGATCAACCGCCTGCAGGGCGGCTTTCCCATCAGCCCGCGTCCGTTCGCGGACGTCGCGCGGGCGCTGGGGCTGGACGAAGACGCCGTGATCGCGCGCGTGGCCCGCTTGCGCGAGTGCGGCGCGTTGAGCCGTTTCGGTCCGCTGTTCCAGATCGAGCGCGCTGGCGGTGCCTACTGCCTGGCGGCGATGGCCGTACCGCAGGCGCAATGGGAGCGGGTCGTGGCCCTGGTCAACCGCCGGATCGAGGTTGCGCACAACTACCGCCGCGAGCATGCGCTGAACATGTGGTTCGTGCTGGCGGCGGCTGATCCCGCCGATGTGGCTGCCTGTTTGCGCGCCATCGAACAGGAGACGGGCCTGCCCGTGCTGGCGTTTCCGAAGGAACGAGAGTACTTCCTTGAAATGAAGCTGGAGGTCTGAGATGGACGCAGCCGGCCTGACTCCGTTCGAACTGTCCCTGGTCCACGCCACGCAGGACGGGCTGCCGATCCGGCGGGATCCGTACCGGGCCGTGGCCGAGCGGCTGGGCGTCACCGAAGCCGAGGTGATGGCGCATTTGCGCGACATGCTCGCGCGCGGCGTGATACGGCGCATCGGCGTGGTGCCCAACCACTACGCGCTGGGATTCGTGGCCAACGGCATGACGGTCTGGGATGTGGACGACGGCCAGATCGACGCCGTGGGAGCCTGGCTGGGCCAGCGTGCGGAAGTGAGCCATTGCTACCGGCGTCCCCGGCATCCGCCGCTGTGGCGCTACAACCTCTACGCCATGCTGCACGGCGCCGACCGCGCGGCGGTGCTGGCGCGCATCGATGAAGTCGCCGAGGCCTTGGAAGCGCGCTTTCCGGACGCCCTGCGTGCGCGCGACGTGCTGTTTTCCTCGGCCATCCTGAAAAAGACCGGCCTGCGCCTGAAAGACGGCCGTGGGCCGGACGCATAGCGAGGAATTCCGCATGTTCCGCATCTCTGCCTTCGTCTCCGAACTGCTGCGCCCCACGCCGCTCGCGCCTCGCCGGGGGGCGGCCGGACCCGTGGTGATCTGGAACCTGATCCGGCGCTGCAATCTGCATTGCCGGCATTGCTACTCCGCTTCGGTCGACAGGGACTTTGCCGGCGAACTGGACTACGCCGAGGTCTGCGCGGTCATGGACGATCTGCATGCCCACGGCGTCAGGGCGCTGATCCTGTCTGGCGGCGAACCGCTGCTGCGGCCGGACATTTTCGAGATTGCGCGCCGGGCCAAGGCCATGGGCTTTTACGTAGGCCTGTCGTCCAACGGCACCCTGATAGACCGGCGCAACATCGAGTCCATCGCCGGCTGCGGCTTCGACTACGTGGGCATTTCACTGGACGGCCTGGGCGCGACGCACGACCGCTTCCGGGGCGAGGCGGGTGCGTTCGATGCCTCGCTGGCAGGCATCCGGCTGTGCCGGGACCGCGGTCTGAAGGTCGGCATCCGCTACACCATGACCCAGGGCAACGCCGACGATCTTCCTGGGCTGCTGGCATTGCTGGACGCCGAGAATGTCGACCGCTTCTACTTTTCACACCTGAACTACGCGGGCCGCGGCGGCCGCAACCGGGGCGAGGACAGTCACCACCGCATGACGCGGGCGGCCATGGAGCGGATCTTCGAGACCTGCCTGGAACATGCCGTGGCCGGCAAACCCCGTGAGTTCACGTCCGGCAACAACGATGCCGACGGCGTGTTCTTCCTGCACTGGGTGCGTCGACGGTTCCCGCAGCGCGCGCCGCATATCGAGGCCAGGCTGCGCCTGTGGGGCGGCAACGCCAGCGGCATGAACGTCGCCAACATCGACAACCGGGGCAATGTCCACGCCGACACCATGTGGTGGCACTACACTCTGGGAAACGTGCGCCTGCGGCCCTTCTCGGAGATCTGGTCGGATCCCGCCGAACCCTTGCTCAAGCTGCTGCGGCTGCGGCCGCGGCCCGTCAAGGGACGCTGCGCCGGCTGCGCCTACCTGGACATCTGCAACGGCAACACCCGTATCCGTGCGCAGAAGCAGTCGGGCGACCTCTGGGCCGAGGATCCCGGCTGTTATCTGACCGAAGACGAGACAGGAGTGTGAATGGAATTCCCGCCCAACCCGGTGAATGCGGAAGACGCATCGCTGCAACGCGCCTGGCAATTGTTCGATGGGTACAACCGGCGCGATCCCAATCTGGTCGCCTGGAATGGCGCGATGCAGCCGCGCGAATGGCTGCACGCCCAATTCCTCCAGGGCTGGGTGGCGAAGCTGGCCCCGCGGGCCGGCGCTGCCTTGCGCCTGGCCGCCCGCTGCCAGCACATCGGCCGCTGGGAGGTCCCGCGCGAGGCCTGTCCGGCCGGCAGGACAGGCTATCTGCAATGGCGCAATGCGCTCAAGGAACATCACGCGGACGTCGCTGCCAGGCTGCTTGCCAGCGCCGGCCATGACGCGCAAACCATACAGGCGGTGCTGAAGATCATCCGCAAGCAGGGCATCAAGCGCGATGCCGACGTGCAATGCATGGAGAACGCGCTGTGCCTGGTGTTTTTGGAGCACCAGTACGAGGAATTCTGCGAGCGTTATCCGGACAAGGTCGTCGCGGTGCTGCAGAAGACCTGGCACAAGATGGACCAAGCCGGCCGGCAGGCGGCCGCGTCGCTGTCCTTCAGCGAGCGGGGCCAGGCTTATCTGGCGGCTGCGCTGGCGGGCGGCGAGGAGGCCGGGAACGCAAGTTCCTGATCGCGGCGCTGGTCTGGGGCCGGATGGCTACAGTACGCTGCATGCCACGCCGCAAGCCAGCATTCGTCGCACCAGCAGCTTCGGGTCATGCGCGGTTCCCAGCAGCAGGACGGTGCGTTGGCCCGCCCGCACCTGACGGGCCAGCCAGTCCAGTCCCGTGCCCGTGGCTACGGTCGCGTCGGGCTGCAGGCCCGGACCTTTCAACTCGATCCTCGTCGCGTCCCGCCGCGCCTTGTCCAGGATGGCCGGATTGACCGCCGGCACGTGCGCAACCAGGTCGGCCTGGTTCAACAGGCGCAAGGCGCGCAGGGTCAACAGGTCGGCGGGGCCGTCGGCGGCCGCCAGTATCGTCGCGCTGCCTGCGCGGGGCAGGGTATCGGCCTGCATCGCGGCTTCCAGGGCCAGACCGGCCTGCCTGCCGTCTCCCGCCGCCAGCAACGAGGGCAGCGGACCGTCCAGCATCCAATCGTAGAAGTCGCGGCGTTGGTCCAGGTTGCGGAAGCGCGCAACGATGCGGTTGCGGTAGCGCGCCGCAAGCCGGGCCAGATCTCCAGTGCTTTCGTCGAGCAAGGCTTCCAGCCGTTCGCGGATGCGCCGCGCCAGCACGGGCGCACAGCCCCCTGACGAAATCGCCACCACCAGCGGGGAGCGGTCCAGGATGGCGGGCACTTGTATCGTCGACAGAACGGGGTCGTCGACCACGTTGCAGGGAATGCGGCGCGCAACCGCCGCCGCGGCAACCGCCTGGTTCGTGCCGCCGTGATCGGTCGCGGCCACCGCCAGCCAGGCGCCGTCCAGGCAGGCCGGCGAGAAGACCTCCGGCACATGCTGGAACTGGTCCTGGTCCGCGGCTGCACGCAGCCAGGACGTCAGGGCCGGCGCCGCCACGGCAACGGCGGCGCCGGCCCTGAGCAGCAGCCTGATCTTGCGTTCGGCCACCGCCCCGCCGCCCACCACGACCACCCGCCGGCCGGCCAGGTTGAAGTACACCGGGAAGAGCATCGCGGATGGCGTATTCATGGCGCTCTGCTCCCTTACTTGCGGCTGGAGAAGTACTGGGCCAGCTCCTGGATGGCTTCGGGACTCAAGGGCTCTGCCATGGAACTCATGACCGGGTCATTACGTTCCCGGGTCTTGAAGGCATTGAGCTGTTTAACCAGATACTCGGTTTTCTGCCCCGCAAGATTGGGGTACAGGCCGACGGCGCTGATGCCGTCCGCGCCATGGCAGGAGGCGCATAACGGCAGCATGGCGGAGACGCGGGGCGAGAGCGTGTCAGGATTGCCGCCGGCGACCAGGGCGGGCTGCCCGTCGGCGGCCAGCGCGTGCGCGGCGGCCTGGGACAGCAGCAGCGCCGTGAGTATGCGGAATAGCGTTTTCATGTGTCGGTTCCTCGGCTCAGAATTTGCGCGTTTCGGACAGGCCGATGGTCAGCCAGCGGGTGCGGGCGCGGGAGAAAATGCCCGAGGGGCTTTCCATCTTGTGCTCTGCCACCAGTTCCAGGGTCTTGCTGTCGTAGATCTTGATGCGGTCGCCCCAGTAGCCCGAGCTGACATAGAGGTAATTGCCGGTGCGGTTGTAGTCCGGGAAGAAGGCATGTCCGCCCACGTCCAGGGTCTTGGCCACTTCCAGCGTGTTCTTGTCGATCAGCTGGATCCAGGCCGCGCGCTTGTCCTTGTCGACGATGTCCACCGCCACGTAGGGCGCGTTTGGATGGGCGGCGGGCGATTCGGTGGCCCCCGCCACCGGGATCTGCTTGACCACGGAAAAGTCCTTGGTGTCCCACACGGTGACCACGGAGCCCTTGTCGCAGGTGCCGATGTTGGTGCCGAAGGCCAGGAAGCGTCCGTTGACTTCGGTCACCGCGCCCGAGCCGACGTGAGGTTGGCAGCCGGCGGGTATGTCGCGCACCACCTTGTCGTCCTTGAAGTCGATCGCGACGATCTTGTTGTCGTCATAGGACGCGACCATGGAGTAGCGCCCGTCGGGCGTGAGGAAGGTGTCATGCAGCATGCGGCCGACCTTGGTCAGCTTGGTCACGGGCATGTCGGGCTTGTCGGGGTCGATGATCCAGATCTGGCCCGCCTGGCGC
The DNA here is from genome assembly GCF_029839485.1 of Achromobacter sp. GD03932. Classification (NCBI taxonomy): domain Bacteria; kingdom Pseudomonadati; phylum Pseudomonadota; class Betaproteobacteria; order Burkholderiales; family Alcaligenaceae; genus Achromobacter; species Achromobacter sp. GD03932. The sequence goes on from NZ_JAOCAT010000005.1 coordinate 217,466, forward strand.
AGCGTCAGGGCGAACTTGTTGTTGATCCGGCTGCCGATGACGGGCCCGCCGGCCGATTTGACGAATTTGCCGTCCGGATCCTCGCCCTCCAGATCCATGTACTTGACCGGTTCCAGCGTGTCCGCCTTCAGGATGGCGACGCTCTTGGGCACGAACGAACTGATGGCCAGCCACTTGCCGTCGTTGGACAGGGCGATGCCGGGTCCGGTCAGGCCGACCTTGGCCTTACGCACGATCTGCAGCGAGTACAGGTCGATCTTGTAGACCATGCCGTCGTCGCTCTTGAGCCAGGCCCAGCGTTCCGCCACGGGGCTGAAATCCATGATGTGCGGCGCCACCGGCGTGGCGATCTCGCCCACCACCTTGTTGGTCTTGCCGTCCAGGAACACGGTGCGCGCATTGTTGCCCGTATCGCCCCGCCCATAGCGCCCGCGCGCCATGACCACCATCAGGTCGTAGACGGTGTCGATGGCGTAGTTCGGCTTGGCGGGCAGGGTGGCTTCATCGACCACCACCTGCACGCTGGCGCGGATCTGGTCCAGCCCCCATTTTGGATCGTCTGCCGTCTGCGTTTTGATGAGGCGGGCCAACGCACGGATCTCTTCGTCGGACAGGCGGCCCACGAAGGGCGGCATCAGCGTGTCGGGGATGCCGGTCATGATGGTGCCGCGCAGCGCCGCCTCGCTTTGGACCAGGCGGTCGCTGGTCAGGCCCGGCGCGATGTAGCCGCCGCGGTCGGCGCCATGACAGACGGCGCAGTTCTGCTGGAACAGCTGATTCGCCTTGAGGTACTCCTCGGTCGGCGCACTCCAGGCGGCGCCGGCCGAGACGAACAGCAAGGCCGCGCTCAATAGCTTGGTGTGCATGTCGATCTCTCCCGTAAGGTTCTGCCGAAACTGCGGCACATGCACTGTGTCATCGTGGCGCCGGGCCGATAAGGCACGGCTCACGCCTGTGCGATGGTTACGGTCCAAATCTCTTTTTGACATAGGACAAAGTCAGGGGGCGGCCAAAGCACTACCGTGATAGCAAACGGAGCGCGGCCGGCCCGCGCCGCTTCGAAAGGCCGGCGCCATTTTTTGTCCTGTGGTTGTCCGCCATGTTTTCACTCCCGCTTTCCCTATCCCGCCAGGATGCAAAACCCTACAAGCAGCAGATCGCCGACCAGATCGAGGCGCTGATACGCGCCGGACGGCTGCAGGAAGGAGACAGATTGCCGGCGATCAACCGCATGTCATCGCTGCTGCAGGTATCGAAGAACACCGTGCTGGGCGCGTATGAACTGCTGATCGATTCCAGCCTGATCCAGAGCAAGCCCAGCCGCGGTTATTTCGTGACGTTGAACCGCAGCCTGGTCATCAATCCGCGCTGTCCCGATTTCGTCCAGGACCGTCCGCCGGTCTACGCCGACGCCGTCAGCCAGGCCCTCTCCAGCGGCGTCTGCGGCCAGTCGCCGCCCATGCCGCCGCGCTATGACTTCAAGGTCGGCCGTCCCTCGGTCCACGCCTTTCCGTTGCGCCAGTTCATCATGCTGTCGAACCAGCTGCTACGGCATGCGGGCTGCGCCATGGCCGAATATGCGCCGCCCGCCGGCCTGTGGGGCTTGCGCGTGCAGATTGCCGATTACCTGTCGGCCGCCAAGGCGCTGAAGGTCGAGCCCGAACAGGTGCTGATCACCGCCGGCAGCCAGGAGGCTTTGAGCCTGATCGCCTCGCATTTCCTGGACCGCCACGGCAGGGCGGTGTTCGAGTCGCCCTGTTATGCGGGGTTCAGGAATCTGGTGCGGCGGCATGGCGCGCAGGAGGTGCCGGTTCCGGTGGACGGGCAGGGACTGCGCACCGACCTGTTGCCGGAAGGCCCGGCCAGGTTGGCCTATGTGACGCCCTCGCACCAGTACCCCCTGGGCTACGCCATGTCCCTGTCCCGGCGCCGGCAATTGCTCGAATGGGCGGCCCGCAGCGGCGCGCTGATCATCGAGGACGACTACGACGGCGACTTTTGCTATGAGTCCGTGCTGCCCATGCCGCTGGCCGCGATGAGTCCGCGGCAGGTCGTGTACCTGGGGACGTTCTCCAAGACGCTGGGGCCCGGCTTGAGGCTGGGATACATGGTCTGCCCGCTTGAGCTGGTCGACGATTTTGCCGAACGCAAGGCCTTGCTCAACAACGGCAGTCCATGGCTGACGCAGGCGGTGCTAGCGCGCTACTTCGATGAGAACTGTTTCGCGCGCCACCTGCAGACCTTGCGGCGGCGCTACCAGGCGCAGCGCGACGAACTGCTGCGCGGCATCCGCAAGATCTGGGGCGGACGCGGCCGGATCAGCGGACAGAATTCGGGGATGCACCTGGCCTTTGAACTGCCGGTGGACAGCCCCGGCGCCGACGCGGTCGCCGCGGCCGCACTGGCGCAGGGCGTGAGGCTGTATCCGCTGGCCCAGGCCGCCGCCAGCGCGGGTGAGGGCGTCGAGTCCCGGCATCTGCTGTTCGGCTACGCCGGCCTGGAAACCGGAGAAATCGCCCTGGCCATGGCGCGCGTGCACGCGGCCTGCAGGCAATTGCAGGAATCCTGTCCGGAGCGGACAGCGTCCCGCCTGTCCCTGGACGAAGCGCGCTGCGCGGGCGTCTAGCACGGTTGCCGCGTTTCCGGTAGGGATGGCGGCGCAGCGTGGGGGCTGGCGCCGTCGCTATGCAGCGCGGACGCGTCGTTCTTAGAATGAATTTGTCCTATGACAAAATCCGATTCGTTCGGCCTGCGGGCAACCTGGGCCGCACGGTTACGCATGGAGATGCTGCGATGCCGCTTACCGCCACCGGGTCCGTCCCGCCGACTTGCCGCCGGTCCGTGTCGGACGTTTCGAATGCCGCTGCCCGGACCGGCAGGCGCTTGAATCCGACCGACGCCGGGTTCCTGCTGATCTGCCTTGCCGGCTGCGCCTATGCACTGGGGGAGTTCGGCCAGTTCCTGAACGGCTACGAGCAAGCGATGCTGATCGGCGCGGTGCCTGCCCTGGCCTGGCTGGGATGGCTGTGGCGCCCCTTGCGGCCTCTGTTCTTGGCCAGCGGCGCCAGCGCGCTGCTGGCCGCGTGGTTGTACGCGGGCGGGGCAGGGCTGCTGCAGGGCAACCTGGGGCGCGCCGAAAACGTCTTCCTGCTCAAGTACCTGCTGTCGTCGCAGTCGGCCATACTCTGGATGAGCTGCCTGTTCGTGCTGGGCACGCTTTGCTATTGGGCGGGGCTGGCCCGGCCCGCGATCGCCTGGCTGGGCACGGTCCTGACCTGGGGCGGGGTATGGGCGGGGCTGACCGGCCTGCTGGTGCGCTGGCGCGAAGGACATTTGCTGGGACCGGATGTCGGACACATTCCGGTCAGCAACCTGTACGAGGTGTTCGTTTTTTTTGCACTGGTCACGGCGCTGTTCTACCTCTACTACGAGGCCCGCTACGCCACGCGAGCGCTGGGCGGCTTCGTCATGCTGGTGGTTGCCTCGATGGTCCTGTTCCTGTCCTGGTATTCGCTCACGCGCGGCGCCCATCAGATCCAGCCGCTGGTTCCCGCACTGCAAAGCTGGTGGATGAAGCTGCACGTGCCGGCCAATTTCGTGGGCTATGGCACGTTCTCGCTGGCGGGTGCGGTGGGCTTCGCCTACCTGGTCAAGCTGCACGGGCAGAGCGCAGCGGGCAAGCGCCTGATTCCAGTTTTCCTGCTGGGCGCGCTGCTATGCGCCGAGCCGATGATCTTCGGCTCGCGGCGGCTGTCGCCTGTGTGGATGCTGTATTTCGGCGGGGGCGCCATGGTCGTGGGCGCGGTGCTGGCGCTGCGCCGTCCCATTGCCCGCCGGCTGCCGTCCCTGGAGGTGCTGGAGGACATCATGTACCGGGCCATCGCGCTGGGTTTCGCCTTTTTCACCGTGGCCACCGTGCTGGGCGCGTTGTGGGCCGCCGACGCCTGGGGCGCGTATTGGCAATGGGATCCCAAGGAGACCTGGGCGCTGATCGTATGGCTGAACTATGCCGCCTGGCTGCACATGCGGCTGCTCAAGGGGCTGCGAGGAGAGGTGGCGGCCTACTGGGCGCTCGCCGGGTTGGTGGTGACGAGCTTCGCCTTTCTGGGGGTGAACATGTTTCTGTCGGGGCTGCATTCGTACGGCAGCCTGTAGCCCCATGCCGCCTTGCGGGCGGCGATGCGCGCTGGCATCGGGTGTCTTGGCGGAAGCGGTGAGATTCGAACTCACGAACGGTTGCCCGTTGCCGGTTTTCAAGACCGGTGCAATCGACCACTCTGCCACGCTTCCTGGTATTGCGTATATTCCGGCGATCCGGCCATCAGGCAAACAATCTGCCGGGCCGGGAACACGATACGCCGTAAAGGGCGCAATAATAATCCATTTGCTGCAAAGGAGGCACGCGATGCACGCCGTAGAAATCTCTCGCCCTGGTGGCCCCGAGGTCCTGGTCCCCGTGGAGCGCCCCACGCCGGAAGCCGGCGCGGGTGAAGTCCTGATCAAAGTGAGCGCCGCGGGCGTCAACCGTCCCGACGTGTTCCAGCGCAAGGGCAACTACGCGCCGCCGCGCGGCGCCTCGGACCTGCCGGGCCTGGAAGTGGCCGGCGAGATCGTCGGCGGCGACCTGGCCGGCAGCGGTTTTGCTTTGGGCGACAAAGTCTGCGCCCTGGTGGCGGGCGGCGGCTACGCGGAATACTGCGTAGCGCCCGCGGCGCAATGCCTGCCGATTCCCAAGGGCCTGTCCGACATCGAGGCCGCCGGCCTGCCGGAAACCTATTTCACGGTCTGGAGCAACGTATTCGACCGCGGCCGCCTGTCCGAAGGCGAGGCGCTGCTGGTGCATGGCGGCGCCAGCGGCATCGGCACCACGGCCATCCAGCTGGCCCGCGCCATGGGCCACAAGGTCTATGCCACCGTCGGTAGCGACGACCGGGCCCGCGCCGTGGAAGCGCTGGGCGCCGAGCGCGGCATCAACTACAAGACCCAGGATTTCGTGAAGGAAGTGCTGGACGCCACCGGCGGACGCGGCGTGGACGTGATCCTGGACATGGTGGCCGGTGACTACATCGGCCGCGACATGCAGTGCCTGGCCGACGACGGCCGCATCGTCATCATCGCCCAGCTGGGCGGTTCCCACGCCAATGTGGATACGGCCCAGGTCATGCGCCGCCGCCTGACCATCACCGGCTCGACCTTGCGTCCCCGTCCGGTCGCCTTCAAGGGCGCCATCGCGCGCGCCCTGCGCGAGCAGGCCTGGCCTCTGCTGGAAAAAGGGGCCATCAAGCCCATCGTGCACGCCACCTTCCCGCTGGCCGAGGCCTCGCGCGCCCATGCCATGATGGAAAGCGGTGAAAACATCGGCAAAATCATCCTGACCATGTAAGAAATGGGGGGCGCTCGGCGTAGCGTCCCGCAACAGGATACAATCACGGGTTTCGCCTGGAATTTTTTCCAGGCAGGCCCGTGGGCGGTTGCTACGCAGCCCTTGGCTCGCCCCAGTCCAACCGATACAGATACCTCGCCATGACTTCAGTCGAAAACCGCGCCCGCCTCGTGCTGGGCAACTGGAAGATGCACGGCAACCTGGCCGAGAACGCCGCGTTGCTGACCGAGCTGCGCGCCGCGGATGCTGCGAGCCACTGCGAAATCGGCATCTGTGTGCCGTTCCCCTACCTCGCGCAAGCGGCGTCGGCCCTGACCGGCAGCAGCGTGTCCTGGGGTGCGCAAGACGTCAGCGCCCATGAAAAGGGCGCCTACACCGGGGAAGTCTCCGGCGCCATGCTGAAGGAATTCGGCTGCCGCTGGGCCCTGGCCGGCCACTCCGAGCGCCGCGTGCTGCACGGCGAGACCGACGAGGCCGTGGCCGCCAAGGCCCAGGCCGCGCTGGCTGCCGGCCTGACCCCGGTGGTGTGCGTGGGCGAATCCCTGGCCGACCGCGAAGCCGGCAACACGCTGGCCGTGATCGAACGCCAATTGAAGCCCGTGCTGGCGCTGGGCGCCGAGGCGGTTTCGCGCATGGTCCTGGCCTATGAGCCCGTCTGGGCCATCGGCACCGGCCGCACCGCCAGCCCCGAGCAGGCGCAGGAAGTCCATGGCGCCATCCGCGCCGCCCTGCGCGCGCTGGGCGCGGCGCAGGTGCAAGTGTTGTACGGCGGTAGCGTCAAAGCTGCCAATGCCGCCAGTTTGTTCGCCATGACTGATATCGACGGTGCCCTGGTCGGCGGCGCGTCGCTCGTGGCCGAAGAATTTTTGCGAATCGCCGCTATCTAAGTTTCCGTTCCGGAGTCTGTAATGCCCTTGATGCTCAAAATCCTGCTGGCCGTCCAAGTGATCTCGGCGCTGGCTATCATCGTCCTGGTCCTGCTTCAGCAGGGCAAAGGCGCCGACATGGGGTCCGCCTTCGGCAGTGGCTCGGCCGGCAGCCTGTTCGGCGCCACCGGCGCGGCGAACTTCCTGTCGCGCGCGACCAAGTGGGCCGCCGTGGTCTTCTTCGCGTCCACCGCCGGCCTGGCTTATGTCAGCCACAAGGGCAATAGCGGCCCTGCCGTCGACTCCGGCGTGATGCAAAGCTTCCCGGCCGACCGTTCGGTGCCGCAAGTGCCGGGCGCAGCGCCCGCTCCCGCTGGTTCGTCGGTTCCCGGCGCGGGTTCGGTGCCCGCCGCTCCGGCCAAGCCCGACGCGTCGGTGCCCTCGGTCCCGGCCGCACCCGCCACCCCGGCCGCACCGGCCGCAGGCGACAAGCCCGCCGAAACGCCCGCGGCGCCGGCGAAGTAAGCCACAGCAAAAGGAAAGGCCGGCACATGCCGGCCTTTTTCATGGGCGGCTTGCGGCTGCCCGGATATCCTGTCATCGGCGGCCGTTAGCATGCGCCGTCGCCGCGCCGGCAGCGGGTAGGGTATCGTTGCCTGCGCATCCGGTTCCTGTTCCTCGATCTCCGCCATGGCCACATCCAAACGCACTCCCCGAACCCCGACCGCCGCCGATCAGCAGCGGGGCTCGCCGCAGGCCATGCTGGCGCGCATCCAGAGCCTGCTGCCCTCGATGGGGGCGGCCTCGCAGCGCATCGGCGAGTTCGTCATACGCAACCCGGCCGAGGTGGTGCACATGTCGGTCAGCGAAGTGGCCGAGCGCACCCAGTGCAGCGAAGGCAGCGTGGTGGGTTTTTGCAAGCTGCTGGGCGCCACGGGCTTTCAACAGCTGAAGATCGCGCTGGCGCAGCAGATCGTGCAGCCGGTGCAGTACATCCACGAAGACCTGGCGGCCCAGGACACGCCCGAGCAGGTCGTCAGCAAGATCTTCCACAGCAATATCCAGACCCTGCAGGAAACGGAATCGGTGCTGGACGTGGCCGCGCTGTCGGCGGCCGTGGAACTGATCCGCGGCGCCCGCCGCGTGGAAATCTACGGCATCGGCAGCTCGGCTGTCATCGCGCATGACGCGCACTACCGCATGTTGCGCATCGGGCTGCATGCCACGGCAGTGACCGATTCCCACGTGCAGGCCATCAGCGCGTCGCTGACCGGGCCGGACGTCGCCGTGCTGACCATTTCGCATTCCGGCAGCACCCATGAAACCGTGTTGGCGACACGGCTGGCCAAGGAAGCCGGGGCGCGCACGATCTGCATCACCAATTTCGGCAAATCGCCGATCCAGGAACACGCGGACGTGGTGCTGCACACCATGTCGCGCGAGACCCGTTTCCGCACCGAGGCCATGACCAGCCGGTTGGCGCAATTGGCCATCATCGACACGCTCATCGCCTGCCTGGCCCTGTCCGACTACGACAAGGCCGTCTCCACGCTGCGCAGCACCTTCGACGTGCTGTCGAACAAGCGCTACTGATCGCCTTCGATGTCCGCCGGCAGCGCATGCCTGCGCGGACGCGCGCCATCCAGCAGCCCCGCCACGTCCGGCGCATCCGCGTAAGGCGCAGTGCCGACCAGCAGATAGCCGATGCCCAGGCGCACCGCGCCCAGCGCATCGGTGCGCACGTTGTCGCCGATGACCGTGGCGTCGGCCGGCGCCAGGCCCAGCCGGCGCAATCCTTCCTCCAACAGCATGGCTCCCGGCTTGCCGAGTATTTGCGGGCGCACGCCAGGCGCGCAGGCCAGCACCGACTGCAGTAGCGCGCCTGTTTCGGGGACGATGGCGCCTTGCGGACCGGGATGGGTGAGATCGCCGTTGCTGACCATCAAGGTCGCGCCCCGCGCCAGCTCGCCTGCCAGGGTCTGCAGCGTCCCGTAGCCGAACGACAGATCGCGCGCCAGCAGCACGATGTCCGCATTGCGGTCCACCAGCGCCAGCCCCAGGCTGGCGGCGAAGCCGCGCAATGCGTCCGAGGCGCAGAGCAGCACCGCGGCCCGCGGATGCTGCCGGGCGATATGGCGCACGGCCTGCTCGCCGGCCAGGATCAGCGTTTCGGCTTGCACCGGCAGGCCCATCGCCCGCAAGCGCGGCGCCAGGCCTGCCGCCGTGTCAGTGGAATTGTTGGACACGATGACGCAGCGTCCCGCCCAGCGGGTCAGCAGCTCGCTGGCGCCCGGTATCACTTCATGGCCCCGTATCAATGTCCCGTCCAGATCCAGGATCAGGCCGCGCGAGCGGGCGGTCCAGGGCGGTTCCGACGTCGGGGCTTGGGAATGGGAAGCGAGAGGAGTGCAGGCAATGCGGGTCATGGATCGGCGTGGTGGCGTCGAAGCGCGTGCAGGGTTGAAAGGAGTGGGCGCCCGCTACGGTTCGGGCCTGCCCGGCGGCTGTGATTCTATCTGAACAAAATTCAAAAATTCATTTTTTTGATTTGAGCAATTTTCATTTTCCTGTCATGTGCCATCACTAATCTGCGTCCGGAATCAGGGCCGAGCACGCAGCGCCCCGATGGCAACCTCAACAAGACTAGGAACAGAAAAATGAAGATCCGCAATTGCGCGCCCGCCCTGGCGCTGGTTTCCCTGCTGGCCGCCGCACCCCTCGCGCAAGCCCAATCCCTGGCCGACGGCTCGCAGCAGCGTCCGTTGCGCGTGCTGCTGATACCTGCCGATGGCGGCACCGAATCGGGCACCAAGGCCGACTACGCGCCGATCTTCAATGCGATCACGCGCAGCACCGGGCTGCATTTCCAACTGACGGTGGGCCAATCCTACGGCGCCGTGGTCGAAGGCATGTGCAACCAGTTGGCCGAGGTCGCGTTCCTGGGACCGGTTTCGTACGTACAGGCGCACGAGCGCCAATGCGCGCAGTTGCTGGCCGTGGGCGTGCAGAAAGGCGAGTCCGCCTACTACGCCGCGATGTTCGCCCGGGCCGATTCGCCGATCAATACGTTGGCCGACCTGAAGGGCAAGCGCGCCGCGTTCGGCGACGTGAACTCGGCTTCCAGCTTCACCTTCCAGGTGGCGTCCATGATCAAGGACGGCATGAACCCGGCCAAGGACCTGGCGGCGCTGCAATTGACCGGCAGCCACGCCAGCAGCCTGGCCGCGCTGGTGCAGGGCCAGGTCGACGCGGCTGCGCTGTCGTTCGATTCCTTCGACAAGGCGGTGCGCCAGGGCGCGGTGGACCCGAAGTCCGTGAAGGTGATCTTCAAGAGCGAACCCATCCCGTATCCGCCGCTGGCAATGAACACCAAGCTGCCCGAGTCGCTGAAGGCGACGCTCAAGCAGGCATTTGCCAAGGTGCATCAGGCGCCCGGCGTGACCCCGGACATGGTGCGCGGCTACGGCGGCGCCAAGCTGGATCGCTTCGACACCGAGTTCTCCGAGGCGCAGTTCGCTGGCCCGGCTTCGAAGATGGCCCTGCTGACCGACGAGATCAAGGGCGAAATCCTGCAGAAGGCGGCACAGCGGTGATCGCCGGAGCAAGCGAAATGGACATGCTGCGCTACGACGCCGTCGGCATGCGCTACGCCGACGGGACCGCGGCCCTGAACTCGGTGTCGCTGCAGGTGCCGCGCGGCCAGTTCTGCGTCATCCTCGGCGCCTCGGGCGCGGGCAAATCGACCTTGCTGCGCATGGCCAACGGCTTGACCGTGCCGACCCAAGGGGAAGTGTGGGTCGATGGCACGCAGGTGCAGCCTTCGACGCTTGCTGCCGTGCGGCCGCGGATCGGCATGGTGCATCAGCACTTCAACCTGGTGTCGCGCGCGACGGTCGCGACCAACGTGCTGTCGGGCGCGCTGCCCGGCTTGCCGGCATGGCGCGCCTATCTGATGCGCTTCCCCGCGGAATTGCGCGAACGGGCCTGCAAGCTGGTGCGCGAAGTCGGCCTGCAGCCCGAACATCTGCAACGCCGCGTGAGCGAATTGTCTGGCGGCCAGCAGCAGCGCGTGGGCATCGCCCGCGCCTTCATGCTGGCCCCGGCCTTGTTGCTGGCCGACGAGCCGGTGGCCAGCCTGGACCCGCGCATCAGCCGCGACATCCTGGAGCTGTTGCGCAATCAGGCGCGGGAACGCGGCGCGACCGTCCTGTGCAGCCTGCACCAGGTCGATCTGGCCCGCGAGTTCGCCGACCGCATCGTGGCGCTGCGCCATGGCGTCAGGGTGTTCGACGGACCGGCGGGCGCGTTCGATGAGGCCACCGCCCGCGCCCTGTATCAGGCCCCGCAGCCGGAGAGCGGCGCGGCCGCTGCCGATCTTGCGGGCCGCGGCCATGTCGAGCCGCGCGCGGCCAGGCCGATCCGGCCGGCGGTGTTGTCGGCGGGAGGCGCGCAATGAACACGCAGGCATTGAAAACGCCGGCCGACAACGCGGCCTGGCGCCTGGATCCGCCTTACGGCGCCCGCGCGCTGCTGATCGTGATCGCGGCGCTGATGTTGTTCCTCTACACCGGCCAACGGGTCGAGATGGGCCGCATGGCGGCGCTGACCCTGGACGGCGCGCTGGCGGCGGTGGGCCTGAAGCAGCAGTCCCAGGTCACGGCGGGCCTGGGTGCCCTGGCCGACAACCTGTTCCCGCTGCAAGTCTCTTATCGCACCGAGACCTCGCGCATAGAAGGATTCGATCCGGACAAGTTGCCGTGGCTGGCCCGTGTGGAGACGCTGCAGGTGACCGAAAGCCGGTTGAATCCGCACACGCTGAAGATGGAAGACGAGGTGTCCACGCAGACCTATCTGGTCGAGCCGCTGGGCTATCTGTGGCGGGTGGCGGTGAAGATGGTCGAGACCTTCGAGATCGCCATCTGGGCGACCTTGCTGGCCGTATTGGGCAGCGTGCCGCTGGCTTATTGCAGCGCCCGCAATTACGCGCCCAACCGGCTGCTGTACGTGGCGGCGCGGGCCATCGTCAGCATGTTCCGTGCGATGCCCGAGCTGATCTGCGCGCTGTTCCTGGTGCTGGCCTACGGCTTCGGGCCGATTGCCGGGGTGCTGGCGCTGGCCATCCATTCGATGGGATTCCTGGGCAAGTTCTACGCCGAGGATATCGAGACGGCCGACGCCAAGCCGCAAGAGGCGCTGGCCGCGATCGGCGCCAGCAAGCCGCGCGTGTTGGCCTATGCCGTGCTGCCGCAAGTCATGCCCAAGTTCACCGGCTACACCCTGTACATCCTGGACCGCAACGTGCGCATGGCCACGGTCGTGGGCCTGGTGGGCGCGGGCGGCATCGGCCAGGAGCTGAAAGGCCGCTACGACATGTACCAGTACGCCCACGTCGGGACCATTCTCGTCGTGATCTTCATCACCGTGT